>NZ_OY776217.1:2630002-2950003 GCF_963675455.1 Emcibacter sp. | reverse complement strand
ACCGGGACCCAGTGCAGGTTTCGTTTGTGCAAAAACTCAATGGCATTGTGGGAAATCTCGATCAGTTTTTTACCTTCCGCGTCGGCAAATCTCTGGCGATCAGCGACACATTTCTGCCATTCTTCGTCACTTCGGCAGGCATCCATTCCTTTTAGAACTAGAAGGTGTGTTATGCGCTTTCTGTGCTTGGCATAACTGTAACTGCTGTCGATTCCACCGGAATAGCAACAATAAACATCATTACTTTTCTGATCCGGAGTGCCGGTTTCCGCGATCAGCTCTACAGGGTTCAGGTCGCTGTTCCAGCAGGTGTAGATATTTTGTATCTCTTCAAAACCGCGAAGAAAATCCTCTGAGACGGGAAAAGCTGGATCAATAGTGATGGGAATATCGCGCAGCATGGCGTCAAAGAGGCAGAAGGGAATAAAAGCCTCCGGCCTTGCCCTCAGGGGAATATCTGCCGGAAACCGGAACCAGACTTTTTCACCGTCAACGATTGCCGACAGTTCCTGATAATCCGGATATCGGTCGAGACTGATATCTGAAATAAAAATACTGTTGTCAGATCCTGTGTTGCCAGTCATGAAAATTCCCCCGTTTTTAGGTCTTCCCCTGTAGCGATTGCCCGAGAAGAGGTGTGCTTCACAGCAAAAAATCTGATTTTCTTTTCCGACATAGAGCTGAAAAAAAAGTTAATAACGGATTCTGACGTAACTGCCCGGTGCATCCTCAATGACCTCAAGCTTGCCGTCGCCAGGAATTCTGGCGGCGATTTTTTTGCCGGATTTTTCTTTCAGCCATTTATGCCAGTCCTCCCACCAGCTTCCGGGCTTTTCCTCCGCCTGTTCCAGCCATTGATCAGAGCTTTCCGGTGTCTCCTGGTTTACCCAGTGGTTGTATTTATTGGCGGAAGGCGGGTTGACGACACCGGCAATATGACCGGAACCGGCCAGCATGAAACGCCGCTCTCCGGTGAATTGCTGGGTCGCTTTATAGACTGATTTCCACGGGCAGATATGGTCGGATTGTGCCGCCTGGATATAGGTGGGGATTGATATGTTGGACAAATCGATGGGTGTGTCGTGGAGTACAAGCTTGCCCGGTTTGACCAGATTGTTTTCGAGATACATTTCTCTCAGGTACTGGCTGTGACAGGCCCGTGTCAGTCGGGTGGAATCGCTGTTCCAGTAGAGCAGGTCAAAGGGGAAAGGATCCCGGCCCAGAAGATAATTATTGATCACAAAGGACCAGATCAGGTCGTTGGAGCGCAACATATTAAACGTCTGGGACATGGTCGTGCCGTCCAGATAGCCTTTATCCTCCATCATCTTTTCCATCACGGCAAGTTGACGGTCATCGACGAAAAGTTTTAATTCACCGGATTCACTGAAGTCAACCTGGGTGACCAGGAAGGTTGCGCTTTTGAACCGATCGATGGAATCCTTGGCCCCGAGGAACGCAAGCGTACAGGCCAGCAGGGTGCCGCCAATGCAATAGCCAACGCCGTTGACCTGTTTTTCGCCGGTTGCATCTTCGATGGCGCCAAGCGCGGACAGGGGACCAAGGGTCATATAGTCGGAAAAATCCAGTTCAGCCATGCTTTTGTCCGGGTTTTTCCAGGAAATGACAAAAACCGTATATCCCTTTTCGGTCAGCCATCTGATCAGGGAGTTTTCCGGTCTCAGGTCGAGGATATAGAATTTGTTGATCCAGGGCGGGGTAATCAGGATCGGGGTTTTATAAACTTTTTCCGTGATCGGGGTGTACTGGATCAGCTGGATCAGCTCGTTCTGATAAACAACTTTGCCCGGGGTGCTGGCGATGTTTCGACCCGGTTCAAAAGCCGTTTCGTCAGTCATGCTGACCCTGAATTCGCCGGTTTGAGGGTTGATGTCACGGGCGATATTTTCAAGGCCCTTGAGCAAATTTTTGCCATTTTTTTCGATGGTTTCCCGGATGACTTCCGGGTTAGTCATGGCAAAGTTGGTCGGTGACATGGCGTCAACAAACTGCCGGGCATAGAATTTCAGCTTCTGTCCCTCGTGGCTGTCGGCCGACGGGTTTTCATTGACAAGATCTTCAATCCACTTGGAGGTCAGCAGATAGGACTGTTTGATATAATCGAAGACCTGGTTTTCTTCCCATTCCTTGTCTTTGAACCTGCGGTCGTCCCGTTCCGGACGCGTGATCGGCTCCACGTCCTGTTCTCCGGCCATCTTTTTAGCCGTTGTCTGCCACAGCTTCATATAGTCCTTCCACAGGTTGACCTGTTTTTTGACAATTTGCTCGGGGTTTTCAGCAAAATATTTGGTCATTTCCATCATCGCGCCGGACAGGTTAAGGGGGTCAGGATCTGCAGGACCGGAGTGATCTTTATGTTTTTCCAGAAACTCGGTTGCCAGCTTCTGAAATTTCTCCGTATATGCCTTCATGTTTTCAGCAAATTGCTCCATATCCGGCATTTCCTTGTCCATAAATATCCTCCGTGATTATCCTGTGGTTTAATGACTGATTTTGGCGCCTCATGATATTTTATGTTCCTTGCCATTCTTATGACAGAGTTTTTTCCTATTTTTTTCATATTTTCGATGAATGAATGTTTTCGAGATGTCAAATAACTGCTAAAGAGATGGCCTGCCGGAAATGGCCGGCCAATTTTAGATAACTTAAGCGAGTTTCCAATGGAGTCAGAATTCTACCGGATCAAAAGATTACCGCCCTATGTTTTTGCTGAAGTCAATGCGATGAAAGCAAAGGCGCGAGCGGCCGGAGAAGACATCATTGACCTTGGTATGGGTAACCCGGATCTGGTGCCGCCACAGCATGTCCTCGACAAGCTGGTTGCGACCCTGCCTGATCCCAAAGCCCATCGCTATTCCGCGTCCAAAGGGATTCCCGGACTGCGCAAGGCGCTTTGCGGTTATTACAAACGGCGGTTTGATGTGACGCTCAATCCGGACAGCGAGACGATCGTTACCCTGGGTTCCAAGGAAGGACTTGCGAACCTGGCCCAGGCGATCACTGCACCGGGTGATGTGATCCTTGTACCCAATCCGACATACCCCATTCATCATTTCGGGTTCATTATTGCCGGGGCGACAATTCGCCACCTGCCGCCGGGTACCCAGGACAACTTCATGGAAAACCTGGAGCAGGCCGTGCGCCACAGCGTGCCGAAACCGCTGGCCCTGGTGCTCAATTATCCGTCCAATCCGACGGCCGAAGTGGTTGATCTGAGCTTTTATGAGAAAGTAGTGGCCTTTGCCCGCAAGCACGGCGTTTACGTGCTGTCTGACCTGGCCTACTCGGAAATTTATTTTGATGACACACCGCCGCCGTCTATCCTGCAGGTAGAGGGGGCCAAGGATATTGCAGTGGAATTCACCTCCCTCAGCAAAACCTATTCCATGGCCGGCTGGCGTATCGGTTTTGCCGCAGGCAATGAAAAACTGATCAGCGCCCTGACCCGGGTGAAATCCTATCTGGACTACGGCGCCTTCACACCGATCCAGGTGGCAGCGACAGCCGCTCTGAACGGGCCGCAGGACTATATTGATGAAGTGCGCGCCATTTACAAAGTCCGGCGGGATGTCCTGGTGCAGGGGCTCGATGCCGCCGGCTGGCCCATTCCGACGCCAAAAGCGACCATGTTTGCCTGGGCGCCGATCCCCGAGGCGTGGAAAGAAGTAGGCTGCATGGAGTTTTCCAAACAGCTTTTGACCCATGCCCAGGTCGCGGTCTCGCCAGGGATTGGTTTCGGCGAATATGGCGAAGGCTATGTGCGTATTGCCATTGTGGAAAATGAACAGCGTATCCGCCAGGCGGTCCGCAATATCAAACGCTTTATGTCGAAGAGTGACGAATATCTGGAGGAATCCAGACAGCACCTGAAAGACAGGGAAGAAAACAAGTGAGTAATCCGTTGAGAATTGCAGTTGCCGGTCTGGGAACAGTCGGTGTCGGTGTCGTGAAGATCCTTGAAACACACAAGGACCTCATCCAGTCCCGTTGTGGCCGGGCGATTGAAATTGTGGCCGTGTCCGCCAATAACCGGGTCCGTGACCGGGGTGTGGACCTCACCGGTTATCAGTGGTTCGACAATGCGCTGGATTTTGCCGGTCTGGACGATGTCGATGTGGTTGTCGAACTGATTGGCGGCTCTGACGGGATTGCCAAGGAACTGGCGCAGAAATCCATTGCCAGCGGTAAATCCTTTGTCACCGCCAACAAGGCCCTGATCGCCCATCATGGTGCGACTCTGGCCAATGCGGCGCAGGAAGCCGGTGTTGCAGTCCGCTATGAGGCAGCTGTCGCCGGCGGTATTCCGATTATCAAGGCCATCGGTGAGGGATTGGCGGCCAACAGGCTCAATCTGGTTTACGGTATCCTCAATGGCACCTGTAACTATATCCTGACGACCATGGAAGCCAAGGGGCAGGGCTTTGACGAGGTTCTGGCCGAGGCCCAGCGTCTGGGTTATGCGGAAGCCGACCCCACCTTTGATGTGGACGGTATCGATACAGCGCACAAGCTGGCTATTCTCTCAAGTGTCGCCTTTGCCACCGAGACAGATTTTGATCATGTCTATACAGAGGGCATTCGGCGCATTGAAGCAGTCGATATCGAGTATGCCCGCGAAATCGGATACCGTATCAAGCTTCTGGGAATTTCCCGTCTTACCGATAAGGGGCTGGAGCAGCGGGTGCACCCGGCTATGGTAAAAGTCGAAGAGCCCATCGCCCAGGTCGAAGAGGCTTTCAATGCGGTTGTTGCGGAAGGCGACTTTATTGACCGGACGTTCTATCAGGGACGGGGGGCAGGCCAGGGGCCGACAGCTTCGGCGGTGGTTGCGGATATCATCGATATCGCCCGCGGCCATAGTGGTCCCGCGTTCTTTGTCCCGGCCGACCAGCTCACCAAGGCAAAACCGGTTTCGATCAGCGAGCATGAAGGGGCTTACTATATTCGCCTTCATGTTCAGGAAAAGTCCGGAGTGATTGCGGATATTACATCTGTGTTGAAAGATCATAATGTTTCACTTGATGTCATGCTGCAGAAGGGGCATGAACAGGATGGTTCAGTATATATTGTTCTGGTGACACACAAAATACAGGAAAAAGTCCTGTCAGAGGCCCTGGCCGGGATCGGAGCGCTTTCCTCCGTGCAGGAAGAGCCGCTGGCTATTCGTATTGAAAATTTGTGAGACAATTTGAAAAATGCTCCGTAAAGGAATAGTCTCACGCTTAAAGACAATGAAATATATTGGGAAAGCATAGATAAAGGAATTGTGATCTTATGTCGTTTGAATCAAATTTGGACCGTCTGTTTGTCCTCGAACTTGTCCGGGTAACCGAGGCCGCTGCAGTGGCTGCCGCCAAACTGGTGGGTAAAGGTGATGAGAAGGCAGCTGACGCCGCAGCCGTGGATGCCATGCGGAAAGGCTTAAATAAAATGGATATCCAGGGCCGGGTTGTGATCGGCGAAGGCGAACGTGACGAGGCGCCGATGCTCTATATCGGTGAAGAAGTCGGCACCGGAAACGGACCGAAAGTGGATATTGCGCTTGACCCGCTGGAAGGCACGACCATTGCAGCCAAGGCTGACCAGAATTCACTGGCTGTTATTGCCCTGTCTGAAGAAGGTCACATGCTGAACGCGCCGGATGTTTATATGGACAAGATCGCAGTTGGCCCTGGCCTGCCGGAAGGCATTGTCGATCTGGACAAAACACCGGCGGAAAATATCAAAGCCGTGGCCGATGCCAAAGGCCGGTCCGTCAGCGATATGCTGGTCTGTATTCTTGATCGGCCGCGTCATGCCGACCTGATCAAGGCCGTGCGCGAATCCGGTGCCCGCATCAAGCTGATCGGTGACGGGGATGTGGCCGGTGTAATCGCCACCACCAACCCGGAAACCAGTGTCGACATCTACATGGGGTCTGGCGGCGCACCGGAAGGTGTTCTGGCGGCGGCAGCCCTGCGCTGTATCGGTGGCCAGATGCAGGGACGCCTGTTGTTCAGAAACGATGACGAACGTGGCCGCGCCCGCAAATGGGGTATCGAGGATCTGGACCGTAAATACAGCACGGAAGACCTGGCTAGTGGCGAGGTGATTTTTGCCGCGACCGGTGTGACCGACGGCACCATGCTGCGCGGTGTTCACAGCTCTGCCGACGGTAAAAAATACACCACTGATTCTGTCGTTATGCGGTCCAAGACCAAAACCGTGCGCTGGATCAAGGGCGAACATCATCGCAAGAAAAGCTGATGACAGGGACTTTTGACACGGAACAGAGTGAATATCTGCTCGGTGTGGAAAAGTCTGTCACGGGGCGGGCCTGGAAAGTCAGGCCCGCTGAATATCGTGAAGTCCAGGCGATCAGCCAACAGAATAGCGTCTCCGAAATCGTCGCCCGTGTTGTTGTGGGGCGCGGCGTTTCCATAGAGGAGGCGCCGCAGTTTCTTAACCCCACCCTTCGCGACAGTCTGCCTGACCCGTCTGTCTTCAGGGATATGGACCTGGCCTGTCAGCGACTGGCGGACGCCATCATTAACAATGATAAGGTTGCCGTCTTTGGTGACTATGATGTGGACGGGGCAACATCTTCGGCGCTGTTCCGGCGGTTCTTCACTGCCCAGAACCGGGATCTCCTGGTTTATATTCCCGACCGCATGAAAGAGGGGTATGGCCCCAATGCGGAGGCCTTCCTGAAACTGAAAGAGCAGGGCGCCCAACTGGTGGTGACCGTGGACTGCGGCATTGTCTCTTTCGATCCGCTGGAGATCGCAGCGGACGCAGGCCTCGAGGTGATTGTGGTCGATCATCACCAGGCAGAGCCGGCTTTGCCGAAAGCCGTGGCGGTGGTCAATCCCAACCGGCTTGATGAAGTAGACGGCTATGGGCAGCTTGCCGCTATCGGAGTGTCTTTTCTGGTGATTGTCGGCTTGAGCCGGGAACTGCGGAAACGTGGCTGGTACGACGAGCAGGGTCTTAACGAGCCGGACCTCATGAGCTGGCTCGACCTTGTGGCCCTTGGCACCATCTGTGATGTTGTGCCGCTCAAGGGTATTAACCGGGCGCTGGTGTCCCAGGGACTGAAAATCATGGCCCGGCGTGGCAATATGGGGATCAATGCCCTGATGGACGTCTGCGGCACCACAGAGGCCCCTGGAACCTATCATGCGGGTTTCCTGATCGGCCCCCGGGTCAATGCCGGCGGACGGGTCGGACGCTGCGAAACCGGTTATGAAATACTCAGCACCAATGACAGCGTTCATGCCAACATGCTGGCGCGGGAACTGCACCAGTATAACGCAGAACGCCAGGCCATCGAAATGATGGTGCTGGAACAGGCAAAACAACAGGTGGCGGCCAAAATAGGTCCCGGGGGCATGGTCCCGCCGGTGATTATCGCCCATGGCGACGGCTGGCACCCGGGAGTGATCGGTATTGTTGCCGGCCGGCTCAAGGAACTCTATCAGCGCCCCACTTTTGTCATTGGCATTGACGAGCATGGTATCGGCAAGGGTTCCGGCCGCTCCATCCCCGGTGTGGACCTGGGGGCGGCGGTGACGGCGGCCCGTCAGCAGGATCTGCTGATCAATGGCGGCGGCCATGCCATGGCGGCCGGCCTGACCGTGTCCGGCGAGCTTCTGGAAGAATTCGAGGAATTTCTGGCCCAACGTCTTGGCCAGTATGTGGATGAGGCGCTGCAGGGCCTGAGCCTTAAGCTGGATGGGGCGCTGGCGGCTTCGGCGGTGCGTCCGGAACTGGTAGAGGAACTCAACCGGGTTGGTCCCTACGGCCAGGGCAATGCCCAGCCGCGCTTTGCGCTGTCCCATATGAAAGTGACCTATGCCGATGTTGTGGGGCAGGACCATGTCAAATGTTCGCTGCAGGGACGGGACGGTGTCACCATCAAGGGCATGGCCTTCCGGTCGGCGGAACAGCCGCTCGGGCAATTGATCCTGGGATCCCGCGGACAGATGATCCATGTGGCCGGAACCCTGAAAAATAACAGCTGGAACGGGCGGACCACAGCGGAAATCTTTATTGATGATGCGGCGCCGGTCCGCTGATCACAAAGGCTTGCCGGGCGATTTTACAAAAAAGTCATTTTTTTGGGAAATAGCTATTGACCGGACCCGGTGAAACGGTTAGAAACCACCTCACCAAGCCAAGTTGGCCCCTTCGTCTAGTGGTCTAGGACGCCGCCCTTTCACGGCGGAAACACGGGTTCGAGTCCCGTAGGGGTCACCATCCTTTCCTTTCAATAAGTTAGCGGAAAGGGTGGTCCAATGTTTCCCACTTTCCACAAAATGTTTCCCATTTTTCAAGATTTTTCGAGCTTCAGAATTGCAGCTTCGGAGAGTTTTTTTCGGTTCACTTTCCGCGCATATTCCTGGATGATTTGGAGAGTTTGACCGGTCACGGCAGATGTCTCTGCTTCGGTGCACCCAGCTTCCAGAAGCATGTTTACAGCATTCTTTCGAAGTCCGTGAGGCTTTGATGTGTTCAGGAAGGTTGAACTCGTTTCTCACGCGCCTGAAACGATCTCTGATCGCGTCCTCTTCAATCGGCTATTTCCCCTAAAAAAGGGAAAAGCGAATACAGCCACACCCCATGCACCTTCTGAAGAATACAATCCGGTGCTTTTTAGATCCTAAGCATTTGGGATGCGTTTAACTTTCATATATTCGCCTCTGACTCCCCTGTATTCACTTTATTATTGGGGATTGTGATAAAGTTTTGATCTAGAGAGCTTTTGCCCGTTAACCTGCGAATACAATTTCTCCCGCATTTGTATTCGCCTGTTTTGCCCAGGTTCAATGGTGGATATCAGGTGTCGCTTATATGGCGTTTTGCAGTTACATCCTCCACGGATGGTTCATAGCGAACTAGCGGGGGCGTGAGCCCAAAAGCTGTCAAATCTTTTCTTACACTGGAAGATGTGCCGGAAAAGTAAAGTTCTGTCCCCTGGCGTTGAACTTTATGAGCAAGTCCCTCAAGTGTGCTTGCCGCTGTTGAGTCAAGGAAAGGTACTGTACTGAAATCAATAATGAAGACCTTGTTGCTGTCTCCAATTCTATCCAGAACCGATCCGATAGATGCTGCTGCCCCAAAAAAGAAAGCGCCGGAGATGCGATAAACGACAACGTCCGGGTCTGTTGCTGCAGTTTGATCGTAAGGTTCTCGCTCGTTATTTTCATCATCTGCCCTGTCATCCGCAACAAACGGAATATGGGTTTCAATGGCTGTGGTCTTTGACATCCGGTAAATAAACAGGACGGATCCCAGGGCAAAGCCGACAACAATGGCTTCGGTAAGATCCCTGAATGTCGTCAGCAAAAAAGTCGTCATCAATACGGCGGCATCTCCACGGGACGCCTTAAGAAGGGTAAGGAAGGCATGTTTCTCAATCATGTTCCAGGCAACGATGGCGAGGACGCCCGCCAGGCTGGCCAGCGGGATATAACTTGCCAATGGTGCGGCGACAAGGATGAACAGGAGCAGGAAGAGCGCGTGCAACATTCCAGCGACAGGGCCGTGTGCGCCGGCGCGTATGTTTGTTGCAGTCCGGGCAATGGTGCCTGTGACACAGATCCCGCCGAACAGGCCGGAGGCTATATTGGCGACACCCTGTGCCACAAGTTCGCAGTTGGAACGATGCCTTCTTCCGGTCATGCCGTCCGCCACAACGGCGGAAAGCAGGGATTCGATGGAGCCGAGCAGGGCAAAGGCAACGGCGTTGGGAAGCACAGCCATGAATTTTGCCATACTAACCTCCGGCAGGGTCGGCATCGGCAGGTTGCCGGGGATGCCACCGAACCTGGAGCCGATGGTTTCAACAGGCAGATCAAGCAATGCTGTGGCAGCAGCAGCAAAGGCGACTGTCATGAGGAGACCGGGCCAGGCAGGACGATATTGTTTGAGAACTGTGATCGCCAGGACCGTGAATAGGGAAAGACCGAGTGTCATTGGTTCCACTGTGGGCAGGCTTTCCCAGAGCACAGGAAGTTTCTCAAGCATTGGTCCCGGTTCCGGGGCCGACAGAGTCAGTCCCATAAGTTCCTTGATCTGACTGGCAAAAATGATGACAGCGATGCCTGCTGTGAACCCTACTGTCACCGGATAGGGGATAAATTTGATAAATGTTCCCATGCGCAAATAGCCGATGGCCAGCAGGAGCATTCCCGAGATTATGGTCGCAAGCAGCAGGCCATCCATGCCATGAGCCTGAACCGTTGCAGCCACCAGCACAATAAAAGCCCCGGCAGGACCGCCAATCTGGAACCGGCTTCCGCCCAGTAAAGAAACGAAAAATCCGCCAATGATTGCCGTGTACAGCCCCTGGGCGGGAGTAGCCCCGGAGGCAATGGCGATGGCCATGGACAGAGGAATGGCGACGATGGCGACTGTGAGCCCGGCAATGGCGTCGGACCGCAAATGCCGGAGACTATATCCTTCTTTCAGGATAGTTATGATTTTTGGCGTGAACAGTTCTGTGAAGCTTGGGGAAGTGACAAGTTGTTTTGTCGTATCTTTCGTGGTCATTTTTTTGCGGCGGCCTTTGTTTTAAGGCGGCGGCTTCGTCGGCATCTGTCGGCGGTCACCGTCGTGTGAAGAAAAATCATTTATGCTGAGAGGTCTCGGACAGGTTCTTTCAGACGAACTCCTCTTCCCCCGGAGGGGCTTTGGGTGTTTTCACCGATAAGTTCAATTCCGGCTCGCTCCAGAGCGTCTACTACTTTCGACAACGAGGAGACGACGCTGCGGACATTGCCCTGACTGCCTTCCATGCGCTGGATCGTGGGCAGTGACACATCGGAGAGTTCAGCCAATTCCTTTTGGCCTATACCCAGTAATGCCCGGGCGGCCCGAATCTGTGATGAGGTAATCATTCTGTAGGCTTTCTGATTTTTAATTGCATATGTATATATAAAACAAAGATTATGATGTTTAAAACATAATTATTGATAAAGCACACATAAAAGACTCATTCGTACCCTGTACCCGGGGCGCATCGGCGGTGTCTGAAATATGTGCGGGGCGTGATATTTTTCCCTCTGACCCCCGTTAACTCCTTATGAAATAAGGCGGTATCACATCCGAGCTACGCTTGCTTTTATCTTGCTGTACGCCCCACACTTTTCAATAACTCCAGGACCTCTGCGCCTTTCCCGCGCCCCGCATCAAAACATCCTACGCCCCGCAACTATACTCACATGAAACCCGACAAGTGGTTGCGGGTGATTTAGTCACTACGGATTGATTCCGCTCTCCAGAGGTTACCTGGAGGGCGGTAGATCGCTTATTTTTCATGAGAAGATTGTACGAAATTCAGGGAATAGAGAAAAAGAATAGCCCCGAAAGTCGGGGCCGAAACAAGGAGAATGCGAGTGATTTATGCTCAGGGTATTGTTATGCAGCTACATGCTTTGAGCTGTTACCTTTGTCATTTTTGGGATTGTTTTCAGACTGATCTGTGATGGCTCCTTTTACTCAGAAGTAGGAGCCTCCGGTAATACCGGGGCGGTTCAACCTGGTTCTTGACTCGGGTCTCACTGAGTCGGTCAATCCTCTACTAAGACCACGTAGTGTCTTTTATCATTTTGATTTCATTTAATTTTCTACTATACTTTACATCCTGTAACTATTGTTTAGATCATGACATGAAGCGTGTGATTGACAAATATCCTTATGATATGTCTCTTAACTAAGTAATTTTGAGAAGTATATCAGTCGTTAGTCCATGTATACTTCTGGCTTGAAAGTTTCCCGGATCTCAAATGCCTCGGTTATGGTTTCGAATGGAAGGCAATGACCGGTATGGACAATGCTACATGGTGGATTTTTGAAAAAAGATAGGGCTTTTATATGAGCACAAAAGTAATCCGTTCTTTTGAAACCGATCTGGATTTTCTAGATGGTTCTACTCTGATGATTACGGGGGGTACCGGGTCCTTTGGTAAAATGCTGACCAAAACATTGCTGGATCGCGCAAAGCTGAAACGCCTGATTATTTTTTCCCGGGATGAATTAAAGCAATATGAGATGGAACAGTCTTTTGCAGGCCATGCCAAAAGCAAATGCCTCAGGTTTTTCATCGGGGATGTCAGGGACAGAAACCGTCTGGATATGGCTCTTCGTGGTGTGGATTATGTGATTCATGCGGCGGCTCTGAAGCATGTCCCCATTGCCGAATATAATCCGTTCGAATGTATTAAAACCAATATTTTCGGTGCCCAGAACCTCGCGGAAGCGGCAATAGGGTGTGGGGTTAAAAAAATTGTCGCATTGTCTACTGATAAGGCAGCAAGTCCGCTTAATCTTTATGGTGCTTCGAAGCTGGCCTCGGACAAGATCTTTGTGGCGGCAAATGCCTTGGGTGGCAACCAGGACTTTTCCTGTTCCGTCGTACGGTACGGAAATGTATTGGGCTCACGCGGTTCCGTCGTGCCCTTTTTTCAGAAGTTGATCGCGGATGGGACGGATCATCTTCCGGTGACGGATATGCGGATGACACGTTTTTGGATCACCCTGCAACAGGGAGTGGATTTTGTTCTCAGTTGTCTGGAAATGATGCACGGGGGAGAAATATATATTCCCAAAATCCCCAGCATGAAAGTTTGTGATATGGCGAAGAGTCTGGCCCCGGACCTCAATATCCGTGAAATAGGGATCCGGCCCGGAGAAAAATTGCATGAACAAATGATCACCCGGGACGATGGCCGGCAAACGATCGCTCTGCATGATCGTTATATCATCACACCGCAATTCAGGTTCTGGTCTGATAAATTCTATACAGAGGAACATGCGACGCCTGTTCCCGAGGGTTTTGAATATTCCAGTGATACAAACCCGGAATGGCTGGGGGATGAGGAATTCTGTGAGTTATTAAAGTTGATGTAGCTTTGCCCGGAATGGTTTTCCTGCTTTGTATGCCGTTGGTCAGAAACTATAGGTGACTCCCAGGGAAATCACCGGATAATAGCGGAAAAAATCGATCCCATCGGCCACATTCTGTTGCTCTTGCAGGATATTTTCCTGGAAGGTAGCGTTATTGGACAAGGTCCCGCCGGTGGAGGTGAGGGATACCCGGGGAGATCCAGTGAAAACCACACCAATGTCGGCAGCGAAATTCCAGCCGCCTTCTTTTCTCACATTATGTCCGAAGCCGATCCCCACATAGGGGGAAACATCGCGGAAGTCGATCCTGCCGGCCAGGGTGCCTACTTCTGCCTGAGTGTAGTCCTGGTCGCCAATGCTGTAAGTTGGGGCATCCACTGCTTGCCCGTTCAGGCTGTTTTTATCCCAGACGCCGCCGGCGGTAATCCGGAAGCCATTGTCAAAGGGATGGTAGTCGACAAGGAAGTTGACGCTCTTTAGTTCAAGGTCCAGGTCATAATCGATGTCACTTTCGCTCATCGTCCGGCTCAACTGAAAATAGTTAAAATCGACCCGGAAGGCCATGTGGTCGGACAGGCCGGTGGTCAGCTCGACGCCCAAACCCTGTGTGCTGGCCTTAAAGGCGCCAGAGCTGCCGGCATGGGCCGGGGATTGTATCATGCCGGCTGTCATTGCAACGGACAGTGCAATCACATGTTGTTTGAGTGTACTCATGAGCTTGCCTTTTTTGTTTCCGTAATATGGAGAGCATTTGAAATTCTCTCGATAACGAAAGTGAGCTTAGAGGGGGTTTCTTTCCAATTGGTTATTAATAGATCCAGTTTTTAATAGATCACTCCACTCGCAGGGCTTTTGGGCAAGCTTTCAGGAAAACCTGATCCTGGTCTCCAATGATAATTTTGGCCTGCTGTGCAGCCTTTTTGCCTTTTAGGAAACAAGCATTAGATAATTATAATAAAATTAATAAATTATGTATTAGCATCTAAGCGGAAATAGGGGTTTGTGTGCGAGTAACCCGCAAAGTTTTGCCAAAATGCTCAGTGAATATAAGAAATAGGCAAGGAAATGGACATAGAACAAAAAAAAATTCTTTATCGCTTAACTCCTGACGGGATTGATACGTTACGCGCTGCCAAACCGGTCATTATGGCCCTGATGCATAATGTTCTTGATGATTTTTACAGGATTCTGCAGTCGAATGATCATCTGAGGAATATTCTTGGGGATTCTGATCCGGAAATGCTCAAGAAGATGCAGAAAAAGCATTGGGATACTATTTTCAGTGGCCAATTCGATGAAAATTATATGGAAGAATGTCGCAGGATAGGTCAGGCCCATCATGCGATCGGACTTGACCAGGTTTCTTTCATTAGCGGATATAATTTCATATTGCAACGTTTGGGCAAGGAGCTTTTCGAGCTGGATGAACCCGAAGAAAAAAAGTCAGCCCTACACGGTCTTGTTCAGTCTGCCCTGATGCTGGATATGGGATGTATTTTATCCGAATATGCCAGTTCCCGCTCAAACGAGCGTGAAACCCTGACGGCGCAGAAATTCTCTAACGAGATGATCGACAGTACGATCGAAATTTCCATGGCGATGAATGAAACAGCGATCGTCAGCTCCAATATGGTACATGCCATTCAGAAGGTTGATGATAATGCGCAGAGGATCGCGGCTGCGATCGAGGAAACCGTGGTAAGCATGAACAGCATCAACCAGTCCACACAGGAAGCGGCTTCCACGGCCGGTAATGCCAGGAGCAAGGCGGCTGACGGAACGGCTATTGTGGAAAAGGCTTACCAGCAAACAGAGCAGATTGCTGAATCTGTTCTGAATTCTGTTGCGCAGGTGGAGGCTCTTTCGGAGGCGTCGAAAAGAATTGGAGATATTGTTTCCCAGATTGAGGATATTGCCGGCCAGACCAATCTTCTGGCCCTGAATGCGACCATTGAGGCCGCCCGGGCCGGAGAGGCCGGACGCGGTTTTGCCGTCGTGGCGTCAGAAGTGAAGACACTCTCCACCCAGACAGCCCAGGCCACTGTGGACATCAAGGACCGCATTCAGTCGCTGGTCAAGGAGATGACCGGGATTGTCACGTCAATGCATAGTGCCAAGAGTGAAGTGGAAAGCGGCCAGGAAGTTATGGTCCAAGTCAAGGAACATATGTCCGATATCGATAAAAATATCGATCAGCTAAATCACCTGATGGCGGAAGTGGCAAATGTTCTTGCAGAACAGGAAAAAGCGACGAGCGAAGTCTCCAGCGGAGCATCTAATATTGCCGATGAATCAGGCAAAAACTCAAAATATATTATGGAAGTTGTGGAATCTATGAAAGATGTCGCTTCCCTGGTCAGTCACCAGATTGAAGCCTTTGGCAAACACGAAGTTCCAAACAAGGTGCTGCGGATTGCCAAATCCGACCATATTATCTGGAAAAAACGCCTGCGGGATATGATGGTAGGCCTGGAAAGCATCAGTGCTCAGGAGTTGTCGGATCATCATAGTTGTCGTCTTGGGAAATGGTATTATGGGGAAGAGTCTATTCCTTACCGTGATCATCCGTCCTTCAGGGCACTGGAAACCTGCCATAGGCTGGTCCATGAACATGGCATTCAGGCGGCAAAGGATCATGAAAAAAGTAATCATTCAAGCGCCATGCAGAATATGGACGGCGTAGAGCAGGCTTCCGCTGAAGTGATTAAACATCTTGATGACCTGATCAGGGCGTTTACGACCAAGGCTGCCTGACAACCGATATAAATACAGCTTTTATCCGATCCGCTGGACATTTTATGGCGGGTCGGGTTTTTTTTGAGATTTATCAATTTATTGAATTAAGAAATCAGGTAAAATGGCATCATGCGCGCCATGATCCTGAACTCTGTTGCTCCGCTTTCCGAAAACCCGGCCCCGCTTGAACTGGTGGATCGGCCCGATCCTGTGCCCGGTGACGGTGAAGTCCTGATCCGGGTTTCCGTCTGCGGGGTCTGCCATACCGAACTGGATGAAATCGAGGGCCGGACACCGCCGCCATATTTTCCAATGATACCGGGCCATCAAATATCACCATCTATGCTATGATCTTTCAAGAGACCTGAGAGGTAAAATCACGCTCTGGTAAGGGATAAAAAAAAGAAAAGGGATTTGAGAATGAAGAATATCTTTCTGGTTGTAATTTTGTTTCTTGTGGGAAATGGGCCTGCATATAGTGAAAGCGTAGAAACCTTAAAAACGTCAGGCTTAAAAGAGCCTGTCGAGATCGTTAAGGACAAATGGGGGATTTCTCATATTTATGCCAAAAACCAGTCTGATCTCTTCTTTGCCCAGGGCTATAACGCGGCCCGGGACAGGCTGTTTCAATTTGAAATCTGGCGACGTAAAGCCCTTGGGACGCTTGCGGAGATTCAGGGCGACAAGGCTTTAACCCACGATAGAGGGGCCAGGCTTCTGCGATTTCGGGGTGATATCAGGCAGGAAATGGCCCATTATCATAAAGATGGAATTCAGATCATAACGTCGTTTGTGGAGGGGATTAATGCTTACATCAAATTGACGGAAAAAAGGCCGGATCTGCTCCCTCTCGAATTTAAAATGCTTGACCTCAAACCGGGATACTGGACGCCTGAAATTGTTGTTTCCCGGCATAATGCTCTCACGGGCGGGGTGTCAACGGAAATTATGCTGGCCGAAACCATTGAGGCATTGGGGGCGGAGACCGCCAAAAAGATATTGCCTTTTTACCGGAAGGCCTATTTGAAAGCATTTGAGGGCGTTGATCTGTCAAAAATACATACAGATATTATGTCAGATTACGTGGCTTCCCGAAATATGCCGGAATTTGAACAGGAAGATCTCAAAAACCTCAAAGAATATTCAGCACAGAGGCTTAATCAGAAGACGGATTTTCAGCGGGAGAAATTCACAGAAAATCTGTTCCATGATCCGCTTCAGGGCGTGAATGCCCTGGGCAGCAATAACTGGGTTGTTTCGGGACGCAAAACAAAAAGCGGTATGCCCCTCATGGCCAACGACCCTCATCGCGCCATTCAAAGCCCTTCATTGCGCTATTGGGTGCATTTAAATGCACCGGGGTGGAATGTGATCGGCGGCGGAGAACCTGTATTGCCGGGCATTTCAATCGGCCATAATGCTTATGGCGCGTGGGGATTGACCATATTCTGGATTGATCAGGAAGATTTGTATGTCTATGAAACCAATCCTGATCAGCCAAATCAATACTGGTATAAAGGGGAATGGAAAGACTTTGAGGTTGAAAAGACCCGGATTAAAGTCCGTGGCAAGAACACGGTCACCGAAGTTCTGAAATATTCCATACACGGTCCTGTTCTTTTTGAGGATCAGGAAAATCATATTGCCTACGGGATGAAAGCCGCTTGGCTTGATATTGGAGCAACCCCCTATCTGGCAAGTCTGCGCATGGATCAGGCGACCACCTGGGAAGAATTCAGAGACGCCTGTTCGTTCTCTGGTCTGCCCGGGGAGAACATGGTTTGGGCAGATCAAAAAGGAAATATTGGCTGGCAATCAGTGGGTCTGTCTCCGGTCAGGTTTGGATGGAGTGGCAGCCTTCCCGTTCCCGGGAATGGTGAATATGAATGGAGTGGTTATGTTCCGGTCAAGTCCATGCCTCACCTCCTGAACCCACAGGAGGGATGGTACGGGACAGCGAATAACTACAATATACCTGATGGGTATCCCAATATTTTTAGTGACTTTTATTCAGACCCGGCCCGGATATTTCGTCTTCAGGAAGCGATGGAGAAGTCAGAAAACCATAGCATAAAAGACTCTATCGCATTGCAATATGATACTAAATCGATGACGGCGGAGAAAATCATATCTCTTTTTAAAAATTTAAAGGTCTCGGCGGAGCTGAAAGCGGTCAGGTCAAAGCTCATAAATTGGGATTACATGATGGGCAGGGACAGTGTCGCCGCAACAATTTATGACAAATGGGAAACGGTTCTGTTCGAAAATATAACGAAGCGGGTTATTCCTGAGACGAAGCTGGCCGCTGTCCCGGAAATAAGAAGAGAGAAAATACTTGAATGGCTGGTGACACCGCCAGAATTTGTTTTTGGGAAAGATGCTGTGAGGATGAGGAATACCGAAATGGTTGAAAGCCTTAAAATAGCGGTGCAGAGCCTGAAAAAGGATAGGGGGCCGGATATGGAGGACTGGATATATGGGAAAACCCATTATGCCCAGATCATTCACCCTTTCAGTCATTTATTGAACAAGGATATGCAGGAAAAAGTAAATACTGCACAACTTCCTCGAGGCGGAAGTGAAAATACATTGAATGTAAATTATGGTGCCCCCCGTCAAACGTCAGGTGGGAGTTTCCGGATTATTGTCGACACCTCAGACTGGGATTTGACCGTTGGCACCAATACGCCAGGTCAATCAGGTGATCCGGATAGTCCCTATTACAAAAATCTGTTTACAGACTGGAATGAAGGCGATTATTTCCCGGTATTCTATACCAAAGAGAAAATTAAGGAGGTAACAGATTACACCCTGAGACTTTTACCTGATTAGTAAATGATGGATTTAGACAACTTCGGAAAGGTTCAAAGAATTCTTCTGGATATTGGTCATTCTCTACAAAAAACCGGAAAGAAGGCAGGCTTGTAGAATGAAAATTGGGAGAATAGTTTCATGCGCGCCATGATCCTGAAATCTGTTGCTCCGCTTTCGGAAAACCCGGCTCCGCTTGAGCTGGTGGAATGGCCCGATCCTGTGCCCGGTGCCGGTGAAGTCCTGATCGGGGTTTCCGTCTGCGGGATCTGCCATACCGAACTGGATGAAATCGAGGGCCGGACACCGCCGCCATATTTTCCAATGATACCGGGTCATCAGGTCGTCGGACATATTGAGGCGGTGGGGGAAGGTGTCCCGGACCTGATCATTGGGGGCCGTGTTGGTGTAGCCTGGATATATTCGGCCTGTGGTACCTGCCGCTTTTGTTTGCGGGGAGAGGAAAATCTTTGTCCGGATTTTCGCGCAACGGGGAGGGACGCCAATGGCGGTTATGCCGAACTGATGACAGTCCCCGCATCATTTACCTACCCCATCCCTGATCTATTCGGTGACGCCGAGGCGGCGCCGCTTCTCTGTGCCGGTGCCATCGGCTATCGCTCCCTGCGCCTGACCGGGCTGATCAATGGACAGAATTTGGGCCTGACCGGTTTTGGCGCCTCTGCCCATCTGGTGCTGCAGATGGTGCGCCACAGTTTCCCTGACACAAAGATTTTTGTTTTCGCCCGGCAGGAGGAAGAGAGGGCCTTTGCCCGTAACCTGGGAGCACACTGGGCGGGCGATACCATGGATCATGCGCCAGAACAGCTGCATGCCGTGATTGATACCACTCCTGCCTGGCTGCCGATTGTCGCTGCCCTGCAGAATCTTGAACCGGGCGGCCGGGTGGTCATCAATGCGATCCGCAAGGAGGCGGGAGACAAGGAAGCTCTGTTGCGCCTTGAATATCCTGAGCATCTCTGGATGGAAAAGGAAATCAAGTCTGTGGCCAATATAACCCGTACCGATGTTCAGGAGTTTCTCAAGCTTGCTGCTGAAATTCCCCTGCAGCCGGAAATCCGGGAATATCCGCTGGAAGACGCCAACAAGGCGTTGCTGGAAATGAAAAACACACATATCAAGGGCGCCAAGGTTCTTCGCGTCAGGAGTTAGATTGCCTTTTGTGATTCTGACGTTGTTATGATCGTGCCAGCGGGCGGGTCAGGCAAGTTGGTCCGCCTTCGCCCTTGCGGCTGATTTCGTCACCCTTGTAAGTCTGTACTGTGCAGCCGGCGGCTTCAAGGCGTCTCTTCGTTTCAGGCAAATTATCCAGCATCAGAAGATCACGCGGTCCCAGGGCAAGAACGTTGCAGCCCATGGGGATGAATTCCTCTTCCGGCACTTCGACAAATCCGATGCCCTTCTCCTGCAGCCAGGTAATGAAACTGTCCGGCATCAGTGGCCGGTAAATCAGCGCCAGATCCTTGTCCAGCGGAGAGATCATGCTCATCAGGTGGAAAACATCCTCTTCATGATCCGGGGCCGGGAGGGGCACGACATGGACTTCGACTTCCTCACCAAGAAGGCCCTGTAGCTGTCTGATGCCTTCTGCATTCGTTCGCGGACCGAATCCGACTGCGCAGGTGGTGTCGTCAAGCCAGATGAAGTCGCCGCCTTCAAGGGTTCCTGGAGCGGTAATCTGGCCGAGCACTGTTTCACCGGCCTGTTCCAGCAGGCGGGCGTTACAAGCCGGTTCGTTGCGTCTGCTGACACGACCCATACGGCAAAGAATAAGCCCATTCGGGCTGACCAGAAGCGCATCACGGGCATAAATGGAATCCAGCGTCAGTTCCTCTGCGCCGGGCAGGTCACTGACGGTTGCTCCGGTGCCTGCAAGAATGTCGAGAAAGGCTTCATATTCGCTGACCGCTTCCCTGTAATCTGGCCTGGCGTGGAACCGTAGCGCCTGCCATTCGGCCCCGGCCTTTTCATCATTCACAAAGGATGCTGCAGGAGACCTTACCGCGATGCGGCTGATTTTCCCATATTCGTTAAAGCCTGTCATTCAACCGCCTCAACCTGTTCCACTTCAGTGATATGCACATGCAGCCAGGCATAGATGGGCATGCCCACGAGCAGCAGTATAAATCCCCAGAAAACCGTCTGGTCGCCGGAGCCGATAATGACCCAGGTGGTATAGACAAAAGCCGCCAGGGAGAGAAAGGTGGTCTGCAGGGGGGCAGCCTTGCCCACCTTTCTGAGCAGGACCAGTTCGGCCACGGCGGAAAAGGCATAGGGGATCAGGACTGACAGGGTGGAGAGCAGCAGCAGGAATTCAAAAGCGCCGCGCAGGCCCTTGGTATAATTCATCATCAGCAGGACTGAGGCGATGACACCCAGCACCAGGAGGGAAAAGGCAGGTGTGCCGTTTTTAGACAGTTTGGCGAAGCTGAGCAGAAACAGTTTATCCCTGGCAGCTGCCATCGGGGTCTGCGCACCGACAAGGATCAACGCATTCAGGGCGCCAATCATGGAGATCATCGCGCCAACGGCGACGAATTTGGCCCCGAAAGGTCCCATCATGGCGGTTGCCGCGTCTGAGAAAGGACTTGTTGATGTGGTCAATACCTCCGGCGGCACAACAAGCATTACCCCGAATGTGGAAACCAGATAGACCAGGGTGACGGTTATGGTTCCCCAGAACATGACCCTGGGGACGGTTTTCTCAGGTTCAATCACATCATCTGCCGGAATGGTGGCGCATTCGATGCCGACAAAGGCCCACATGGTCATAATCGCGGCGGCGCTCAGGGCGGAGAAGGGGTTTCCGTCGGTCGGGTTCATTTCCGGCATATAATTTCCGCTGATATGAAAAAATCCAAGTCCGCCGATCAGCAGCAGAGGTAAAATTTTCAGAATTGTCGTGATCAGCTGGATGATGCTTGCTTCCTGAACTCCCTTTATGTTGAGTGCCACAAGAAGCCAGATCAGGCCGAGGCTGGCAATCAGGGAAGCGACCGGATTCTCAGCCAGTCCAGGAATAAAAACGTCGAGATAGCCGACGAAACCAACAGCTACGGCAGCCACCGACGTCCAGATGGAGATAGAGTACCCCCACATGGTCAGAAAGGCGGCAAAGTCGCCAAGGCCTTCCCGGGCATAGGCATAGGGGCCGCCGACTTTTGGAATGGCTTTGGTCAGGCGGGAGAGCATCAGCGCAATCAGCAGTGTACCACCACCAGTGACCAGAATGCTCATCAGCCCGAGGCCTCCGAACGGGGCCAGCAGGGCAGGCATCATGAAAATGCCGGAGCCGATCATCATACCGACCACAAGCGCCCATGTACGCCAGAATCCCATGCATGGTCTTACTTTCACATCTTCAGCCATTTTACGTACCTGTTTCATACCCTTTATTTTGTCAGAGTATAGGGGAGGGATTGTACAAATGTACAGAACTTTAATAGCGTCCTGGAGGCACCCCGTGGCGAATGCATCTTTGCCATATTGTTTCCTGTTGTTATAAGATACAGGCAAAACAGTGTGTGGGCGAAGAATGAAAAAAGAAAAAAGCATTTTCAGTGTGGATTATGAAGGTGACAACAAGCGTCAGTTGTTTGTGGAAGCCACCATTTGTGCCCTTGCTGAAAACGGTTACAAGGGAACGACCGTCCGGAAAATTGCCGAATACGCCAAGGTTGCCCCTGGCCTTCTGACCCATTATTACAGCGGCAAGGATGAATTGATTGCGGAAAGTTACCGCTATCTGGCTGGTGAGTTTCTTGACCGGTTCCAGGCAAGTATCGCCCGCAACAGTGAAGAGCCGCTGGAAGCCCTGAAGATATTTTTTCTCAAAACCTTTGAAGTCGACAATATGGATCCAAGGCTGCTGAAAGTGTGGTTGTCCTTCTGGTCGCTCACCCTGATCCGCAAGGATCTTGCCCATATTCATCGGGAAACCTATCGGCAGTATATCGGCTCCATCGAGGACATGCTGGGTCAGGCTTATGCCATGGACAATCGGGCTGTAGCACCGGAATTGATCAAAAGGCAGGCGATCGGAATTAACGCTCTGCTGGATGGATTATGGCTGGAATGGTGTCTTGATCCGGAAACCTTCTCGCGTGCGGAGGGTCTCCGGATTGTTCATGAATTTGTGGAAAGCACCACCGGTTTGTCTGTGGGGCTGCCGCCGGAGCTTAATGATCCCGAATGATTTCCATCGCAGCATTATGGCCGGGCGCCCCTGTCACCCCGCCGCCGGGATGGGTGCCTGATCCGCACATATAAAGCCCTTTGACAGGTGCCCTGTAATTGCCGTAGCCGAGAAGGGGCCGGGCGCTGAACATCTGGTCCAGTGTCAGGTTGCCGTGCATGATATCACCACGGGTGAGGCCGAAGGTGCGCTCAAGATCAAGCGGGCTCATGATCTGCCGCCCGACAATGCTTTCTTTGAAGCCGGGAGCGAATTTTTCAACCTGGTTAATGATTGCATCGGCCGCTTCGTCCCGGTGTTTGTCCCAGTCAACGTCAGGGTCGAATTGCTGGCAGAACAGGCTTGCCACATGCTGGCCTTCCGGCGCGAGAGTATCATCGAGGGTGGACGGAATCAGCATTTCGACGATCGGCGCACGGGACCACCCTTTTTCCCGGCAATCACGATAGGCCTGGTCTATATAGGCCATGGTCGGGGCAATGACAATGCCGCCGGTCAGGTGATCCGGGGTCGCCCGGGCTTGCTTTTCCAGGCAGGTGAACCGGGGCAGTTCTTTCAACGCCACATTCATGCGGAAGGTGCCGGATCCGTTCTTGTAATGCTTCATGCGGCGTGAAAAGTCTGCGGGCAAGTGTGCGGCATCGACAAGTTCGTTGTAAAGCAGGGAGGGGTTGAGGTTGGAAATGATAATATCGGCGCGGAGTTCCTTGCCGGTTTCAAGCCGCACACCACATGCTTTGCCATTTTCGACAATGACTTTCCGGACAGGGCAACCAGTCTCGATCTCGACACCCTTGGATCTGGCAGCGCTTGCCATGGCCTGGGTGATAGCGCCCATGCCGCCGATGGCGTGGCCCCAGACGCCTTTCTTGCCGTTCACTTCGCCAAAAGCGTGGTGCATCAGAACATAGGCCGTTCCCGGCGTCATGCTGTCCGCATAGTTACCAACAACACCGTCAAAGGCAAAGGCACCCTTCACATACTCGTTCTCGAAATAGAGGTTCAGGAAATCGGCAACGCTCTTGGTGAAAATATCCATCACGATCCGCTGATCCTCCAGCGAAAGCTTGCGCAGACGATTGGCAAATTTCGCGGTTTTGAAAATATCACGCAGACCGCCACCGGCATTTGGCGGAGTTTCCAGCAGAAAGTCCCGGATCAGGTCGGCAACCATTTCAGTATCCCGGAAATAACGATCCAGTTCGTTGGCATCCTTTTGCGAAAAGAGGGCGATTTCCGCCTTCAGATTCTCTCCTCCGACCACAAATGACAGATAGTTGCCGTCTTCATGGGGCCAAAGGTTATTGACCCGGCGCTCTAAAATCGTCAGGCCATGGGCATGCAGGTCGAGATCACGGATGACCTTGGGATTCAGAAGGCTGACTGTATAGGAAGCAACAGAATTTTTAAAACCCGGATGAAATTCCTCGGTCACGGCTGCGCCGCCGACCACATCACGGCGTTCCAGAACGCGAACCCTGATGCCTGACTGCGCCAGATAATTTGCGCAGACCAGTCCGTTATGTCCACCGCCGATAATAATAGCCGTTTTTGTCATAAAATAATCCTAGCCAGAAAATTAAATTCATATATTATTGGTATTGTACAACTGTACAATAAAGTCAACAGGCAAATATGTGAATAGTATAGACGTGTGAAGGAAGTCGAGCATGGCGGCTGAAAATTTATCCCGGGATAAAAGGACAATGGCAGAACTGATTGCCGATTATCAGCCCGGATATTCGATGGAGCATAGATTTTACAAAGATCCGGAAATTTATGAGACGGAAGTTCGTAATATTCTGCTCAAGCACTGGATTCTGGCGGGCCATGTCTCACAGGTTCCGAATCCGGGTGATTTTTTTCTGTTTGAGTTTGATCGGGAATCCGTGATTGTCATCCGTACCCGCGAAGGAGAAATCAAGGCCCATCTGAATGTGTGCCGGCACCGCGGGTCCCATATCTGTCTTGAGAAGGAAGGAAATGCAAAACTTCTGACCTGTCCCTATCATGCCTGGTCTTTTGACCTGGACGGAAATCTGGTGGCGGCCCGGCTGATGGCTGATGATTTCGACAAATCAAAGAATGGTCTTCATGCGGCCCATGTGGCGCTTGTGGGCGGTCTTGTTTTTGTCTGCCTTGCAGATGAACCGCCGTCACTGGACGGGATGAGGGAAGACCTGGCTGATGTTTTTGAAACCTTCGGCTTTGACCATATGAAACTGGCGGCCAGCAAAACATTTCCCATTGCGGCCAACTGGAAGCTGGCGGTGGAAAATTACCAGGAATGCTACCATTGTACGCCATCCCATCAGGAATATGCCAAGATCCATGCCCTTGCTCTGGCACCGGAAAAATTCGGTGAACTTAAAAAGGACTTTCTTGAAACAGGCAACAGTGCGATACGGACCCGGGAGTCCTCTTTCTATTTTGATCGGGCCAAACCGGGAGAAGAAGGCTATCAATATGGCCGCAATCCGCTTCTCAGGGGCATGAAAAGTGGTTCTCTGGGCGGGGAAGAAGTGGCGCCTTTGCTGGGCAAAATCGACCGTCATGACGGTGGGGCATCCGAATTCATGGTCGGGCCGTTGAGTTTCTTCCTGATTTACAATGACCATATGGTAGGGTACCGCTTTGTACCCAATTCGCACGACAGCTGCAGCTGTGATGTGTTCTGGTTTGTCCGGGATGATGCGGAAGAGGGCCGGGATTATGATCTGGAGAAGCTGACCTGGTTGTGGGATATTACCACCCAGGCTGACGAGGAAATTATCGTCAATAACCAGAAAGGCGTGGATTCCCATTATTATGCGCCGGGCCGGTTGTCGGAAATGGAATCTTTCGAGCAGAGTTTCCTGAACTGGTATCTTACTGCCCTGAAGGGCGAATAAATTAAAATGATAAAGAGGTAAAAAATGTTGCGCAACCTGATGATGACAAGTGCTCTTGTGCTGGTAACCGCCTGCGGGCAATCGGACACAGACAATGACAAGGCTGCTGAAGCCGATAACGGTCTTGTCTATGTTCATGCCGGGCATCTTGTGGATGTGGAAAAGGGCAGGGTGCTGGATGACCAGATGATCGTCATTGAGGGGGAGCGCATTGTCGATATCAAACCCTGGACCGAAGAAGCCGCGCTCTCTGGCGTAATCGACTGGTCGGGCTATACGGTGATGCCGGGTATGATTGACGGGCATTCCCATCTGCTGGGTGACATCCAGTCTGAAGATCCGATGGCGCCGCTGGAAGGCACCCGTCAGGTTGACATTGACATGGGAATCATCAACGCACTGAAAACCCTGAAGGCCGGTTTTACGATTGTCATTGATGTGGGGAGTTACCGGGTGTTCACGGATGTTGACCTGCGCGATAAGATCAATGCCGGGGAAATATCTGGTCCGCGCATGATGGTGGCAGGTGCCTATATCACGGTTCCTGGCGGTGGCGGTGAAGTGATCGGTCTGGATGCCGGCGTCGAAATCCCTGGCGAGTTTCGGGCCGGTGTTGCGGCCAATGAAGATGAAGTGCGTGAAAAGGTTCGCTATCTTCTGGACGGAGGTGTTGACTTTATCAAAGTGATAGCCACCGGTGCCGTGTTGACGGTGGGAACCGATCCCGGCGAACCCGAATTTACCGAGGCCGAGCTTCGGGCAGCAGTCGAGGAAGCGGCAAAAGACGGGAAATATGTCACGGCACATGCTCACGGCGCTGAAGGTATTAAAATGGCTGTGCGAGCCGGGGTGCGCTCCATCCAGCATGGGTCTCTTGCCGATGATGAAGCCCTGCGCATGATGAAGGAACATGGCACCTGGCTTGTGGCTGATATTTACAACGGTGACTATATCAAGGAAGTAGGTACTGCCCAGGGCTGGCCCGAAGAAACCATGCGTAAGAATGACGAGACTACCGAAACCCAGCGTGAGGTTTTTTCCAAAGCCGTTAAAATGGGCGTGAATATTGCCTATGGTACTGACAGCGGCGTTTATCCTCATGGGGACAATGCCAAACAGATGGCCTATATGGTCCGTTACGGCCTGACCCCGATGCAGGCGATTCAGTCAGCAACTATATGGGGCGCGCAGTCGATGTCGATGGAGGCGGATATCGGATCTCTCAAGGCCGGCAAGTTCGCCGACATGATTGCCGTCAGCAATGATGTCCTTGAAGACATCACTGTTCTGGAACATGTGGACGGGGTGATCAAGGGCGGAAAACTTGTCCGCTAGACATCAATCCTTTCAGGCACGACCTCAAGGACGTCTTCCTGTGGCAGGTCGATTTCCAGTGCGGTAATGCGGATGTTCATCAGGCCGTAGGTGATGGCGACTACCGGAGTAATCAGGTTCAGGAAGGCGTACGGCAGATAATCGAAGGTCGGTACGCCCAGTGTTGTCGCCATGAAGGCCCCACAGGTATTCCAGGGCACCAGTGCAGACGTCATCGTGCCTGCATCCTCCAGGGTCCGCGACAGGTTCTGGGGTGCCAGTCCCCGGCGCTTGAATTCCATCTGGTACATCCGGCCCGGCAGCACGATGGCGATATACTGATCGGCGGCAATGATATTCATGCCGATGGACGTCAGAACTGTTGTCGCGACCAGCGACCCGGTTCCCCTGACTCCCTTGAGCGCCGTCAACACGATACGGCCGAGCAGGCCTGTATGTTCCATCGCCCCGCCAAAACACATGGCCGAAATGATCAGCCATACCGTATTCAGCATGCTGCTCATGCCGCCCCGGGACAGAAGCTGGTCCAGCACCGCATCCCCGGTGCTGGCTTCATACCCGGTGGAGACGGCAATCCAAAGGCCCTTTATAATTGCCAGGCCATCAGAAATATTTTCCCCCATGTTGCCGAATTTGATGGTGGCGTCAGTCTGGTAAAAAGCGGCGACAAGTCCTCCGGCGATGGCGCCGATGGTGATGGTCGGCAGGGCCGGGACCTTGCGGATCGACAGCCCCAGCAGCAGGACAAGCGGCAGGAACGCAGGAATGCCGAGGGCGTAATTCTGTTCCAGAAGCAGACGCGCGGTTTCAATGGCGTCGCCATCTGTACTGACGGCGGTATTGGTCCAGCCAAGCCAGACAAAAAGACACAGGGCAATGACAAAGGCAGGCGTGGTTGTCCAGAACATATGCCGGATGTGAATGAACAGGTCTACCCCGACCATGGCCGGGGCCAGATTGGTACTGTCAGACAAAGGGGACATCTTGTCGCCGAAATAGGCGCCGGAGATTACGGCGCCGGCGGTGATTTCTATAGACAGGCCAAGAATATGGGCAATTCCGATCAGGGCCAGCCCCACAGTCGCCGCCGTTGTCCAGGAACTGCCGATAGAAACGGCGACCAGGGCGCAGACTATCATGCTGGCCGGATAAAACCAGGCCGGGTCAAGAACCCCTAATCCGAGATGGATAATGGCGGGCGCAGTACCGGACAACATCCAGGCGCCGATCAGGGAGCCGATCATCAGCAGGATAAGGCAGGCGTGCATGGCCAGCATGATACCTTCGATGATAGATGATTCTAGTTCCTTCCAGGATTGCCCGCGCAATACACCGATCAGGCAGGCCATACCGGCCGCCAGCATCAGCCCGATCTGGTTAGGGCCCGATGAGGCGCCATCTCCGAAAATGGCGACAGCCCCTGCGAGCAGGCACATCAGGAAGGCCAGCGGAACAAGTGCCAGCCACAGGGGGATGTTTTCAGATTTTACGTCAGTGGGGATCATTTTGTTGCTCCAGCTTCAAAACCCTTGAGAAAATTTGCCAGGTTCTGACCCAGTTCATCACAAAGATAACCGCCTTCCTGAATGATGACGGTCGGACCGGGAATTCTTTCGGCAATGGTTTTGCCGATTCTGCCATATCCTTCGGTAGTGACGGCGAGTCCGGCAAAGGGATCACCCTCAAAGGCGTCAAGCCCGAGAGCGATGACCAGTACTTCAGGTGAAAAGGCGTTGATGCGGGTTATGGCCTTGTCCAGGGCGGCAAGAAAGCCGTCGTCGGCCGTACCACGCGGCAGCGGGAAGTTAAGATTATATCCAAGGCCGGAGGCTTCGCCCCGTTCGGAAGCATGGCCCCAGAAAAAGGGATAAAAACGGATCGGGTCCGCATGCAGGGAAACGGTCAGCACATCATTGCGGCTGTAAAAAATATCCTGGGTGCCATTGCCGTGATGGAGGTCGACATCAAGTATGGCGACAGAGCCGTATTTCCGGCGGAGATTCTGGGCGGCGATGGCAGTATTGTTCAGGTAACAGAAACCGCCGGCCAGATCTGCACCGGCATGGTGTCCGGGCGGGCGGCACAAGGCATAGGCGGATTTTTCCCCGACCAGGACCAGTTCACTGGCGTGAATTGCCGACCAGGCGCTGTGCAGGGCGCTTTCCCATGTTTCCCCGGTGATCGGGGCGGAAGCGTCGGCCATGTGGTAACCCGCCTGGGCAACGACTGAGGCTGGATAGACTCCATCCCGGTGGGTGGGATGGATGTTGGGCGTGATTTCAGCCGCCGCCCCGGGAATACGCTGCCAGTGTTTATAGGCATTCTGCAGGAATTCCAGATACTCCGGCGTATGTACCCGGGCAATGGGGCCGAGGCCGTAATCCGGTGGCGTTACCATTTCCAGCTCCAGGGCGGTAGCTCCCTCGAGAAGCTTGTCAATCCGGCCCGGCATTTCCGGATTTTCCTGACGGAGTCCATTGACCAGGAAACTTTCAGGGTAATGTTTGTGTTGAGGGGCGGAAAAGACGCATTTCATGGTGAGGTTCCGTTTCTTTAACCGGCGAGGTTGAGGGTTGCGGCAAGCTCGGCAAGGCTGTCATCAAGAATTTCAAGAATATTGCCGATCTGTTCAGAGGTGGTGATCATCGGGGGACAAACCAGGAAGTGGTCCCCTTCCAGTCCGCCCCGGGAACGCCGGGAATAGATAATCAGTCCGCGTTTGTAGGCTATTTCCACAAGCTGGCTGAAGGCATTGAGGGAGGGTTTGAGGGGAGCCATGGTTTCCCGGTCGCTGACCAGTTCGAAGGCGGTAAGCAATCCTTTGCCACGGATATCACCGATAAAGGGGTATTTATCCATAAGGAACCGCAGACCGGATAACAGTATATCACCGGACCTGATGGTATTTGTCATCATACCCTGCCTGTAAATCTCGTCTATCACCGCGAGCCCCGCCGCACAGGCTATGGGATTTCCCGCATAAGTGTAGCCGTGCTGAAAACCGCCGGCATCAAGGATTACATCAACAATATGCTGCTGTGCCGTCATGGCACCAAGGGGGATATAACCCGCACCGAAACCCTTGGCGGTGGCGATGATGTCCGGATTTATATTCCAGTGTTCGGCGGCGAGGAATTTACCGGTGCGGCCAACACCGGTCATGACTTCATCATAGATCAACAGCACCCCGAATTCTTCGCATATGTCCCGTATACGGCCGTAGTAACTGTCAGGGGCGACCAGGGCGCCGGTAGAGGCGCCACCAACCGGCTCCATGATGAAGGCAAGAACGCTATCCGGTCCTTCCTCGATAATTTTGTCCCGCAGCATATCTGCGTAACGAAGGCCACACTCTGCATCACTCGAGTTATTCCGGTCCAGGTAGCAGCGCGGCGCGGGCACCTTGGGCATATCGGTCACCATGGGCAGGAAGGGGGCATTCAGTGGGGCATAAGAGGTGAGGGCGAGTGCGCCGAGGGTTGCCCCGTGATAGGAGGGGGATCTGGAAATGACTTTCCACCGGCTGTCTTCACCCTTGACCCATGCATATTGCCGGGCAAGTTTGACCGCGCTTTCCACTGCTTCCGACCCGCCGGAGACAAAGAAAACCTTGTCGTGGCCTTTGGGGCTCAGCTCGGCTACTTTGGCGGCCAGTTTCTCCGCCGGTTCATTTTCAAAATGCAGCCGGTAGCCAAACGTGGATTTATCCATCTGGGCGCGCATGGCCTCGAGTACCCGGGAATTGCTGTGACCGATGTTGGAGACCATGGCGCCGCTGGAGCCGTCGATATAGCGTTTGCCGTTAACATCCCACATATAAATGCCTTCGGCATGATCCAGAAGTGGGCGCCTGTCCCGGGTTTGGTAAAACAGATGTGACATCTCTAAATATCTCTAAAGTGGTTGAGGGTAGGGAATGTTTCCGTAGGTGCGCTCGGTCAGTGGAATATCCCTGATTTTTTGGTCGAGAAGTTTCAGGAATTCCTTTTCCGCGGCGTTCAATACGGCCCGGGGATTCTGCAGTGTGTAGACATCGACTGCCGGTGCTTCCTCTACCGGGAGCAACGGCCAGAGCCTGCCCATCAGGATGTCCCGCTCTACCACATGGATAGGCAGCGGACCGATCCCGAGGCCCGCCATGATCATGCGGCGCACTTCTTCCAGATTATTGGAGACGCCCGTAACGGCGTCGCTGAGTTGCGCCTGGCCGCGAAGCACGGCAATGGGATGAAGCACATCACCAAGACGGTCCGTGTAGAAGGTAACCCGCTGCTGCCCGCGCAGATCTTCCATACTGATATCAGTCTTGCCGAACAGGGGGTGGTTGCGGCCACAGAAGAACCCGAAATGTTCCCGGTACAACAATTGTGTTGTCAGGTTTTCCAGGGGTTCTCGAATTAGACAAATTCCAAGTGTACCTTCCTTGGCATGTAGGGCCTCGATAACTTCCTGGCTGCCCCTGACCGAGATAGAGAAGGTGGCTTTGGGGTTTTTCTCATGGAAGGTACGGAGCGTTTCGTCGAGAAGAGGGGTAATGACCTGGCTGGTCATCAGAATCTTGATATGACCCTGCACGTTGTCATGTACGTCCTGAATGATATTGGGCAGACGCCCCACTGTGCCGAACAGCTCCTTGCATTCCTGGAAAAGCGCTTCACCATGGTGAGTCATCTTGAAGCTACGTGGCCCGCGTTCGGCAAGCTGACAGCCAAGTTTTTCCTCCAGGCGACGCAGGGCGTTGCTGACCGACGGCTGTTTTTGGTTCAGTTGCTGCGCGGCTCTCGTGATGTTCTGTTCCTGTGCGATCACCATAAATGTTCGCAGCAGGTTCCAGTCCAGATCCCACGCTATACTGTCAAGTCCGGGTGAGTCCGCCGTCAGATAGAGGTCCGGTTTATTGTCATTCTTCTCAGACATATTACCATTCATGAAAACTATAATTGATTTTATATATATTGCTTATAAGAATGTAATCGTGATTAAAAAATTCGGCAAGATCAAAATAGCCGAGGATAAATGATTGTTCCCGGAAGCTGGGCGGAAGAGAAGAATATGGGAAGAAAAGTTATCATTACCTGTGCGGTGACAGGATCGATTTACACGCCGACAATGAGTCCCCATCTGCCGGTAACAGGGGCGGAGATTGCAGAAGCGTCTATTGACGCCGCAGCCGCTGGTGCGTCAATCATTCACCTCCATGCCCGCGATCCGGAAAACGGCCGACCGAGCGCCAGTCCAGCTCATTTTCAAGGGTTTATCCCGCAAATTCACCAGGCCTGTGATGCGGTGCTGAATATTTCCACCGGCGGCAGTTCCCTGATGTCCCTTGACGAGCGCCTTGCGCCGGCACGCTCTATCAAGCCGGAAATGTGCTCCCTGAATATGGGCTCGATGAATTTCGGCATCTTTACGCTGAAGAAACGCTACAAGGACTGGCAGCATGACTGGGAGCCTGCTCTGCTTGATGCCACCAAGCATACGACATTCCGTAATACCTATGAAGATATTGAGACGATTCTCACTGAACTGGGGCAGGGAGACGGTGCCCGTTTTGAATTTGAATGTTACGATCTGAGCCATATTGAAACCCTTGCCTATTATTTCAGGCAGGGACTGGTCAAGGCACCTTTATATGTCCAGTTTGTTCTCGGCGTGATGGGGGGCGTTGGTGCCTCACCGGAGAATCTAATGGCTTTGAAGGCTTCGGCAGACCGCCTGCTGGGCGACAATTATCAGTTTTCAATTCTGGCCGCCGGCGCCCATCAGATGCCGTTCGCGACGCTCGGCGTAATTCTGGGCGGTAATGTACGCGTCGGCCTGGAAGACAGCCTGACCGTACCACCGGGCAAGCTGGCACAGAGCAATGCAGAACAGGTTAAAAATATCCGGACTATTATTGAAGCATTGGGACATGAAGTGGCGACCCCGGACGAGGTTCGTTCAGGTCTCGATCTTAAGGGTCGTGAGCAGATAAAGGCATATGCGTCATGAGTACGATAACCCTCAAAATGGCCAAAAAAAAAGATGCGCCGGTTCTCTTTGATCTGCTGACCAGAATGTCAAGGGACCTGGGCAAGGAAGCAGAATTTGCAGGATCAGTCGAGGCGCTGGAAAAATACGGCTTTTCAGAACCTCCGGCATTTGAGGCCATCATACGTGGCAAGGAACGGGATGCGATTTACATGCGTCTGGCCGTTCACAACGGCAATGACAGTGGTTCGGGATTTTATAATGCCCTGAGATTTAAGGCAGTCGAGGGGGAAACGGTAATGCTTCTGGAAATAGAAGCCTTTGACCAGCTGACTTTGGAGGTCGCGTAAGATGAGAGTGTTGTTTGGTGTCCTGTGTACAGTTTTTCTGACAGTATCTGTTTCTTCACTTTCCTGGGGGCAGTCGCAGACCGAGCGTATACCGGTTCTTTCCCATATTTCGCATCCCCATACCTATTACTGGCGCGAACTTTATATGCCGCAACTGACCGCAGGTCCGTCTGCGGCGACTTGGTCTCCGGACGGGAAGACGGTGGTCTACAGCATGCAGGGATCGCTGTGGCGTCAGGAAATAGATAGCGACACGGCCTATCAGCTTACGACAGGGCCGGGATATGATTACCAGCCCGACTGGTCGCCGGATGGGCGGCATATTGTTTTTACCCGTCATCACGGTGATGCCCTCAATCTTTACCTGCTTGATCTCGAATCCGGAAAAGAGATTGATCTGACCAACGAGAAAAACGTCAATCTTGAACCCAGATGGAGTCCGGACGGCAAAAGACTTGCTTTTGTGTCGAGCCGCAGGGACGGCTATTTCGGTCTTTATGTGGCCGAGGTGAAAAAAGAGAAACTGAAAAATGTAAGGGTCCTTGTGGCCGGCAATGTCAGCAAGCGCGACAGATATTACTATTCCCAGACTGATCATGCCATTAACCCATCCTGGTCGCCGGACGGCGGGACCATCTACTATGTCTCCAATCCTGAAGATGCCTGGGGCACGGGCGGGATCTGGTCTGTCAATGTGGAAAACCCGAAGAAGCGCAAACTGGTTGTCGATGAAGAGACAAGTTGGTCCGCTCACCCAGAAATGGCCCATGATGGCAAGCGGTTGCTGTACAGCAGCTATGAACGTCGCCAGTGGCATCAGCTGTGGCTGACAACGCCGGAGGGACTTTCTCCGCTACCGCTAACGTTCGGAGATTTTGACCTGCAAATGGCCCGCTGGTCGCCGGATGACCGGCAGTTGCTTTATACCAGTAACGAGACCGGCGGTCTGACCTTGTGGCGGCTGACGGTAGTCGGCGGCGCCCGGGAGCAGATCCGGGCGGTGAACAGGGTTTACAGGAAACCCATGACAACACTTTCTCTCAGTCTGCAGGATGAGGCAGGCAAGTCGCTTTATGGCCGGGTGATGGTCAGATCGTCTGACGGTCGGCATTATGGTCCGGACAACAGCCGTATGCATGCCGACGACTATATCGACCCAAAACGGGCCGATCATGAAAATCATTATTTTCATTGTTTTGGCGAATGCAGTCTGACGGTGCCGCAGGGAGACATCAATGTCATGGCGTCAAGCGGCTTTTCCCATCGGATGGCGGATGAAAAAATCACGGCCAGCGGCAGCCGGGAAACGTTAAAACTCTCGCTGGCCTCTGTAAAACTTCCCCCGAAATTTGGTGATTATGTCAGCGCGGACATGCATGTACATATGAATTACGGGGGTAAATACCGTCAGACCCTTGAAACGCTGGCCCGGGACGCAAAAGCTGAAGATGTGGATGTAATCTATAACCTGCTTGTCAATAAGGAACAGCGAATCCCCGACATCAGCCAGTTTAAGACAACATCCGACACAATCGAAGGTGTGACCATTTATCAGGCCCAGGAATATCATACAAGCTACTGGGGACATCTGAGTTTCCTGCATCTGGATGATCACCTTGTGACCCCTGATTTTGCCAGCTACCGGCACACGGCAATGGCTTCTCCCTATCCAAGCAATGGCGTGGTAACGGATCTTGCCCACGCTCAGGGGGCTGTTGTGGGTTATGTGCATCCTTTTGATGCGGTGCCGGATCCCAGTGCCGAGGGACGACTTTCCCACAGTCTGCCGGTTGATGTCGTGAATGGGAAAACAGATTTCCTTGAAGTCGTGTCATTTGCCAACCATCAGGAAACCGCGGCGGTCTGGTACAAGTTTCTAAATCTTGGATACCGGTTGACTGCCGGGGCCGGAACCGATGCCATGACCAACTATGCCTCCCTTCGCGGACCTGTCGGCCTGAACCGGGCATATCTCCAGGCAGAGGCAAACAACCCGGACTCCTTGAAAGAAGCGATCAGGCTTGGGCATGGTTATGTGACCAACGGCCCGAATTTGGGTCTCCTGGTCAAGGGGGAAGACTTGGCCGCCTTAGTGGGGCCAGGGCATGAAATAGCTTTTCCGGAACAAGGAGGCACAATCAAAGTCCAGCTGTCCCTCAGATCAGCAGTTCCGGTCCGGCGACTGGAACTCGTCCAGAACGGCCGGGTGATCCGTCAGGTGGATCTGGGCGAGGATCTGTACAGCGCGGACGCCACACTTGATGTGCCGGTGACAGAGAGCGGGTGGATACTGCTCCGGGCGGTCAATGAAGAATCCCACCCGATGATCCAGGATCTCTATACTTATGCGACGACCAATCCGGTTTGGCTGACTGTTGAAAACAAACCGCAGTCTGCTCCGGAGGATGCCCGCTATCTTCTGGACTGGATTGGCAAAATTGAAGAGCATCTTGCCACCCGGGAGGAAGATTTTAATGCCGGGTGGGAAAAGGACGCTATTCTGAAAGATATTGAAGCTGCCAAAAGGGCACTTGGGGAGAAAATAAATGCTGCTGAGTAAGAAACTGGTACTGGCTACTGTCGTTCTGGTGGGGATTGTTCAGACTGCGATTGCCGGGGATCAGTTATTCCAGGTGAAGGATTTCCATAAAATAAAGGATGTGAGCGCACCCGCTTTGTCTCCGGACGGTGAAAAAGTGGTCTACTCGGTTGGCGCCAATAATCTGAAGATTGATGCCAGCACAAGCGATGTTTGGCTTGTGCCCTACAAAGGTGGAAAACCGGAAAACATAACGAAAACAAAAGAGAAAAGCGAATGGGATCCCCGGTTCAGCCCGGACGGCCGCCATATCGTTTTTCTGGGGGAAGGCAAGGATGACTCCGGCACCCAGTTGTTCCTCATGAAGGCAGACGGAGGTAAAGTTAAACAAATCAGCAATGTGGATGGCGGAATCGTCGAATATGGATGGGCGCCTGACAGTAAACGAATTGTTTTTACCGCTTTTGTCGGGGGCGGCAAGGCAAATGAGGCGGGAACGCCGGCACCGGTCGTCATTGACCGGTTCCAGTTCAAGGAAGACTGGGTTGGCTATCTAGCCGGCGGGCGTCGTCATCTCCATGTGCTGGATATTGAAAAGAAGAACGCCACACAGATCACCTTCGGGGAGCAGGATCACTGGCTGCCGAGTTGGTCGCCGGACGGCAAATGGATTGCTTATGTAACCAAGGACCGGGGAGATGCTGACCGGAATATGGATTCCGACGTCTTCATTATGGCGCCGGAAAAGGATGGTGAGCAAAAACGGATCAGCACCTTTAAGGGTACCGATGTGGACCCTTACTGGATGTCACCGCCACAATGGTCCCCTGACAGCAAGAAACTGGTATGGCTGGCCAGCGGGGAAAGCAAATGGATTTATTATGCGCCCTGGCAGATGATGATTGGCGATATCGAGACTGGCGAGGTCCGGGCACTCGCTCATATCGACCGCTGTTTCTATATTCCCAAATGGTCGAAGGACGGGTCGGTCGTTTATGCTCTGGTGGAACTGGATCGCTCAACACTGGTGGCAAAAATTGACGCCACGACAGGGGATATCAGTTACCTGACTGAGGGCGACAAGTTTGCGCTTGGGTTTGATGTTGCTGGCGACGGCCATGTTGTAGTCCAGCAAAGTGATGACAATATGCCCTTTGAGCTTTTTGCAGTCGATGGCGACGACCGGGAACTGACATCCCATAATGCTTGGCTGAAAGACTATCACCTGGCGAAAACGGAGAAATTCGAGTTCAAAAGCGATGGCCATGACATTGGCGGTCTGATTGTTTATCCGCCGGACTATGACAAGACCAAGGCTTATCCAGCCATATTCCGGCTGCATGGCGGTCCGGTTTACCAGTTCTCCCACGAGTTTATGTATGACTGGCAGATTTATGCCGCGCAGGGCTATATCGTTGTCGGTATCAATCCGCGGGGATCCTCAGGCAAGGGCTTTGAGTTTTCCAGGGCCATATATGCAGACTGGGGGAATGTGGATTCCCGGGATATTCTGGCCGGGGCGAATTATCTGGCAGAGAAAGGCATTGTCGACCGGGAGCGTCTCGGGGTTGGCGGCTGGAGTTACGGCGGCATGCTGACCAACTATGTGATTGCCACGGACACCCTGTTCAAGGCAGCGGTCAGCGGCGCCGGCACAGCCAATATGCTGGGCACATACGGACATGACCAATATAGTCGGGAGTATGAACTGGAGATCGGTACGCCCTGGAAGAATTTTGAGGCTTACAAACGGGTAAGTTTTCCTTTCCTGAATGCGGACCGGATCAAAACCCCGACCCTGTATCAGTGTTCGGAGCTGGACTTTAATGTTCCCTGCCTGGGGTCAGAACAGATGTATCAGGCTTTACGTTCCACCGGAATCGATACCCGCTTTGTACTCTATCCGGGCCAACATCACGGTATTGTAGTGCCAAGTTATCTGGAAGACCGAATGAACCGGAATCTGGACTGGTACGGCAGTTATCTGAAACCGGGCGAATAGCATGAAACGGGAACTCGGCCTTACAGCAGTTGTTGTTACTGTCGTAGGATATGTTATCGGGGCGTCGATCTTCGTGCTCCCGGGGCAACTGGCCGGCGCGACCGGCCCGGCAGTGATTTTGTCCTATGGGCTGGCAGCTATCATCGCGGTCTTTTCCTGTGTTGTGGCGGCCCAGCTGGGCAGTATCTTTCCCAAAACCGGCGCCGGTTATGTGGCCATCGCCAGGCTGGTGTCTCCTATGGGCGGGTTTGTGACCATCTGGTTGATGCTGGCCGTTTACGTTTTGGCCGTTGCATTAATCGCCAACGGTTTTGCCGACTATTTCGTACGACTTTTTCCTGCCGTAAACCACACAGTCGCCGCCTATGGTGTGGTCCTGTTTTTCGGGATCATTAACCTGGGCGGCGCACGGAACCTTGTGAATCTTCAGACCTTGCTGGTTCTGGTTTTCATGGTCGCACTTGTGGCGGTTTCGGTTGGCGGCATGGCGGCGGTCAAGGCTGAAAATATCACGCCTTTCATTCCCCTGGGGATGAAACCGGTGATGCAGGCTGTGGTTCCGGCCTTTTTCTCCTATGGCGGTTTTATGGTTGTCATGGAGCTTGCCGGTGAAATCCGCAGGCCGGCGCGTACCATTCCACTGGGCCTTGCCCTCAGCTTTATTGTGGTCCTGATTACATATATCTGCCTTTCGCTTGCACTGGTGGGGTCAATTCCCTGGCAGACACTTGCCACTTTGCAGGCGCCGGTCAGTCATCTGGCGGAGATAATTTTCGGTGAATGGGGCGGGTTCTTTGTTGCAATTGCTGCTGTGGGGGCAGCGGCCACTTCGGTCAATGCCCTTATTCTGGTTGCTTCAAGGGATATTATTGCCCTTGCCGAGGCCGGTGTGTTTTCTGAAAAATTACGCGACGGTAACGGTGGAGAGAGCAAGGCCCATAACAGCGTAATCCTGGTTGTCTTCTTTTCCATCATCGCGCTTATGCTTGGGCAGACAGTTATGGAATATGCTGTCTGGGTGTCCGGCGTGACCCTGCTGTATCAGGTCATTATCGGCGTAGCACTTCTTCGGGTGTTTAAAAAGGCACCGCAGGAATATGGTCAGGCTGATTTTAAGCTCGGCCGGATCGGGTTGCTTGTTGGCGGGATCGGCATCATTGTTGTATCCACCCTGTTTCTGTATTTTGTATTTGAGGGCAGCCAGGTCAGGATCGTGGCCGGGGGCGCCTATCTGGCGGCCGGTATTATCTATTACCTGTACAGAAAGAAGGTGGTAAACCTCGAGGGATGGGTATGATCGAAACCAACAGAGGCGTTGTCCATCCCAATCTGTGTGACATCATGGGACATCTGACAACACGGCACTATGCTGCAATTTTTGATGATGCCAGTTATCATCTCGCTCACGCCTGCGGCCTGCCGATTGATCGCGAGACCGGGTTTGTCGATCTGGAGTTGACGACCAGGTTTGTTGCGGAACTGAGGGCAGGGGATCTGTTTTTTGTCAGAAGCGGGATCAGCAGGATCGGCAATTCATCGTTCAGCGCACATCATGAACTTGTGAACTGCAACGGAAACAATATTGCCGCCAGCCAGGAGGCCAGCTATGCTTTTTTTGACCTGATTGCGCGCAAGTCCCGACTGCTGCCGGAAGAATTCAGAACAAGGGCGGCAGCGTTGATGACGGCTTCCGGGGATCAGAGTAACAGTTGAGGAAAGAGAAAATCACAATGAAGAAAATATGGGCCGTTCTTGCTGGCGGCATTATACTCGCAAGTAATCTTTGCCTTCCTGTCCGGGCGGCAACAGACGCGCAGCCGTTCCAGGACAAGGCCCTGGAAATGCTGAAAACAACGGTTGCCATCCGTTCGGCCGAAGGATCGGGGCTTGTGCCCAGGGTCGCCGAATATCTTGCCGGTGAATTCCGGAACGCCGGCTTCCCGGCAGAAGATATTCATCTTCTGCCCATGGGAGATACAGCAGCCCTGGTGGTTCGGTTTCGCGGTGATGGACGACTGGGTAAAAAACCGATCCTGCTGTCCGCCCATATGGATGTGGTGGATGCCCTGCCGGAGGACTGGGAACGCGATCCCTTCACCCTGATCGAGGAAAATGGATACTACTTCGGTCGCGGTTCCAGTGATAACAAGTTCGGAGTTTCGGTTCTGTCAGCCACCCTGATGCGCCTGAAAGCGGACGGATATGTGCCTGGTCGGGATCTTGTCCTGGCCCTGTCCGGCGATGAAGAAAGCCTGATGGCAACAACCCGTGCGCTGGCGACCACATACCGGGACCTGATTGATGCGGAATTTGCCCTGGTGGCCGATGGCGGCGGCGGACAGCTTGACGAGGATGGCGTGGCTGTTTCCTATACTGTGGATAGTGCAGAGAAAACCTATGCCACTTTTGAGATGAAGGCCGTAAATCCGGGTGGCCACAGTTCGTTACCCCGGAAGGATAATGCAATCAAGGATCTGTCAGCGGCACTTGATAAAATCTTTGCCTTCGAATTTCCGGTCATGTCCAGTGAACTGACCCGGGCCTATTTTTCCAGGACGGCGCCTCTTGTCGGCGGTGAACTGGGTAAGGCTATGAAGCGTTTTGCGGAAAATCCCGATGACCGGGAGGCTGTAGACCTACTGCGCAGTCGTCCGGAATATGTGGGTTCCACCGGCACCACCTGCATCCCGACCATGCTGAGGGGCGGTCATGCGGAAAATGCATTGCCCCAGTCTGCGGTTGCCACTATCAACTGCCGTATTTTTCCGGGCGTTGGTGTGCAGAAGACGCTTGAGACCCTGAAAAAGGTTGTGGCCAATGACGCACTGGAATGGACCGTTCTTGATGAACCGCTGGAAAGTGATGCATCGCCCATGCGCAAGGATGTGTTTGATGCCATCGCCAACGGGGTGCATGCGTCCTATCCGGGCTTGCCGATCATTCCGCATATGGCGTCCGGCGCCTCCGATGCGCTGCATTTCCGGGCAGTCGGTATTCCCAGTTATACTTTTTCAGGTATTTTCATGAAGGCGTCTGATGAATATGCCCACGGCCTGAATGAACGTGTGCCGGTGGCGACCCTGCCGGTGGCCCTGAAAATGTGGCATTCCATTCTGACAGAACTTACAAAATAATAAGCAGTCAGGCAGAGAGGAAAAGGAGCCTTCGGGCCCCTTTTTCTTATTCGATCGGATAACGCTCGAGGACGGGTCCGAGCGCTTCCTTGAGCGGATCGAGCCAGGGTTCGAAATGTCGCCATTGTTCAAGCCCGGCCTTGTAGATGGGCTGGCGCACCTGTTCCGCACTTGGGGTGCGGATCGCCCGGTCGGTTTCGTAGAATTTCAGGCAGGACTCCTCGAACTCCAGCCCGCAATAGTCCAGGAGCCGGCGAATCTGGTTTTCCGTATCCGCCACCATTTCCTCATACTGGACACGGTGTACGCGGCCGGGCAGAACCACGTCCCAGTGATCCATCAGTTTCACATAGTCCCGGTAATAATGTCCAACGTCCTCAAGGTTATATGTGAAGGCCTGGCCGCGGGCGAAAAGCTGTTTGTATCCTGAAAAACAGCCGCCCATGGGATGCCGGCGGGCGTCAATGATTTTGGCATTGGGCAGGATCGAATGGATCAACCCGATATGCTGGAAATTATTTGGCATCTTGTCGATGAAATAGGGTGCGTCTGTGCTGCGCTGCACCCGTGTCGTGTCCAGATAACTTTCGCCCAGTTCACGAAGTTCTTCTTGCGAAAGGTCTTGCAGTACTTCCGGGTAGAGGGTGGCGGCATTATGTCTCTTTTTGCCGCCGAGTTTGCGGCTCATAGCGATGATATCGATAAGCTCGGCGGTGCCTTCCACTTGTGAATGGCTGGCCAGGATCTGTTCCAGCAGAGTAGAGCCGGCGCGCGGCAGCCCGACAATAAAGATCGGATCGCGGGCAGGGCAACCCCAACCCTGTCGGGCAGCAAAAAAATTGCGATCAAAGCATTTGATCTGGCGGACGGATTCATAGATGTTGATCTTGGCATCATAAGGATGCTGAAGGCGCCGGATCGCATTGCCGCGTTTGTAATATTTGAAGGCATTTTCATAATCGCCGCGATCCTCATAGGCTTTGCCCAAGGCAAACGCCAGATGGGACTGATCATCCGGATCGCCTCCCTCGCTGGTCACCAGCGACAGCATATGTTCCACATCCTTGTCGCTGAATTTATAAGTCTTCAGATTAGCCAGTGACCAGTAGGCTTCCCCGGCTTCGTTGCTGAGTTCAATGGATCTGTGATAGGCGGTAATGGCCTCATCCAGACGGCCGACTGTTTTCAGAGTATGACCATAATTCAACTGGCCCTTGGACTGTTTCGGATAGTTGGTGAGAAGCTTTTCATAGATTTCCAACGCGTCAGCATGATCTCCCTTGCGTACCAGAACCGTACCCTTGAGTGTCAGGTAATTGGGATTGTTCGGTTCTATGGCAAGGAGTTTGTTAATTTCTTCAATTGCTTTAATCAGATCCTGTCCCCGATACAGGGTAATTACGTAGCTGTGCCGGGCAAGATGGAAATTCGGGGCCAGTTCAAGCGCCCGCTCAAGCAGGTTTTTAGCGTCGTCATATTGTCCCACTTTAACGCCAATGTCAGCCAGCAAACGCATGGCGACAACATCAGTCGGGTGGTTTTTCAGGATATCGCGGGCGAGCCGTTCCGCCTCGGCAATTTTCCCCTGGTGAAAAAGTGCTGTGGCCTGATTGAGTTCCGGATGGCTGGTCAGGCAGGAGATGTATTTCTCTATCGCCTTTTCACCCGCAGTACTGTCACCGGACAGGGTCAGTTGTTCAGCAAGGGCACGCCATGCCTCAGCCTGTTGCGGATTGAGCGAAGCGGCTTGCCGCAGTGCCTTGACGGCGTTGTCTCCATTGCCGGCAGCAGCAAGGGCGAGGCCGTACTCATGCCAGATTGGGGCAGAGAAGGGAAGTTTGTCCGTCAGAGGTTCCATCACCATAAGGGCCTCTGGCAATTTCCCCTGGAATCTGAGCGAGGCACCCAAAATATGGTTTGCCGGATCGAAGTCCGGGATAACTTTCAATATCTCCCGTGCCTGTTGTTCAGCCAATGCAGGATTCTGTTGCAACAGGCTGGCGGCATGGTTCAGGGCGGTTTTTAGATCCCCGTGCGGATCCTGATTTGCTGAAGACATTTTCTCTGCGTTTTGTCCCTTTTCATCCTCCCGCTACGTCAGATCACGGGCATTATATTATTTTTTATTTCATCAAATTAAACGGGCAAAGACAGGAGGGTGTCAAGGCGAATTGCCCATGATAGTGACATTCCCTAATTCTATGATAATGTTAAACATTCAAAAAAATATATAACTATATGATAATAAAAATAAAAAAAAGACTTGTTCAAATGTACAAAATAGTACCCGCAGGGTCTTGTAATGTCTTCTGAAAGATGCAAAAATGTTTGATAAGGGGTTACATTCGTCGGTAGGGGTATACAAAACGTCAACCAAGCGCTCGATACGTCAAAGCGATAAAATTGCACCAGTGAAAAGCGCGTTATGCAATTAAAATATACGAAGGGAGTGAAAATATGAAAGTTAATTATCCGTCTCGAGGTCAGCATTGATGGCTTCGACGATGCTGTTGTCCGGGGCCCTTTCGGCACAACAGGCAGTCTACGCTGCTGAAGAAGGGGAAGTGGTCCTCGAAGAGATCATCGTGACTTCCCAGAAACGTGAATCAAGCCTGCAGGATGTTTCTTTGTCTGTGCAGGTTCTTGGTAAGCAGCAACTGGAAGACCTGAACGTCAATGCCTTTGACGACTACATCCAGTTCCTGCCGACGGTATCCTTCCAGACCGCTCGACCCGGTCAGTCCCAGGTTTACATGCGCGGGATTTCCAGCGGCGGCGACGGCGTTCATTCCGGATCCATGCCAAGTGTCGGTGTCTATCTTGATGAGCAGCCCATCACCACCATCAACCAGATTCTGGACATTCATGCCTATGATATTGCACGGATCGAAACATTGTCCGGACCGCAGGGCACCCTGTTTGGCTCAAGCAGCCAGGCTGGCACCATGCGGATTATTACAAATAAGCCTGTGATTGGTGAATTTGAAGCCGGTTACGATGTCGCGGTGAATACAGTTAAAAATGGTGAAGCGGGCTTCACCCTTGAGGGGTATGCAAATATTCCAATGACCGATAACAGCGCCATTCGTCTGGTGGCCTGGCATGAGGATGACGGTGGTTATATCGATAACGTGCCGGCCACCATTGAGTATGCTGCCAGTGGTATTGTCAAGGATAACGCCGATATTGTTGAGGAAAACTTCAATGATACCACAACAACCGGCGCACGCGGCCTGTTGAGGGTTGATCTGAATGAAAACTGGACTGTGACTCCGGGGCTGATTTTCCAGCATCAGAAATCCACTGGCTCATTCACCCATGACCCGGAAGATATCGGTGACTTGAAGGCACGGGATTTTTTCCCCACCGAATATGATGAAGATTGGTATCAGGCGACACTGACGGTCGAGGGCAAAATTGGTGATCTGGATGTGGTCTATGCAGGTGCTTACCTGAACCGTAATGTGGACAGTATCTATGATTATTCCGGATATGCGGAATTTCTGGAAAATCTTTATGCCGGATATGATTACGATTGTGTCTATTATACAGCCGGTGGAGATTGTGCGGATCCGTCACAGTATGTTCTGGGTGATGAAAAATACACCCGCCAAAGTCATGAACTTCGTATCCAGTCGCCGCAGGAAAACCGTCTCCGCTGGATCGCCGGCCTATTTTATCAGCGCCAGGTCCATGATTTTGACCTGCAGTGGGTAGTACCGGATATGAACCCCGCCAATTCCGTCATTCCTGACGGTCATACAACATGGCAGACCAAACAGGTACGTATCGACCGGGATTATGCAGTTTTCGGAGAGGTAAGTTTCGATCTAACCGATTAGCTTACTCTGTTGGGCGGTGCGCGTTTCTATAAATACCGGAATACACTGTATGGCTTTAACGGCTTCCTTGGCCATTGTACCGGCTATTATGATGGCAATGGTGACTTTGTTGAAGATCGGGACACTGGAACACCTCAGTATCCCTGTTTCGATACCAGAATTCTGGATGATGAAAAAGAAAACACCGGTCAAAGTTTTAAAGTCAACCTGAGCTACACCATTGATGACGACAAAATGGTCTATGCCACATTCTCCCAGGGATTCCGTCCTGGTGGTGTGAACCGCGCCCGGGTCCCCGGGATTCCAAGCTATGAGGAAGATTTCGTCGACAACTATGAAATTGGCTGGAAAACAACCTGGATGGACAATAGACTCCGGTTTAACGGCGCAGTGTACTATGTTGAATGGTCTGACGTTCAACTCGGTGTATTGGATTTCGCAGTCTCAAACCTCACCATTATCCGAAATGCGGGTAACTCGAGGACCTATGGAGCCGAGTTTGATCTTGTTTTCGCTGCAACGGAGAATTTGACATTGTCAATGTCCGGTTCCTACAACGACGCCAAACTTACAACGGCGTATGAAAATAGGTATGAGGATGATGGAGACACTGTTATCGAAACTATTGCACCGGCTGGTACACGAATGCCTTTTGTTCCAGAGTTTCAGTTTACGGCAATTGCCCGCTATGAGGCAGAGGTTGGCAATTTACCAGGATTTTTGCAGGCAGCCTATTCCTACACAGGCTATAGCTGGAATAATCTTGATATTAGTCTGCGCGAAAAACAGCATGCCTATGGCCTTCTGAACCTGTCTGCCGGCGTCAGCGGGGATAACTGGACCTTCAGTGTCTTTGCCGACAACGTCACTGACACTCGTGCGGAGATCGCAAAATATTACCCGGGTTATCCGAGTGAGCTGGATACGACAACGTCAACCAACCGTCCCCGGACGATTGGCGCACGTTTTGGTCAGAAGTTCTGATCTGACAGATATCTTGTTTAAAAATGAGCGGCGGACAGGCAACTGTCCGCCGCTTTTTCTTTGCCGACCGGCTCCGTTCTTTGTATGTGTTATTTATGGACAAAGAGGCAAAGACAGTAAGGTTATTTATGGCCATTCCCCTGACAGGGGAGGCAACGGAGACGGTCGGCCATTTCTCCAGACGATTGAAAAAGCAGTTGAGCGGGGCGGATATACGCTGGATCCCGCCGGAAAACTATCATCTGACACTGGCCTTTCTGGGCAACCAGCCGGAAGAAAAAATACCATTGCTGTCGGAGATCCTGAAGCGGGCAGGGCGGCAGGCGGCGCCTTTACAGATAACCATGAATGGCATGCAGCAGTTAGGGGTATTCGCGCGGACGCGGTTTCTTGCAGTGTCTATTGAGGAGAATATAGCATTGACCGTATTGCAGGACCGACTTGTCCGCGACCTGTCGGAAAATGGTTTTGAGGTGCCGGTTCGTGAATTCATACCTCATATCACCCTGGCCAGGGTGAGGGGCCGGGCGGCATTGCCGCGTACTTTGCCAAATATGGAGCTTACATTCCGGGAACAGGTTACGGAAATAGGCCTCTACAGAAGTGAAACTCTGCAGGACGGGGCGGTCTATACCCCTGTTGTCCGGGCAGTCCTGACAGGGCGGGATTAGTGCTCGATATCTTCGTCTGCTTCTGTCACGATTGACTTTTCCAGCATTTCCGCCGCTTCACCGTAAATCCGGCCCTCGAGAGACAGCTCGAGAAAGCGGATATAGTCTCTCTGATCAGAGATTTTTGATCTGGCGACCACGATAATCTCCAGCGAGGAGCTGGCATCAAGGCTGTACTTCTGGATCAGGTCAATCATTTCATTGCTGATCCGATCCAGTTCGTGTCGAATATTTGAAAGGGTGAGTTGATCTTGTGTAAGCATAAATTACCATTCCTTTGGCAATATTTTACATACAGTCGGAAGAAAATAAAACTGTTATATATTTTGAAAGCAATCATGATGGGTCAGTGAGTTGAACGATTTTTCAATTTAGGATAGTATTTCCCAGCATCTTGTTAATTTATTTACGATTTTCGTTTTATATACAGCTTTTAAATTATAAAAAGACGACGCAATCAGATGAAACCTGCTTCAGGAACAGTCTTTGAGAATCTGGATGATGACACAGACAATGATCTGTTTGTGCCGCATCTTTCTGACGTGCGGTTGCGTGATGCGCAGATCAGAACGTTACATTCCGTGATCGTTCCCAATGTGATTGCCAGTCTGTTGCTGGGCTTTGTGTTCCTGTGGCTGATCTGGGGCAGGGTGCCGCAGGTATCGGCCATGGCCTGGTACGGAGCACTTGCTGTAAGTCTGCTGCCCCGACTGTCTCTTACTTTATATACCAAGCGAATCGAAACTGAAAAATCGCAAAAAAACTGGCTGAGGCTTTATCTGCTGTTTACATCCTTCTCGGGTTTGGTATGGGGCAGTGCCATATTTTTTTCCGCAGACAGTACCTATATGATCAGCCCTTACCTGATTATGGCCATGCTGGCCGGTCTGTCTGCCGTGACGGTACTGGTTGGGGTGGCGCATCGGCTTGCGGTGTGGGCCTTCATGGTTCCCTGCAGTATACCTGTCCTGTTTCATTTCATTGGAGGGGGTGAGTTGCATAATTATGTTTTTGCACTGGCATGTGTGATTTTTGTGCTTCTCTTGGGTTATGCCGGTTCTCAGTTCCACAGGATATTCGTTGCCTCTGTTTCCCTGCGGCGAAAAAACCGGGAACTGGTCCATGAAATTTCAGAAGTTTATGGCAGTCACTACAAATCGATAGAGAGCCTGCATCACCTGGTTGATCAGATGGGTGGCGGGCTGGCCATGTTTGACAGGGATTTTAACCTGATCATCTGGAATAAAGCCTATCAGAAGATATTTGAGTTGCCTGATAATGTCCTTCAAATGGGAGTGAACCTGCGTGATCTGGGCAACTGGCAGATGGCTCGTGAAGGCTTTCCCCTCGAGAAGGTAAAGGCTGAGACGGAACAGCAAATCCGCGAACTGGAAAGCCGCCGGATAGAGGGCAGTTATCACAAGCAGATTGATTTTTCCGATGGGCGTGTCTTTGATATGAGGGCGGATTTTTTATCGGACGGGGAAACCATTCTCAACTTCTCCGATATGACTCACCGGGCCCAGGCCAGTACTGACGCTCTTGTAAAAATGGCTCAACTTGATTCCCTGACGAACTTGCCCAACCGCATGATGTTCCGGCGGGAATTGAAGAAGAAACTGCTGCAGTCAAAAAACACCGATAAAATTGTCAGCGTCATTCTTGTCAACATCGATAACTTCAAGAATATTAACGATGTCTTCGGACATGCAGTCGGAGACAATGTCATTGTCAGGCTCGGGGAGGTTCTCAAGACCTTTATGCGCCCGGACGAATTCCTGGCTCGCCTTGGTGGAGATGAATTTGCCATTACCGGCGATCAGTATGAAGATGTTGAAGCTGTATTGCAGGAAGCGCGAAGCCTAAAAGACAACACCAGGAAGGCGATTAATATTGAGGGGGCGCAGATCCCCGTGGAACTTTCGATTGGCATTACATATCACCCGCATGACAAGGGAAATGCTGAACATATGGTGCGGAATGCCGGAATTGCCCTTCACAAAGCGAAGGAGGAAGGCGGCAGTCAGGTCATAATCTTCGATACTGAAATGCAGGCCGAACTGGTGGATAGAAATACCCTTCTTTCGGATATCCGGGAGAATATGGAATCAAGTCAGTTTCTGCTTCATTACCAGCCCCAGATTGATCTTAACAGCCGCCAGATATGCGGCGTTGAGGCCCTGATGCGCTGGAACCATCCGGAACGGGGGTTCGTATCGCCCGGAGAGTTTATTCCTCTTGCCGAATGGTCAAAACAGATTATTCCCCTGACCGAACAGCTTTTGCCGGAAGCCTGTGTGCAGGCCAAACTCTGGCAGGCGAGGGGACTGCCGGCCTTTCCGGTTTCGGTAAATATTTCCCCGCTCCATTTCCATGACAACAGGATTGTGGATTTTGTGCGGGAATGCCTTGAAGAGGCGTCCCTGGAGCCGCAATATCTTGAACTGGAAATTACAGAGGGAATCGTCATGAGCAAGACCGAGGAGGTTCTGACAACTCTGAGAGGACTTGCCGACCTCGGGATACAGCTTTCCATTGACGATTTTGGTACCGGTTATTCGTCGCTGTCCTATCTGCCGCGCCTGCCTGTGGATAAACTTAAGATCGACAGGGCATTTGTAAGTGGTATGATGGCAGATCGGGAATCACAGTCCCTGATCGAGGCAATTATCAGCATGGGGCATAGTTTCGACCTCAAGGTTATCGCTGAAGGCGTTGAAGATGCCGAGCAACTGGACCTTCTTGCCCAGCTGAAATGTGACCAGGCCCAAGGTTATTATATCAGCAGGCCCATGGAAGCCGATAGGGTAACCGAGTGGTTCAGGGCGCATTCAAGTAAGTGAAAATTCTTTTTAGTAGCTGATCTAAATCAATTTCAAACAATTGTTCTTTCTCTAAGTTGCGTTTGTAACAAAGGATATTTATTTCCCAATATTCACTAAGAGGAAACACCATGAAAACTAAACTTCTTACAACTTGTTGTATTGCAGGCCTGGCAGCCGCCACCCTGATGACCGGTGTCGCTGACGCAAAGGAAAAAGGTGACTGGATGATCCGTGCACGCGGTATTCTCGTCGCTCCAGATGCTGGCGGAACATCTTCTATTGGCGGTGAAGTAGACATCGACAATGCCGTCGTGCCTGAACTGGACTTTACATATTTTGTCACCGACAATATCGGTCTTGAACTGATTGCCGGTACAGCCAAGCATCATCCTGTTGTGAATGGCACCGACCTCGGTGATGTGCCGCTGGGCAGTGTCTGGCTTCTGCCGCCGACCTTGACAGTACAGTATCATTTCGCACCCAAGGAAGATTTCAGCCCCTATATTGGCGCTGGTGTGAACTATACTTTCTTCTACAGCGAAAATACCTCTACCGCTCTCGAAGACCTTGGCCTGACAACCATCGACTATTCCGACGGTTTCGGTTTTGCCCTGCAGGCCGGCCTTGATTATAAAATCAAGGACAACTGGTATTTCAACGTCGACGTGAAAAAATTGTGGCTCAATACAGACGTCAGCATCGGCAACGATGTTGTTACCGCTGACGGCGTTGATATTGATCCCTGGATTGTTGGTGTCGGTATCGGCTACCTGTTCTGATAACGGGACGTCATAAAAGAAATATTTATGACGCAGTGCAGAAATATTTTACATTCTCACTCTGAAAGATTACACTTTATGTAACGAATCTTTGAGAAAGGATAGTTCAGAGTGAGGATACCGCGAGCGGGAATAGACGACCCCAGTCGAGAAACTGAACATCTTTCTGTTGCCCAAAAAAGTATTTTGAACGCCTTCCCAGCCGGGAAGGCGTTTTTTGTTGTTCTGATGAGCGTATTTCCTATCCACCTTAAAATTGGAGACTGTAATGGGTAAAAGAACCAGACGCGTGCACAACACTGCTGAAAACCAGAATATTCACAGTTCGAATATTCGACCGCTTTATCGTGACGGCGGGTGGGACCCCCTTGGTACAGAAGATGCAAAGAGGGAGAGGAAATATATTAGGAAAATCAAGCCCCAGAGCGACAACCAGGCTCAACTGATCAAGGCAATCGAGGACCATAACGTCATATTGTCGGTGGGGCCTGCCGGCACTGGGAAAACCTATATTGCCGTTGCCAAGGCTGTGGAAGCCCTTGATGCGGGGGAAGTCTCAAAAATCATGCTTTGCCGGCCGGCCGTGGAAGCCGGGGAAAACCTCGGCTATCTGCCCGGTGCAGTCGATGAGAAGCTGGCGCCCTACCTCAGACCCCTGTATGACGCCCTGGCGGACAGGATGGGGCTGAAAAATCTCAAGAAATACCTGCATGACGGCACGATCGAAATTGCGCCGGTTGCTTACATGCGCGGCCGTACCCTGAATAATGCCTTTATCGTTGTGGATGAGGCGCAGAACTGCACCTACGGCCAGATCAAGATGCTGCTGACCCGTCTTGGGTGGCAGTCTACTATGGTCATGACGGGAGACCCGGCCCAGACCGATCTGCTTGATGGCCTGTCCGGTCTTGCCGATATTTCCGAAAGACTGTCCACTCTGGATGACGTTTCTGTCATCAGACTCGCCGACAGGGATATCGTTCGGCATCCGTTGGTCGCGGCGATGCTACAGGTAATCTGAGGCTTTTATCAGGTCAGCCCTGGCGTCGGCATATTCACTGATCAGCCTCTGGACAAGTTCTGCCGTACGGGGGGCGTCCTTGATGCTCCCCAACCCCTGACCGGCCCCCCAGATATCCCGCCAGGCCTTTGCATCGGTGCTGGCAAAATTCATCTGCGACTTGTCTGCTTCCGGCAGGTTGTCCGGGTCCATGCCGGCCCGCGCAATGCTCGGCTTCAGGTAATTGCCATGTACACCGGTGAATAGCGAGGAATAGACGATGTCACTCGCTGCATGATCTATCAGCATCTGTTTATAGGCCGGATCCGCATTTGCTTCTTCTGTCGCAATAAAGCGGGTTCCCATATAGGCAAGGTCAGCTCCTATGGCCTGGGCCGCCAGAACGGAACGACCTGTGCTGATGGATCCCGCCAGAAGGATGGTGCCGTCAAAGAATTCACGCACTTCCTGAACCAGGGCAAAGGGGTTGAGTGATCCGGCATGTCCGCCAGCCCCTGTACAGACCAGGATCAGTCCGTCTACGCCCGCCTTCGCCGCCTTGCGGGCATGGCGTAAATTAATGACATCATGAAACACCAGGCCACCATAATCATGAACCGGGCGGACGATCTGGTCCGGCGCCATCAGGCTGGTGATAATGATTGGCACTTCATGTTTAACACACAGGCGGAGGTCATGTTCCAGCCGGTCATTGGACTGATGGACAATCTGGTTTACGGCAAAGGGGGCAACCTTTTTCCCGGGATTGGCAGTTTGATAGTCGGCCAGTTCGGATTTAATTCTGGTCAGCCATTCATCAAGCACAAGGGCTGGCCGCGCATTGAGGGCGGGGAAGGAGCCGACTAGTCCGGCCTTGCATTGCTCGATGACAAGGTCGGGGTTGGAGATGATAAACATCGGGGAGCAGACGACGGGCAGGCTGAGCTTATTGGCAAGAAGGTCTGGCATGGACATAGATTTTCTCCTCGATATATCTTGCAGATACATTATTGGCAAAAATAGCTTATCGGCTGGCCAGACACAAGGTGAAAGATTACTGTTTGTCCAGTTCTTCCAGCATCCCGATGGTTTCCTCTGCCCATTTGATATTATGCTGGGTTCCGGAAAGCCCATAGTTGAGGGTAGCGGTCAGAAAGACGATATTCGGCGTCATCTGTTCCTTATTCCCGGGGAGCGTTGCATGGAACCCCTCAAACATCTCCAGGCGTTTCTTTTCATGAACAATAAAATCCCGCAAATGCCGGATACTTACTTCTGTATCGACCGTCGTGCCGAAAAATAGTTTCAGCAACAGCTCGTTACGAAAACCTCGATAGTCAGCGTCCTGCTCAATCCAGTGAGCCAGTTGTTTCCGGCCTTTGTCGGTAATGGCATAGCGTTGTCGCTTGCGGCTGGAAGGGAGTTCATCCTGAAGTTTTTCGGCCAGACCGTCTTCCACCAGCTTTTTAAGAATGGGATAAATCTGCCCATAGCTTTCACTCCAGAAAAAACCGACACTTTTCTCGATGGCTTTTTTGATGTCATAGCCCGAACGGGGCTTGCTGCACAGGAATCCGAGTATGGCATAAACGGTGCGGCTTTTTCGGTTATTGCTCATCTGGATACCTGCCTTGGGTGCATTCATGCCTACTTTGCAGAACGGCTTTGAATGTCATTCGAATGTCATATTTAGTCAATTTTTGGGTCATAGTCGGGGAGTATACAACAAACCTCGTCAAAATTCATTGGGAGGTTAAAGCTGATGGAATCAATCGTTCCTGAACTCATTCATGATCCGGAAACAGCCCGTCGGATTGCGCGGGTGCTGTTGAAACATATTCGCCCCAGGGACAAGGAAGAGGCCCGGGAGATACTGAAGGGACGTCTGGGAGTCTATGTGGCCGGAAAAGACAGCCTGGACCAGGAAATAGACCTATATTTCAACTGATCCGGGCTGATCCGTTTATTCGCTCTCCGGCTCAAGCAGTTTGTGGAGGTGGACCACTACATATTTTGTAAGGGCGTCATCGACATTTGCCTGACTGGCGCCCTTCCATGCGTCTTTCGCCTGTTTGTAATTGGGGAAAATTCCGACAATATCCAGTTCGTCCGTGTCTTCAAATTCCAGACCGCGTGGATCTTTAACTTTGCCACCGAAGACGAGATGTAAGAGTTGTTCTGACATAATATTACCTGTTGCAATTGGAAGAAGCCTGTTCCGGTATACAATGATCCGGAAATCATTGTTGGCAGAATAGCAATTAATCGGTTATTTTTCTGTGAATAACGAAAATATTGTAATATCGCCATTCGGGACAAAGCGCAACATGCCAAATTCAGCAAACCATACAGTTCTCATCTCTATCGTCAGTCCAGATCAGGTTGGTCTTGTTGCAGCAGTGACCGGACGTCTTTTCGATCTGGGTGTTAATCTGGCGGATACCTCCTTCGCCGTGCTGGGGAAGGGGTGTGAATTTTCCTGTGTTGCCGAACTGCCCGGTGAGGTTTCAAGCCGCTTTCTGCAAAGCGAACTTCAGTCCCTTGAATGTCTGGCCAACGCGGACTGTCTGGTTACAGATTTTCGTTTTCCCGTCGATCAGGACAGCACGTCAAACGTGACACATATTATTGAAGTGGGCGGCGGTGACCAGCCCGGCCTTATTGCCCGGCTGGCGGAAGCCTTTATTGACTATGATGCCAATGTGGTGCGTATGCATTCCACACGCCGGATGGGAGACGACGGGAAAATGGTTTATCACACAACCTTTGCAATATCTGTAGATCCCGACCGGGCGGAAGCCTGTATATCGGCCATAAACAATACGGCAGGCCAGCTTCAGCTGACCTGCCATGATCACAAGGTCTAGATTCTGCAGAAAAGCGGCGATTAGCTGTTATTTTCTATGTCAGAATCTGCCGTCTCGCCGTCTTTCTTGATATCAATGGGCTCGGCTTCCTCAACGCCGTCAATAATATTCTTCATATATTGATTGAGGCCGGACATCTGGCTCTCGCTGACCCGTGATGTAAAATCGTCCCTCTGGGTGCGGGCCATGCTGATCCCCTCGATTTTTACGTCGATAATCTGATAGCCTGCATCGTTGAAGGGACGGATCCGCCAGTCAACATCAAAAGTTTCGTTGTTTTCCCCGAGCACCTTGCTGCGCACGAACATATCCTTCTTGCCGTGCGGGATGACCCGGCCGATATCGATCTGGGTGGTGTCAAGCTTGGTCAGCCGGGAAGCATAAACCTTGATCAGGAAGTCTGGAAACAGGTCGTTATAGGTTTTCAGTTCTTCTTTTGTCGCTTTTTTCCGGTGCCTGCCCAGTACCAGTTTTCCGATATAGTCGATGGCAAATGCGTCAGTCAGGATTACGCGGAATTCATCCTCAATCTCAGGCTCTGAAAGTGTTTCTTTCCGTTTCAGAACATCCAGTGCGCGTTGGGAGGTAGCCTCGACAAATGCCTTGCCTTTGGCTTGTTCTTCCTCGCTCTGGTTTGGGGTTGTTTCGGCTTCAGGTGCGGCGAAAAGTGATTGCGCATAAAAGAATGCGCCGATCAACAGCAGGCTGGAAAAGGCAAAAATTGCCATCCGGCGTGTGATTATATTCTTTTGTGCGACGGCTTTTGAAGCGTTCTTCATAATTTAGAGCCCTAAAAGTCAGTATGTTATCAGCGTATCATATGTAATGTTAAATGCATTCTGGTGTGCCAAAATGTCAAAAAATGGGCGCTTCATATAATTAAATAAAAAGCACCCATTTCCCGGTTGTTCTGCGGTCAGTCTGCCAGAGTTTTCAGATAGGCAATAAGATCTTCCCGGTCCTGCTCTTTTTTAAGACCGGCGAAAATCATCTTGGTCTTGGGGACCAGCGCCTTGGGCTGTGTAAGATAATGATCCAGAGTGGTTTCATCCCATGTCAGTCCGGAAGAGACCATTGCATCAGAATATTTAAACCCTTCAAATTTGGCAGCTTCGCGACCGACAATAGCATAAAGGTTTGGGCCAACCTTCTTCTTGCCGCCCTTATCGACAGTGTGACAGGCGGCACATTTTTTCTTGAAGGTTTTCTGGCCGAGAGTAGCGTCTCCCTCAGCGCTGGCTGTAGTCGCCGCCACCATACCAATGACGGACGCGAGTGCCATTTTCAAAAGCAAGTTCATTTTATAGTCCTTTTGAGTTTTCAGATTTAAAGGCCGGATATCAGTTACCTCAGGCTTTTTCTTCGGCAGTGACCGGCGCGATTTCTCCACTTCTTATACGTTCCAGATAGGAATTGATCTCCCGTTTTACAACAGGTGCCAGGATGACAACACCGATAATATTTGGAATTGCCATTGAAAAGAGCGCAGCATCTCCGAAATCTACAATTTTTCCAAGCGGCATTGTGGATCCGATGATGGCAACGGCGCAAAACAGAAGCTTGTAGGCGGTGCCGATAGCTTTTCCGCCACCGAACAAAAATTCCCATGATTTCTGCCCATAGTAGGCCCAGGTGATGGTTGTGGAAATGGCAAAAAGAAAGGCGATGACCGCCAGTGCCATGTCGAAGGACGGATAGACCGTTGTAAAGGCATTTGAGGTCAGCACGATCCCGGTCGAATCTCCGGTCAGATAGGCGCCGGTGATGATGATGACCAGGGCTGTGGTTGTGCAGACGACAACAGTGTCGATAAAGGGTTCAAGCAGGGCAACCAGGCCCTCGGTTACCGGTTCGTCGGTTTTTACGGCAGAGTGGGCAATCGCGGCAGAGCCGATGCCTGCTTCGTTGGAGAAGGTGGCCCGTCTCATCCCCTGGATCATAACGGCAATAACACCGCCGATGCTTGCCTCAGGTGCAAAGGCGCCTTCAATAATGGCGGCAAAAGCGGCCGGGATCTGGTCAAACAAGCTGAACAAAACACCGAAAGCCGCAAGCATATAAATTCCGCACATGAAGGGGACAAGCTTGGAGGTAACCGAGGCGATGGATTTGATGCCGCCGATAATAACCACACCCACGAAAATGGACACGGTAACGCCGTAGATCCAGCCATTATTGTGGAGGAAGCTGTTTTCACCGCCGGTGACATGTTTAATGATTGAAAGGGAATTGCTGATCTGAAAAATATTTCCTGCACCGAAGGAGCCCAGAATGCAGCAAATGGCAAAAATACCGGCCAGAAACAGGCCAATTTTTGGGAAGCCCTTTTCAGCCAGGCCCTTCTTGAGATAATACATGGGACCACCGGAAACGACGCCGTTTTCATCAATTTCACGATATTTTACCCCAAGGGTACATTCAGCAAACTTTGATGTCATGCCAAACAAGCCAACCACGATCATCCAGAATGTGGCACCCGGTCCACCCAGGCTGATGGCGACGCCGACCCCGGCAATATTTCCAAGGCCGACTGTGCCGGAAAGCGCTGCGGTCAGGGCTTGGAAATGGCTGACTTCACCGGCATCCGACTTCTTTGTATAGTCGCCGCGTACAATGCGCAGGGCAAGGCCAAATCCCCTGAAATTGATAAACCAGAAATAAAGGGTAAATCCGACAGCCGCGGTTGCCAGCCAGATAACAATCCAGGGCAGATCCTGCCCGGCAATGGTTATGGGATAGAAAATGAAGGCCGAAAATCTGTCTGTGAAGGGGGCAACGGCGCCATTGATCGCCTGATCGATTTTGTCCGTGTCCAGGGCAACAGCATGGGCTGAAGATGCAAACATTCCCGACAAGAGTATAAGTAGTGCAGTAACTATATTTTTATTTGTTTTCTTCATTTTCATCCCCTGAAAACGGTTTTTGGTTTTAATTTTTTCGAAGTTATAACGCATATTAACGCGAGTTTAACTACTTTTGTTGAAAATGACACCGTGTTGTTCAGAAATAAAGGGATTATTGGGCCTGGAGAGCTGGAACCCGGACGATGGCTGCCGGTTCAATACGGGAACAGTAATACCAAAGAGATAAAGGCATAGGTTTTAATGACGAACACTCTCAGTCAATCCGACGTTTTAAAGCTCCTGCAGGACCCGTCTCCTGAAAACCGTGCTGTAGCAGCGGAAAAGGTTGGCAAGCATTTCTCCGGAGCATCACTGTCTCCGGAAGAAAAGAAGATTGCCGAAGATATTTTCAAACTCATGGTGAAAGACGCGGAAGTTCGCGTTCGGGTGGCGCTTTCTGCTAGTCTAATGGATAATCCGGAAATTCCCCATGATGTGGCACTTACCCTGGCAAATGATGTCACGGAAGTCTCGCTGCCGATTCTGGAGTTTTCCGAAGTCCTGACCGATGAAGACCTGAAGGAAATCATTGCTAACAGTGGCTCAGAAAGCCAGATGGCAGTTGCACGACGTGAAAATCTGTCCTCTGAAGTGGCCGAGGCTATTGTCGAGACAAGCTTGGACGAAGATGTGGTCGCAACTCTTGTTTCCAATGAAAGCGCCGAACTCTCAGAAGGTACAATGGGCAAGGTTCTGGACAAATTCGGTGAAAGCGAAAAAGTCAATGCACCGCTTGCCAAACGGGACCAACTGCCGATCAAGGTGGCGGAACGTCTGGTCAGCCTGGTGTCCGAGAAAGTCAGGGATCATCTGGTAACCCATCACGAAATGTCACCGGATATGGCAATGGACCTGTTCCTGAGCGCCCGTGAAAGGGCGACGGTCAGTCTGCTGGATGGCGGCGCCGACGTCATGGATGTGCGCCAGCTTGTGGAGCAATTGCACAGCCACGGCCGCCTGACACCGACACTTATCTTGCGGGCCCTGTGCATGGGGGACCTGGTGTTCTTCGAAGCAGCAGTAGCCAAACTCTGCAATATTCCGGTCAGCAACGCCTACAAACTTATTCACGACCGCGGTGATCTTGGAATTTCCGCCATTTTCAGGCAGGCAAACCTGTCCCCGGAACTTCTGCCGCTGGCAAAAGCCGCCCTTGATGTGGCAGAAGATATGTCCGTGAGTGCAGGCGAGGACCGTGAACGTTTCCGCAGCCGCATGCTCGAGAGGGTTCTGACCTATTGTGAAAATGATGTGGATCCAGAGAACCTGGACTATTTCATTACAAAAATGGGTTCGGCCGGCGGCACTGCAGCCGCATAAATATATTTTCCCATACAGTATCTGAAAGCCGCCTTTTTTGGGCGGCTTTTTATTTGATCAGCATATTCGGCAGCCAAAGGGCGATTTGCGGAAACAGTATGACCAGTGTCAGTCCCAGAAGCTGCAGCAGGACAAATGGTACCACGCCGCGGTAAATATCCTGGATGCTGACACTGTCCGCCGCAGCGCCCTTGGTGAAGAAAAGGGCAAAGCCGAAGGGCGGGGTAAGGAAAGAGGTCTGCAGGTTGATCGCGGTGAGAATGGCGAACCAGACAACGATGTCGGAAGAGGCAATATGCTGGCCGAAATCGAGAGCGCCGATGATGGGGGTGAAAACCGGCAGCACGATCAGGGTTATTTCAATCCAGTCAAAGAAGAATCCGAGCACGAAAATCAGGAGCATGAGCCCGCCCAGGATCATCCAGGGGCCGGCCGGCATGGACTGAATAAAGCCAATGATCAGGTCATCGCCACCGAGGGAGCGGAAAACATAGGAAAAGGCGGTCGCGCCAATAAAAACACCAAAGACCATTCCTGTGGTACTGGCGGTTTCTTCACACATTCTACCCAGTACAGAAATATTCAGGCGTTTTTTGACAAGAGCGAGGAGAAGCGCGGCAAAGGCGCCAACTCCGGCGGCTTCTGTCGGAGTGGCAAAACCGCCGAAAATGGACCCCAGAACCAGTAATATCAGTATCAACGGCGGCAGAATTCTTTTCAGCAGCAGGGTGATGGAATTATCATTCGGCAAAGCTGTTTCGCTGAAACCCTCATTCCCGGTAATGTGAGCTTTTGTGTCCGAGGGGGCAATCGCCGGGTTCAACCAGCTTCTGATAAAGATATAAACCACATACAGCAGGGCCAGCAACAGGCCGGGAACCAGCGCACTTACGAACAGTGTCCCGACTGAGGTCGACAGGAGTTCTCCCATGATCACCAGCATGATGCTGGGGGGAATAAGGATACCCAGCGTGCCCGAGGCGGCGATGGTACCCGTCGCAAAAGCCTTGTCATAATCCTGTTCCAGCATGACCGGCAGGGCCATCAGCGTAATCATGACCACGCTGGCGCCGATAATGCCGGTTGTAGCGGCCATTATGGTGCCAAGGAGCGTCACCGAAAGCGCAAGGCCGCCAGGAATACGGCGGGTCAGGATCTGGAGGGACTGCAGGAGGTCTCGGGCGATGCCGCTACGTTCCAGGATAATTCCCATAAAGACGAACATGGGGACGGCAATCAGGACCAGATTCTCCACAACGCCGCCATATATCCGGGAGATGATCAGGAAGAATTCCTTGAAATTGAAAAGATCCATCGTCATGCCGATCAGGCCGAAAAGAAGTCCTGTGCCGCCGAGAACGAAGGCCACGGGATAACCGCTGAACAGAAACAGGCCGAGTGCGACAAACATCAAAAGGGGGAGATATTCCGTCAGAGCCGCCATGGCGCTAATCCACCTGTTTCAGCTGAAGCAGGTTGCGCAGGATGACGGTAACAGCGGACAGGGCCAGCAGGAATATACCTAAGGGAATAAAGCCCTTGATAATCCAGCGGAAGGGGAGGCCCTCGGCCGCCGCCGACACTTCATTGCCGACGAAGGCCCGTACCGTAAAGTCGTAGCCGAAGTAAATCAGCACCAGGCAATAGGGGAGGAGAAAAAACAGGCTGCCGGCGATCTCCAGCCAGGCCCGGGTCCGGGGCGACAGTTTTTCCCGCAAAAACTCAACCCGTACATGGGCATCCTTCAGATAGGTGTACCCGAGGCAACAGAGGAACAATATTCCATGCAGGTGCCATTCCAGTTCCTGGAATTTGACTGAACCGATGACAAAAAAACGACGGCTGATGACATCAAAAACGATCACCAGCATCATAACGACCACCAGCCAGGATGAAATTTTACCTGTCGAGGAAATGAATGAGGACAAGGATTTTTCTATTTTGGCAAGATCAGTCAAGATTACCCAGCTCTTTCCAGGTTTTGTATTTTTCCCGAAAACCGGACAGGGAGTCCCAGGCCCGTTTGAAATCGGGGTCTTTATCGGCTTCCTCCCGGGCGACTTCCAGCCAGGCGGCATGAAGAGCCTGCATAATTTCCTCCGGCCACTTGTGGAACTGTACTCCCTGTTTCTGGAGTTCCTCCAGGGCGTCGGCCTGATCGGCTTCGCCGAAGGCCAGGGTAAATCTGATATTATCGGCACAGACGCTTTCAATCTGGGCCTGCTGGACCGGATTGAGGCTGTTCCATCTATCCAGATTAATCATCAGCTCGAAAAAAGTCGCCTGCTGGTGCCAGCCGGGAAAGTAATAATGTTTGGCGAGTTGGCTGAAACCCATTTGCAAATCGATTGACGGCATGGAAAATTCCGTCGCATCGATGGTGCCCAGTTCAAGGGCCGGGAATATATCGCCGGTGGCGAGGAGTTGAGTAGAAACCCCAAGCTTGCTCAATACCCGGGCGCCGAGGCCATAGAAGCGGATTTTCAGACCCTTCAGATCGTCCAGGGATTTGATTTCTTCGCGGAACCAGCCGGAGGCTTCGGGCGGGTTTACGCCGCAGATAAGACTGTGAATATTATGTCGCTCGTAAATCTCTTCAAAAATAACCCGGCCGCCACCGCCGTAAAACCAGGCCAGATATTCTGCAGCACCGGGACCGAAGGGCACAGCGCTGAAAAGCTGGAGGGAGGGGACCTTGCCGCTCCACAGGCCGGGGGCGGACCAGCCGGCGTCAAGCGCCCCGTAAGATACCGCATCAAAGATTTCCAGGTTGGGGACAAGGGCCCCGGGTTCGAAAAATTTGATGGATACATTGCCGTTGGAAATCAGATGGATTTGTGTTTCGATTCTTGTGCCGCTGGCCCCCAGCAAGCCGAGGCTCGAAGGGTAACTGCTGGCCATCTTCATGAAGACTGGAGGAGATTCTGTTTTGTCTTCGCTCGGGACATTTTTTTTCTGATCACATCCGCCAAGCAGGAGTGCCAGAAATAAAAGCCCGGTTACATATTTCATGAAAGTTTTCCGACCGCCTGCGCCAGGGCCAGGTAGACCTTGCCGGCATCCGATGAAATGAGCGAGACGGCAAAGGCAGAATTTGAATTATTGCTCATGGCTTTCGACATCAGATCTTCGAAATTTTCCATATAATCCTGGATGTAGCGTCGGAAATCGGAATCGTTTTTGCACTTGTCAGCAATTTTGCTGAGTGTCTTCTTGTCACTGACCTTCTTAAGACGGCGCAGGAAGGCGCTCTTGTCACCCTTGACATAGAGTTGCCACAGATCGTCGGACACATCTTCATCGACATATCGGCCGATATCGATAGCAGAGGATTGCAGCTGTTCCATGACCCTTGAGGCAAGTGAGGAAAAGCCGCCCCCCGCTTTCTGGCTGATGCGCTTTTCATAAGATTCGGCATCGGCGATAACGCTGCTGCTGGACAGCTGGATTGATTTGATCAGCTGCTGGAATTTTTCATTGTGCTGATCAATAACTTTGTTGGTTTCATCCGCCGCCTCAATGGCACTGGCCGACGCCAGGTAAATGCTTTCAGAAGCATGCTGAAGTTCATCGGAGATGCGTTTGATATTGGTTTCGGCTGTTTCCACGGTCCTGTTGTTGTCTGTTTCCAGCGATTTAAGGCGCTCGGTCAGGCTGCCAAGATGGTTGATGGTCTCGCTGCATTTTGCCCCGATATATTCCGAGGTTTTGCGCCAGTCTTCGGTAATGTGGCCGGTTTTTTCCTCGGCGGCATCCAGTTGTGCGCCGATATTGGTCTCGATTTCCTGCATGTCCCGCAGGCTTGTTTCTGCCCGCTGGCGGATCTCTTCGACATGGCCGGCAAGCTGCTCTGTCTGGCTCAGGATGTTGTCGATAACCGTCTGGCCGTGGGAGCCCAGGTCAGACGACTGATCCTTGAGTTTGTCGATGGCCAGGTCGATTTGATCCGTGACGACGGCTATGCTGTCGGTGAGGTCCTCATGCTGCTGTTTCAGTTTCTGTTCGGACTGGTCAAGCTGATTGCGATAACTTTCGGAAAGTTCCCTGAACTGAATGGCCTGTGAGCCCATAAGCTCGACATTTTCGTCAAGCTTGGTCACGTTTGCCTCGACGATCTGGCTGATATCGTCTGAATGGCGCTGGATATCCATCAGGGAGCCCTGGATGGACTGTCCGATCTGTTCCGTATTGCCGGCCAGGATGGACTGGATTTCCTCGGCCTGCAGCCTGAGGCCTTCCCGGATGACTTCCGCCTGGGTTTCCAGAATTTCCTCGGCATTGGAGATGCGGGCGGTCAGGGAATGCTCAAGGCTTTCATTCTGGGTATTGATCCTGCGGGTGGTTTCCTCGATCTGTTCTGCCAGATTGGCAGAAAAATCATTGATGACCTGCTGGATCAGGGCCGTATTTTCGCTGAATTTTCCGGTGCTTTCCTCGAGCAGGATATTGCCTTTTTCCGTGATTTCCGAGAACAGCCGGCCAAGGCCCGTGGCGTGACTCTGGAAACTCTCACCGGCCTCCGCTGTCTGGGCGAGGGCGCCGGCAGCAACTGCAGAGAGTTCGTTGGCCTGTTCTTTGATCAGGGCGGTCAGGCGCTCACTGTCATCAGCCGCACTGCCGGTAAGTTTTTCCATGGTGGCGGCCTGGTCGCCAAGTCTTGCGCAAATTTCAGCAGTTTGCCGGGACAACAGGCCCACGGTATCGGTCAGGGCCTCGCGGCGTGTTTCCATGTCACCGGACAGGGTGGCGAGTTTTTGACCGGACGTGTCAACTTTCTGGTCGAGGGCCTCCGTCAGTTGATGGAGTTTTTCACCCAGAGTATCCAGCCTGGTCTCGATCTGCAGGGCGCGTTCGTCCAGTGTTTTTTTCTGGAAGACAATCTCATTGCTGACTTTTTCCGAGTTTTTGCGGGTAATATTGGTAATGGTTTCACTGTCAAATTTCAGCTGGCTGAAGACAGCTTCCAATTCCTTGAGCTGGTTCGTGATTTCTTCGCTGAGACCGGAGAGGGCGTCCCGTTCGCGACCGAGAAGATCCTGAAAGTCGCGGGTCCTGTTTTCTGCCCCTGTTGTTGCTTCGAATAATGAGGAGATCTGTTCCTGAAAACGGTTTTCGAGATTTTCAATTCTGGACTGGGCAATATCGCCGGCGGCCTCGACGTGTTTGATCTCCCGGTGAAGATTGGCAACAATTGTATCCATCCGTTTCTGTGCAATATCGAGCGGAGAAAGAAGGTTTTCCAGTCCGCTGGACAGGGCCAGGCGTTCTTCCCGTAAAGGCGTCACCCTTAAAAAGGCGAGTGTCATCAGCCAGACGACCATCAAAGGCAGCATGGCGCCGGCAAGAAGGCCTGCTAGTTCATACAACGGGATTCTGTCGAGTTGGCGGTCAGAGGATAAAAACAGGCTGATGCAGGCCGCGATCCAGACGACGCTCAGTACTGTGGAAAACAGCATGGGCCAATAGCTTTTCAGCCATGCTTTAAGCCCGACTTCACGGGAAATATTGACCCGATTGTGTTTTAGCGAGGACGGGTGAGGCGTTACCACCTGATCCTTTTTGAGGATATTGATCTGGTTGTTGTCCCCATCTGCCTGGGTCGTGCTTTGTTCACTCATACCGCATTCATTTTTCGTTAGTTGAATATTGCGGCGCATTCTAACAGGCTCCTCATGGCCTAGCAACTGCTCCGGTGACTATACAAAAGATAAATTGGGTCCCGTTTGCGAGTTATGATATAGTTGACTGGAAAAAGACGAATTAGAGGGATTATTGGACTTTAGGGGAGACGATATGAAAGAATTTTTCATAAAACAGATGGCCATGTATTCAGCCTATCATATGGACGGCAGAAACCAGCTGACCCATTATATTGGCGTACCGTCTATCGTTGTCTCTCTTTTTATGGCTTTTTCCTGGATTGATGTCTTTGCCACAAACGGTATGCAGGTCACTTTTGCGATGATATTTATCGCCATTATCCTGATGTTCTATCTGTTTTCCGATCTGCTGATCGGGCTGATCGCGGCTGCTGTCTTTATCCCGCTCCTCAAGGCCTCAACGTACCTTGCACCGTTGCCTGACCTTGCAGGCTGGATGTGGTTTGCCGTCCTGTTTGTCGGCGGCTGGATTTTCCAGCTCGTGGGGCACGTCTTTGAAGGCAGGAAACCAGCTCTCCTTGACAATCTTTTCCAGATTTTCATGGCTCCGAGCTTCCTGATTGCGGAAGCCCTTTTTCATCTGGGATTGCACCGGGGTCTGAAGGAGGAGATCGGTACCCGTGTTGGAGAATATGCTGCCTAATTCAGCTAACTGCTGATAAAAAAGGACATATTTTTAGACAACCTTCACACTTTATTTACCCTAATCCCACAGAATTACCTCAAAGCATACAAGATTGAGGTAGATATTAGATATGAGTAATTTGGATCTGAGCAGGATCAGCATATTGGTCGTGGAAGACAGCCAGTTTATCAGATCACTGATTGTCAACAGCCTCCGTGTACTCGGAGTGGGAACGATTAAATCGGTGGGAGATGGCGGTGAAGCCATTGAATTCCTGAAGCAGGTGGCTGATGACCCCATGAAGGCCGGAATGATGTCCGTGGATATGATCGTTTCCGACTGGGAGATGTCTCCTGTCAATGGCATGATGCTTCTGCGCTGGGTACGCCGGCATAAAGAGTCTCCGGACCGATTTGTTCCTTTTATCATGTTGACCGGTTATTCAGAACCGAGCCGTGTGCAGGAAGCCCGGGAGATGGGTGTCAATGAATTCATGTCCAAACCTTTCTCCATCAACGCCCTTGCCGATAAAATTTTCTCTGTAGTGATGAAACCACGCCAATATGTCCACACTGCAAGCTATTTCGGGCCTGACAGGCGCCGTCAGGCAATCCCTATTGAAGGGGAAGACCGTCGCAAATTAACCTATGAAAGTGAAGAAGTGGAAGTGGTCAATGGCTAAGCCGGTACGGGTTCGTTATTATCGTCTGAAGAATAAATTGAAGGAAAAGGCGGTTGGTCTTGGTTCAGTAAGCGCAGAGGATGTTTCATTTGACGATGACCTGATGCTCAAGGCCCAGGAAGCCCTTCAGGAAATGGCAGAGGATTATCCGGACTGGGTATCAACCCTGATTGACAGTCTGGCGGAGGAACATCGTCGTTGTGTTGACAGCCCCGAATATCGCAAGGCGCATTTTGAAAAAATCAATGCCATTGCCCATGACATGAAGGGGCAGGGGGGTACATTCGGTTATCAGTTGATTACCGACTTTGCCGATGGCCTGTATAATTTTACCGGATTGAACGCCGGCATGGGCGACAGCCATGTGGAAATTGTCAAGGCCCATATTGACGCCATGCGCGTGGTGATCAAGGACAGGATCGAGGGCGACGGCGCTGAAATCGGTGGAGAGCTGAAGAAATCCCTGGAAGCCGCGATTGACAAATACCGCCGGTAAAGAATAAACCGGCAACTCAAATATATAACCCTCCCGCATTTGATATGCAGGAGGGTTTTGTTTTTTTTGGCTCAGTCCGGTTTGACAGCCAGGATATCTGTGCGCAGGATTTTAAGAATTTTCTCGCTGCTGTTGCCAAGAATAATTCGAGACAGACCTTTCCTTCGGTGCGTTCCCAGCACCACCAGTTCCGCTTTTAGCCTGTTGGCCATGGAAGGAATAACTTTTTCAATCTTGCCAGGTTTTATGTCGACATTTTGCGCGGGAATGCCGTATCCGGCAGCATAATCCTGAAGTTTTTTCAGTCGTTTTTCCTTGAAACGTTCAAAGATTTCTTCTCTGTTGACAATATCCAGGTCAGCAAGGGCAGAATTGTAAGTAACGACATAACAGCAATGCAGGTCAGCTTCCATGAGATCGGCATATTCCTTGGCGCTGCTCAGGACTTTGTCGTTGAGGGCCATCTGTTCCGCATCATCACTGGAGAAGTCTATAGTCGCCATGACTACCGGCTTGCTGCGCCACCGTTCTGCACTGAGGATCATGACCGGCACTTTGGGGAGGTTGAGCAAGCGGAAATCAGAAGGTTGATGCAGGAACGATTCGGATCTGTGGCCTGTCTTGATGATCAGGTCATAATTTGTACCTTCACAGGTTTCCTCGACAGCGCCGACCAGGCTTTTGCCCCACTGTATTTCTCCAGTCGCATTTTTCCGGCCAGCCAGTAACTTGTTCAGGTTTGCCTTGGCTTGCGACATAACTTTATCTTGCAGAGTCTGTGCTTCCTCAGCTGTGATCAGTTCCGGATGGTCAAACGCATTGTTATAGACGACCGAAAGGACGTGGATTGTTGCACCGCCGTGGTCTGAAAAATACAGTGCCTTGTCCAGTGCAAGGGAAGGGCTGTCTGGCAGCTGTTCGGCGATAACAAGAATTTTCTTCATAATGGTGACCTCCTGAGAATGACAATATTTCTCATTATATAATCCAGGGGACAAGTTTGCAATTGAGGCAGGTCAGTGATCCGCAAAATTATTTTTTGCGGCTCAGTTCTTTCATGGCGCCTTCAAGGCCGGCCAGGGTGAGGGGATACATGCGATCCTCCATCAGTTCCTTTATCAGGGTGACGGAATGGGTGTAGTCCCAGTATTTTTCCTGGACCGGGTTGAGCCAGACGGCGCTTTCGTAGACTTTGAGCAGACGGCGCATCCATACTTCGCCGCTCTCTTCATTCCAGTGTTCCACACTGCCGCCAGGGTAGGCTATTTCATAAGGGCTCATGGAGGCGTCACCGACAATAATAACCTTATAGTCGTGGGGATATTTATGCAGGATATCCCATGTATTGATCCGGTTCACATTGCGGCGGCGGTTGTCCTGCCATACCCCTTCATAAAGGCAGTTATGGAAATAGAAATATTCCATATTCTTGAATTCGGTACGGGCGGCGGAAAACAGCTCCTCGCAGGTTTTTATAAAGGGATCCATGGAGCCCCCTACATCGAAGAACAGCAGCACCTTTACTGCATTATGGCGCTCCGGCACCATCTTTATATCCAGCCAGCCCTGTTTGGCCGTGCTGTGGATGGTGTCATGCAGATCAAGTTCGCTTGCAGCACCTTCCCGGGCGAATCGACGAAGGCGTTTGAGCGCCACTTTGATATTGCGGGTGCCAAGCTCCACATTGTCATCCAGGTTCTTGAACTGACGTTTGTCCCAGACTTTGACGGCCCGGCCGTGCCGGCCTTCTTTCTGGCCGATACGCACACCTTCCGGGTTATAGCCGTAGGCGCCGAAAGGGGAGGTGCCGGCGGTGCCAATCCATTTATTGCCGCCTTGATGGCGTTCGTTCTGTTCTTCCAGACGTTTCTGCAGGGTTTCCATGAGCTTGTCCCAGTCGCCCATGCCCTCGATTTCTGCCATTTCCTCTGGGGTGAGGAACTTTTCCGCCAGCTTGCGCAGCCATTCCTCGGGGATCTCCGCCAGAAGATCCTCGCTGGCTGGCGCGTCCAGGCCTTTAAAGTGATGGCCGAAAACCTGGTCAAATTTGTCCAGGTTACGTTCGTCCTTCACCAGGGTTGCCCGGCTCAGATAATAGAAATCATCGATGGAATAGTCCGCCAGGCCTTCTTTCATGGCTTCCATAAGCGTCAGGTACTCCCGCAGGGAAGCGGGAACGCCGTGATCTCTGAGCTCGAGAAAGAAATTGATGAACATGGGAACTTACCTGTTTTCCCGCTTGGACATGAAGGCGAGGCGCTCGAATAGATGCACATCCTGCTCGTTTTTCAGTAAGGCGCCATGCAGGGGCGGGATCAGTTTTTTCGGATCCCGGCTTTTCAGCACGTCCAGGGGCATGTCTTCTACCATCAGGAGTTTAAGCCAGTCCAGAAGCTCGGACGTGGAAGGACGCTTTTTCAAACCCGGTACTTCGCGGATATCATAGAACAGGTTGAGGGCTTCGCGAACGAGCATCTGCTGGATATCGGGATAATGGACACTGACAATCTGATGCATGGTGGCCCGGTCAGGGAACTGGATATAATGGAAGAAACAGCGGCGCAGGAAGGCGTCCGGCAGTTCCTTCTCATTATTGCTGGTGATGATCACCAGAGGACGCTGGGCGGCCTTGATCGTTTCACCGGTCTCGTAAACATTGAATTCCATCCGGTCCAGTTCCTGCAGCAGGTCATTGGGGAATTCAATATCCGCCTTGTCGATCTCGTCAATCAGCAGGATCGGGGGCTGTTCGGCCGCAAAGGCCTCCCACAGCTTGCCTTTTTTGATATAATTGCTGATGTCCTTGACTTTTTCGTCGCCGAGTTGGGAATCTCTGAGGCGGGAGACAGCGTCATATTCATACAGGCCCTGCTGGGCCTTGGTGGTGGATTTGATGTGCCATTCCAGAAGGTTCTTGCCGGTGGCTTTGGCGACCTCGTGAGCCAGGACCGTTTTCCCGGTGCCGGGTTCGCCCTTGATCAGCAGGGGACGCTGCAGGGTCATGGCGGCGTTCACGGCAACCATCAGGTCTTCGGTTGCTACATAAGTATCGGTACCCTTAAACTTCATATTCAAACACCTGTTTTAAATTGTTTGATTAAAGTTACTGCAGAGTAAAATGATGGTCAAAGAAATTATTTTTCTTTCAGCTTGTTCTGCACCCAGTGATCAAAGGGTTTTTTCATATCTTTCATGAACTCGGACCAGGGTTGATCCGGTTTTTTTGACTGAATAAAGCCCCTTTCCAGCCAAGGCGGGTTTTGCTGTCCAAAGGTCCACCAAGGTGTGCCGTTTGTGAGCCACCAGACTTCCGTCCCAGTACATCCCGCCTGAACGACTGGTGTAGTAGTCGGGCCGATAACTAAGTCTAGACAGGACATCATAGCTGCGGTGCCGTCAAAATCATTTTTTAGATCCAGGTCCGTAAAATTATGAATTTTTACTCCATACTTATCCGAGAATGAAACGAGTTCTTGGCAGCAGGCATCATATTGAACATTTATGAAGTTGACCTTGTCGCTTTTCAGGATAGGTAGCCAGTCTTCAAGGGGAGGGTAGTGAAGTTGCCGTTGAACGTACATGGTTCCACTTTGCCAGCAAATACCTACGTTCAGTTTTTGTGGCAATTCACTTAGCCGGTTGTGCCAATTGTCTATCAGGTCGCTCGAAGGAGACAAAATTTTCTGGCTTGGGGAAATATCGTGTAGTGAAGTCCAGACATTTGCCATAGCATCCAGGCAGTAACAGTAATAATCTATCGTTTTAATGTCCTCGGGGCTTAGGTCCGGATAGAGACGGCCGTTCCTTCCCTCGGGAGTCATGAAGACTTCAAACGGTAGAATATCGGCTTGGGGAAACGAATTTTTATAAAGGTGGACCAGCCGCTCATCACAGCCAATATAAACGTGTTTCGCCTTATCAATAATTTGGGCATAGATAGGTGTCGCCAGCAGTTCGTCCCCAACCCCCTGTTCAGCGGAAATAAGGAGTGTTTTGTCGGTGATATCGGTTCCTGGTTTCCAGACAGAAATATTATAAGGAAGGACACAGGACGCCACGCTGCTTGGGTGATGACGCCATTTATATTCCTCCCATCCCTCGGCGAGTTTCCCCTGACTCATCAGGATTTTGGAGTAAAGGAGGTGTGGATTGGAAAACTCACTGTAATTTTCCATGCATTCTTTCACCACCTTTTCCGCGTCAGAGAATCTTCCAAGTTCAAGATAAATAGTGGGAAGATTGTAAAGTACCAGCCGGTTATAGGGATCCTGCCGATAAGCTTCTTCATAGAAAACAAGACTGGATTCAGGGCCATCACGAAGATGGACGACGCTGCCAAGCGCGAGCCATAAACCGGCGTTTTCAGGAAATATGGGAATAACTCCCTGAAGAAGATCTATGGCCTTATCAAATTGATCGGTTTCTTTTAACGCTGTGGCAAAATTAACATATCCCTTGGGGTCATTCGGATTGAGCAGCGTATAATGTTCATAAGCCCTGAGCGCCAGATCGTGAAAATTCATCTTTGTCGCAGCACCGCCAATGACGGTACAAATGTCCGCATTTTCAGGTGCCTTTTGCCACACATAGGTCAGGACGTTGATGGCTTTGGCTTTTTCCCCTATTTCGAATAGGCAATTGGCAATTTGAACGCCAACCTGGGAATTTTCTTCATCATAATTCCATGCGGCATTTAGGAAGGCGAGGGCTTGTGAATATTCTCCCCTGCTGAATAACTTATTTCCTTTTTGCAGATATTTGTTAAATTGTCCCCGACTCCTCGCCGGTCCCAGGGTGCCGCTGTTTTTACCGGAATTTTTGGCCATCTTTATCCTGTGTTGGTTTTTCTGGTTGCATTGCTTTCGGTCGGGGTAACGGGTTAGTTTCCTGATTTGTGAGATTTGACCCAGCTATAAAACGTTTTTCCCATTTCAGTCATAAAGTCAGGCCACGGCTGGGCGGGGTCTTTTGCATGGACGACGCCCTTTTCCAGCCAGGGAGGGTTCTTTTGTCCATATGTCCACCAAGGTTGACCGTTGCTCAGCCACCACACTGCTACACCGGCGCATGCCGCTTCGGCGACGGGGGTGGTGGTCGGGCCGATGACAAGATCGAGGTTTTGCATTAGGGCGATGGTTCCTGCAAAATCATTTTTCAGGTCAAGGTCGTCAAAATTATGGATTTTGATCCCGTGCTTTTCTTTCATTTTTTTTAACTCTTCAGCATAATTCCCATATTGCACATTAACGAAATTGACATTTTCGTTTTTCAGGATAGGAAGCCAATTATCAAGTTCTGTATAGTTTGTTTTTCGGGTGGCATGCAGTACACCACTGCGCCAACAAACTCCGATATTGAGTTTTTTTGGCAATTTTTCAATCCGGGTTTTCCACTTTCCTCTCAGGTCCTTAGTGACGTCCAGAATCTGGGCCATGGGTTTGATGTCTTCCACAGATTGCCAGAGGTTTGAGACGGCATCTAGGTTGAAACACATATAATCAATTTGCTCAATCTGTTCTTCAGTAAGATCTTGGTATGTTCTGCCCCGCCGGCCATCGCTGAGCGCATAAACGCTGTAGGGGAGGATAGTGGCTTCCGGAAAGGAAGTCTCAAACAGCGGCACAAGTCTACTGTCACATCCGATATAGAGATGTTCTACCATTTCGATCAGTTGCCTGTATACCGGTGTGGCGAGCAGTTCATCGCCAACACCCTGTTCCGCACTAAGCAAAAGATTTTTTCCTTTGATGTCTATGCCCTTGTTCCAATAGTCGATTTTATAGGGCAGCAGGCAGGCTGACGGATTTGTAGAATGATGTCGCCATTTATATTCACTCCATCCTTCGGACAGGCGGCCTTCATTAAGAAGGATTTTGGAGTATAGAAGGTGAGGTGAGGCAAAATCGTTGTATCTCTCCAGGCAGGCCAAGACCGTTTCCTTGGCTTTATCAATTTGCCCGAGATCATAATAAATGCCAGGGAGGTTATTGAGAATCTGTCGACTGGTCGGATTTAACCTGTAGGACTCTTCAAAGAATACGAGCGACTGCGCTGGTCCGTCTCTTAGCTGTACGGCAGCCCCAAGCGCGTTCCACATTTCGTCGTTTTCCGGATATATCGGAATAATTTCCTGCAAAAGGGAAATTGCCTCGTCCAGTCGGTCGTTTTCCCTTAAGGCCGTGGCCAGGTTGACATAACCCTTGGGATCGTTCGGTTGAAGTTTGGTATAATGCTCGTAGGCCTTTAAAGCCAGATCGAAAAAGTTCATCCTCAGGGCGGCAGAGCCGATAACCGTACAGATATCTGCTTTATCCGGATGCTTTTGCCAGGTATAGATCAATAAATCCAGAGCCTGATTTTGCCGTCCCATCTGAAACAGACAGTCGGACAGTTGAATTGTGATTTCTGGAACTGAGTCGTCATATTGCCAGACTGCGTTTAGGAACTTTGCGGCACTCGCATATTCACCTTTTGAATAATGATAGTTCCCTTTCCGAAAATATTTTGTAAATTGCCCCTTTGTTTTTACGGGAGGTAATGCATTGGATTTGGGTGTTTTTTGAGCCATTTAACTTGAACCTTGACTTCCGGTCTGTTTTTGGAAGCTGTATAAACAACAGGTCTGACCGGAATTAGATATTTTAACAAAAAAATTCACCTAATGTTAACCACCTGTTTGTGAAAATGCAAAATAACAGTTATGCTTCTGACGGGAACATGCGTTGTTTGTCAGGAACATAAGAAGAAAGATAACAAATGGCTTTGAAGTTATCATTGAAACCCGGTGAGAAATTTGTCGTGAACGGGGCTGTTATTGTCAACGGGGACAGGCGTGCCACACTTGTTTTGCAGAACAAGGTGTCGTTGCTGAGAGACAAGGATATCTTGCTTGCTGAGGAGGTGGATACACCCGTCAAGCATGTATATTTCCCTATCATGCTTATGTACATGGATGAAGCAGGGCGCAAAAAATATTATGAGAAATTTGTTCTCAGGATGACGGAACTGCTGGGAGTTGTGGAAGACCCTGAAGCCAAAACACTTTGTGTTGCCATTAGCCAGGATGTTATGGAAGGTGAATATTACAAGGCGCTAAATAAGTGTAAGAAATTGTTTGAATATGAAAAAGAGAGGCTGAATTATGTCCCTGGAAGCGTACCAGAAGACACAGCAGGCAACTGAAGCACCGTCGCAGACTGAATACAGGATTTTTGCAGAGGTTACTCGTGCTCTAATTGATGCGAAGGATCTGCCGAAAACTGACAAGCGCCTTCATGATGCTCTGTACAGGAACCGCAGGCTGTGGTCTACACTGGCTACGGATTGCGCAGTCGAGGGCAATAAACTTCCGGATATGCTGCGCGGACAGATTATCTCTCTGTCAATATGGGTTGGTAAATACAGTTCGCAAGTGGCCAGGGGGGAAGATAGTATTGACGTTCTGGTTTCTGTGAATCGTAATATTATGGACGGTCTTGCCGCCCAGGCGTCGCTGGCTTCTTCGTCAGTGAATAACGACACCGGTGATAGAAATGGTCAGGACTTTACTTCTGCCACCGTCTAATTCTCTCAAAATTTTCTTAATGATTTAAGTGTAAAGGCCTGCAAAACTGCGGGACTGTGGGTATTTTTCTGTTTAACTCATTGTAATAAAACGGGGATTCGAAAAAGTTATTTCATTAATTCTCTTGTTAACCTTTTATTCACATGTTACACGTAACCTGATCGTGTGAGCTGCAACGTCAGAAAGACAATGATACAGTTTGCGTAGATCGGGTAGAATGCCCGGCGGGACAAAAAGTCCTGTTTAATAGTACTCTCAGAATGGAGATTTATAATGGCTTTTTCAGTCAATACTAATGCGGGTGCTCTCGTCGCCCTCCAAACTCTCAACAAAACCAATGCAGCACTGAACACCACTCAGTCCCGGATCAGTACCGGTCTGAAGGTTGGCAGTGCTAAAGACAACGCTGCGGTCTATTCCATTGCTCAGTCTCAACGGTCTGAAATTTCCGGTTTGAACGCCGTGAAAGGCAGCCTGAGCCGTGCTACTGGTGCTATCGATACTGCTCTGGCTGGCGCGGAAGCTGTTTCCGATCTGCTCATCGAGTTGAAGGAAAAAGCTGTGGCTGCCGCTGATACCGGTATTGACGCTTCACAGCGTACACTTTTGAACAACGAATTTACCGAACTGCGTAACCAGATCGATACGATCGTTTCCAATGCGGAATTCAATGGTATTAATGCTCTTCGGGGTTCAGATGCCATTACAGCGATTGTGAACCAGGATGCTTCTTCCTCAATCACTATTGCTGCCCAGGATATCGACGTTGGTACACTGGGGCTGTCCGGTAAGTCAATTACCACTTCCGCAAGTGCGGCAGGCGTTGTGGCTCTGGTTGATACAGCTCTGGATACAGTGAACGCCTCTCTGGCGGTGCTTGGTGCCGGTGCGAAACGTATTGAATCGGTGTCAACCTTCGTGAACAAGCTATCGGATTCGATTGAGACAGGTATTGGTAACCTTGTGGATGCTGACCTTGCCCGAGAAAGTGCGAACTTGCAATCGCTGCAGGTTAAACAGCAGCTTGGGTTGCAGGCGCTTTCGATCGCCAACCAGGCTCCGGGTGCAGTGCTCTCACTCTTCGGATAATAATCCTTATGTGGGTTTGGCGGGACGGAAGTCCGTCTCGCCAAACCACAATTTTCTCTTTATTCCATAATTAAAATTTTCTAGAATTGTTTGTGTTACATAAATATTTGATTATTAAATGAAGTTGGTAAAACTGGTGTAAGCCGGAGATATAACAAAGTAAGAGAAGAACGATGGTTGACGGTATGAAAATAAATCCGTCGGTCCCTGGAGCTGGAGTTGCTAAAGATACAGAAAGATTTAGCAGCTTAAAAGATATAAAGAAAATAACAGTTCCACTAAAAACTGAAGACACTACTAATACTCCAGGGTCCGGAGCGGAACAGGAAGGTAAAGTCTCTGCAGCAATTAAGCAAGCTGCGGAAGACAAACTTAATTTATTGAGTTCCGGTAACGTCCAGGATTTTCTTAAGGCGGCTGAAACAATTATAAACGCTTCACTACCTCAGGATCCACCTGATACAACTTTGAGAATTGATCAGGATGATGCAACAGGTGTCTTTGTCTACCAAGGGGTAGATAAAACATCAGGCGAAGTTGTGCATCAGTGGCCAGCGGATGAAGTGTTAAAATTTCTGGCGTTTTACAGGGAACAGGAAGGCGCAGAAGGAATTGTTGTTGATGTCGAGACCTGATGGGCAAAAAACATTTTCAATATCGGAACCCGCCTGACATAATCAGGTGGGTTTTTTTATAAACGCAGTTGAATCGATGAAAATATTAGTCACAGGTGGATCCGGTTTGCTGGCGCCCTATATCGCCGAGCAATTCTCATGCGCTGGTGACCTGATCCTGACGTCTCGAAATGATCCGCACTACCCTTGTGATTTAACAAAACCCCAGGAAGTTTCTGCCCTTATCGATGAAGTATTCCCAGGAGTGGTGCTTCATCTGGCTGCCATGACAAACGTGGATTACTGTGAAGAACATCCTGAAGAGGCGATAGCGGCCAATGCCACAACAACCCGGAATCTTGTGACCGCCCTTGCTGGTTCGGAAGCCTATTTCGTGTATATTTCAACGGATCAGATCTATCCGGATGGTGAAGGTCCTTTCTGTGAAGAAGGCTCAGGTCCTGTCAATCATTATGGCAAGAGTAAGCTGGCCGGAGAGCTCGAAGCTAAAAAATATATGAATAGTCTGATTGTCAGAACAAATATCATCGGTCCTTCAAGGACATCAGGCCGGGACAGCCTGAGCGATTTTTTTATTAAGGCCTTCTCTGAGAAAAAACAGATAAGTCTTTTTAAGGACGTCCTCTTTTCGCCTTTGCATATGGCAACTTTGGCACAGGTCTTGCTACAATGTTATGAGCAGGATTTGCGCGGAACCTATAATCTTGGTTCTCATGAAGGAATGAGCAAGAAGGATTTTGCCCTGAAACTGGCAGAACAAAAGGGACTGGATGCCTCTCAAGTGACCATAACTGACAGCACAAATATACCCGGCCGTGCGCCCAGGCCACGGGACCTGAGGTTAAATGTTGCCTGTTTTGAATCGATGAGCGGGATTAAATTGCCTAGTCTGCAGGAAGAGATCGAAAAATTATGAGCAATCTAATCAAAATTGGAAATCATTTTGTGGGGCCCTCTGAGCCCGTCTATTTCATTGCGGATATTGCGGCAAATCATGACGGAGACTTGGAAAAAGCAAAGGATCTGATTTATTCCTGTGCGGAAAGCGGAGCCAGGGCGGCAAAATTTCAGAATTTCTTTGCCAAATCCATCGTCTCCGACAAAGGATTCCGACAGATGGGGGGAAAGTTATCTCATCAGGAAGACTGGGATAAAAGTATTTATGAAATTTACGACGATGCTTCTCTGCCAGTGACTTGGACCGAGGTCCTGAAAGAGACCTGTGCAGATGCCGGCATTGACTATTTTACAGCCCCTTATTCGCTTGAACTTGTGGAACTTCTTCGGCCTTATGTGTCCGCGTGGAAAATGGGTTCCGGGGACATTACCTGGCACGAGGAAATTGAGGTCATGGCCCGTTCTGGTCTTCCTTTCATTATGGCTACAGGAGCTTCTTGCATGGAAGAAGTTTCGGCGGCTGTGAATGTGGCTCTGAAACATACTGACCAGCTTATCCTCATGCAGTGTAATACAAATTATACAGCCCGGCTCGACGAGCCCAGGGATGTTACCCTCGAACGGTTCCGAAATATCAACCTGAAGGTTCTGGAGAGTTATGCCAAAGTCTTTCCCGGCCTATCCCTCGGTCTGTCCGATCACACCCATGGGCATAGCACGGTTTTGGGGGCTGTCGGCCTGTATGGCGCCCGGTCCGTTGAGAAACACTATACCTTGGATAATAACCTTGTCGGTCCTGACCATCCCTTCTCCATGAACCCGGAAAGCTGGCGCCTGATGGTGGAAAAGACAGCAGAGCTGGATGAACTCCTGTCCAGGGGAATGACGTGGGAAGAAAAATATCGGCTGGTAGAAACTCTCTGTGATGATCCCGAGGGTCTTGCACTTTCCATTGGTGACGGAAAGAAAAAGATCGAAGACAATGAAAAGGATACCGTTGTTTTACAACGTCGGGCGCTGAGGGCGACAAGGGATTTAAAGGCCGGAATGAAAATCGGGGAAGGGGACATTTTTCCCTTGCGGCCTTGCCCCGAAGATGGTCTGCCGCCCTACGATCTTGACAAGTGCGTGGGCAAAATCCTGCTCTCGGATCTTGAAGAAGGGGAACATATTACCCTTGGTAATCTGGGGTAACACTGTATGGCAAAAGGGGAAAAACATATCGCTATTATCATTCCGGCGCTCAATGAGGAGAATACCATTGCCACTGTAGTCAAGGCGGTTATATCTTATGGAGATGTGATTGTGGTGGATGACGGGTCCACGGATGCGACCGCGGATATTGCTCGCAAGGCTGGGGCACAGGTGATTTATCATAAGGTGAATCTGGGGTATGATATGGCTCTGTTCAGCGGGTTTTCCCGAGCCATAGAGAAAGGGTATAATATCTGTCTGTCCATTGATGCAGACAACCAGCATTGCCCCGAGTATATTCCGGATCTTGTTCGTCCCATCCTGGATCGGGAAGCAGCGATCTCCATCGGTGTGCGCCCGAAACCGGCCCGCCTGTCCGAAGGGCTGTTCAGGATTTATACCCGCCTGAGGTGGGGAATACGGGATATTCTTTGTGGCATGAAGGCCTATGATACTGCCGTTCTGATAAACTACGTTCATATCTTTCGCCATTCCACCATCGGCACTGGTGTCACCTTGGCAGCGGCCAGAAAAGGTGAAACCATTACTCAACTGGATATGCCGATCCGGGAACGCGAGGACACGCCTCGTATCGGCCGACTGATCCGGGCCAATTGGATTATTTTCAAAGCCATGATGGGGGATATTTTATCCGGAGGTGCCTATGCCAAAAGCTGACAAAACAGTCGTTATTGTCCAGGCCCGCATGACCTCAACCCGTCTGCCAGGCAAGGTGCTGATGCCGCTGTCTGGGAAAACCATTCTCGAACATGTTATTGAACGCTGCCAGCGGATCAGGGGTATTGATGAAGTTTGTGTGGCCCTGCCGGACGATGAAGCCCAGGAGCCGCTGGCGGGATTCGTGCGCAAGTTATCCGGTGTTTCCCTGTTCCAGGGGGCGGAGACCAACGTCCTGGAAAGAACCTTTCAGGCCGCCCGTCATGTCAATGCAGATACCCTTCTCAGGGTAACTTCTGACTGTCCCTTCATCGACCCTCTGGTTTCCGGAGCACTTTTGGCGGCCTACCGTGAGGCCGGGACCAGCTATGCCCGCCTGCCGATGGATCGGGGCTATCCTCTGGGCTTTGATACGGAGGTTCTTTCCATGAGTTTGCTTCAGGAAGTCTATGAGGCGGAAACCGATGACTATGAAAAAGAACATGTAACTCCCTATATCTGGCGTCGTCCTGAGAAATATGGCTGCCTCATGCTGGATTGTCTTCCTGATCTTCGGAGCTGGCGACTGGTCGTGGATGAGCAGAAGGATTATGAGTTTGCCTCCCGTGTTTTCGGGGAACTTTATCCACGCCGCCCGAACTTCGGTTTTGAGGATCTGAAAAGGCTATTTTCCGAAAAACCGGAACTACTTGAAATCAACGCTACTGTGGCGCAAAATCCCTATGTAAAATAAACCGGTTAGTCCGGTAGTCAGGAATGCAGCATGAATACATCAAATACTGAACAGACCTCCTTCTGGCGCGGGGAATTCGGGGATGACTATATCGACCGTAATGCGGCCGATGCGGAACATCTGCGCAACCGTCTGGCCATGTGGAGCCGAATTATCGCTCCTATGCGGGATGATATGCCGAAAAAGATTCTGGAAATTGGCTCAAACATCGGGCTTAACCTCAGGGCCCTGAATCTCTTGACAGATGCCGACATGGTGGCGGTTGAACCAAACGGTAAGGCGCGGGAAGTCTTGGTTCGGGACAGGATTGTCGCCCCTGAAAATGCCATTGACGGTATAGCTTCCGATTTTGAGCTTGAGGACGGGGCTGTGGATATGGCCTTTACCTGTACGGTAATGATTCATATTCATCCGGACGATCTTCTGGCTGCCTGCAAGAGGATTCATCGGGCAAGCAGCAAATATATCGTGTGTATTGAATATTTTTCCGACAAGCAGGAAATGATTGAATACCGCGGGCACAGTAACAAGCTGTTCAAGTGCGATTTCGGCGGATTCTGGATGGATAATTTTCCGGATCTCAAGCTTCTTGACTATGGATTTGAATGGAAACGGATTACCGGGCTGGATAATTTCACCTGGTGGGTGTTTGAGAAAAAGTAAACATGTCGGAATTGCCCGGAAACAACTACATCGTTGCTACTATTGAGGCCCGCATGACCTCAACCCGTCTGCCGGGTAAGGTGCTGAAGCATTGCCAGGGCAAGTCGATGCTTGCCCTCATGGTGGAACGGGTGCGGTGTGCCAGACATATAGATGATGTGGTCATCGCTACCACTGTGAATATGACTGATGATGTAATTGTGGAAGAAGCCAATCGCTTGGGTGTGAGTTTTTACCGCGGCAGTGAGGATAATGTTATGTCCCGGGTTCTTGAAGCCGCGAAATTCCACGGGGCTGACATTATAGTGGAACTTACCGGTGATTGTCCGCTGATGGATCCTGCTCTTATTGATGAGGCAGTCGAGGCCTATGTGACCGGCAGCGTAGACTATCTGTCCAATTTCAATTATCTGAGTTTTGACACGAGTGAAACCTATCCCATCGGCTGTTCTGTCCAAGTTTTCAAAACCAGTGTTCTGGAAGATGCCTTTAAGCGGACTGACGAGCCTCTCGACCTAGAGCATGTCAGCCGCTTTATATATCAGCATCAGGATCTTTATAATGTAAAATTCATCGGCGCGCCGGAATCGCTTTGTGCGCCGGAGGTATCCATTACCCTCGATACGCCGGAAGATTTTCAATTGATTGAGGCTGTATTTGACAACCTCTATCCTTCCAATCCTGAATTCACCCTGGAGGATATTCTTCTTTTTCTGAAAGAAAATCCGGAGATTGCCTCCCTGAACAGGCAGATAGGACGGATAAAGGTGTGAGTGACTCCTCTGGTCCCTATAATGTGTTTCTTATCGGCTGCGGCGCCATTGCCGGCGGTTATGACGGGGCAGATACAGTTTCCCCCGACTTGGTGCAGACCCACGCCAAGACCTTCACCCTTCATGAAGCCTTCAGGGTCGTTGGGTGTTACGATCCGGATCCGGAAAAGGTTCAATATTTCGCCAAAACCTGGGATATAAAATATATTGCGACTGATCTCGAAACCGCTTTCCGGGATTTGAAAGTTGATGTGGTTTGTATTTGCAGCCCGACAGAATTTCATCGTCAACAGCTGAAGTTTCTGCTGGATAAGAACGTTCGGCTGGTGCTGTGTGAAAAACCCCTCACCGATGGTATTGAAGGGAGCAGGGAAATCATCCGGCAATATGCAGAATGCCCCATCGCTCTGACGGTAAATTATCTGCGACGCTGGAATGAGGCCTTTCTTTCACTTTCGGATAGAATCAAAAGTGGGGAGTTTGGCGAACTACAGAGGGGCACCGGCTGGTATAATAAGGGGCTTTATAACAACGGATCCCATATGGTGGATCTGTTCAGGATGTTTTTCGGCGACCTGACTGTAACCCATGCCGGAAATATTCAATATGACTTCTGGCCAACTGACCCCACTCTGAATGCGGGGCTAAGGACATGTAAGGACAAGCCCCTTCATCTGGCCGGTACCGATGTGGGCCATTTTCAGTTTTTTGAATTCCGGCTGATTATGGAGAAGGCGGTCATTGATATGGTTGACTTCGGCAATCGTCTGGTTCTGCGGTTGGCGGGACCCGGTGGGATGCCTGCCCGCAAGGCAGAAACCATTGAGACCGGGCGGGAAAGAACCTTTCTGCAGTTAGCTGAGAATCTTGAGGGCTATTTTACCCGAGGGGAAGCTTTAAAATGTCCTGCGGAGGATGCGGTTAAAACCCTGGAAGTTTGCGCTGCTATCCGGCAAAAGGTCGGGGTATCGGCCTGAAGAAAATTAGAAGGATAAAATATGTCTAAACTGGCATTGTTGGGTGGAAAGCCCGTCAGAAGTGAATATTTTCCTGCGCACAATTATATTGGCGAAGCGGAAAAGAAAAAGGTCATGGAAGTTCTGGATACAGGCGTTCTATCCAAGTTCCTGGGGGTCTGGCACAAGGATTTTTTCGGGGGACCGGAAGTTCAGGCCTTTGAACAACAGTGGGCCAGGGACTACCAGGCGAAACATGCCATTTCCGTCAACAGCTGCACAAGTGGCCTTTATGCCGCTGTCGGCGCTGCGGGAGTAGGGCCGGGTGATGAGGTGATCGTCTCCCCTTATACCATGGCGGCCTCTGTGACGGCGGCTGTGGCTTTTAATGCGGTGCCAGTTTTTGCGGATATTGACCCAAAAAGTTATTGTATTTCGCCGGAAACCATACGTCAGGTTCTGACCCCCCGGACTAAGGCCATCATAGTCGTACACATCTTTGGCCAGCCGGCAGAAATGGATGGCATTATGTCGATCGCCCGCGAACATGATCTTGTGGTGATCGAGGATTGCGCCCAGGCCCCTTGCGCTACATATAAGGGACGCCCAGTCGGAACCTTGGGTCATATGGGTGTTTTCTCTCTCAACTATCACAAACATATTCATTCCGGGGAAGGTGGTGTCATCACCACCAATGACGAAAGTTTTTGTGACAAGCTGCAGCTGATCCGGAACCATGCTGAGGCCGTCCTTCAGGGACGCGAAGTGAACAGTCTGGTTAATATGGTGGGCTTTAACTTCCGGCTTGGCGAAATCGAAGCAGCCATAGCATCCGTGCAAAATGAAAAGAGCGTGGATCTAGTGGCAAAGCGACGCCGGAATGTGGCCTATCTTTCGGAAAAATTAGAGGGGCTCCCAGGCCTGCGTTTGCCGGAAGTTCCTGATTATATTGAACATTCTTATTACATGCATGTAATGCGTTATATGGAAGCCGAAACCGGTGTAAGTCGGGATACTTTTGTGAAAGCCGTGCGGGCGGAACTTCCGGAAATGAAACTGAGGGAGGGGGAAGGGGCTCTGATCGGGCAAGGCTATGTGAAACCTATTTACCTTTACCCCATGTTCCGCGAGCAGGTCGCCTATGGTTCCGTTCAGTGCCCCTTCAAATGCCCCCATTATAAAGGGGAACAGAACTATCAGGCTGGAATGTGTCCGAATGTGGAAGATGCCCATGCTACGGTCATAACACACGAACTTATGCGCCCTTCCCTGAGTGAAAAGGATCTTGACGATGTGGCTGCTGCATTTCGGAAAGTGACAGAGAATCTTGAGGAGTTAAAGGCTGTTGACAGGAAGTGATCCCCTGAAAATACTTTTTTTCAGCCGAGACCCAGGTGGTACTAACCAGCTTGTTGCAGTCCGGGACAGACTTCTGTTCGGGCAAAAATCCCGAAGGGAGTTTCTTGTTCCAATTGTTCCAGACACGGCGTTTTTCAGTATTGAAATTCTGGCTAAGGAGTATGCTATAGATGTCTGGAGACGTTTGGGCGTAGGCTGCAGGGACTGGGCAGATGTTTCCCCTAGGCTATTTCTTGAAGAGGTTTCGCCAGACCTGATACTTACAGCGACAAGCCATGTGGATGATCATTCGGTACAGGAGCTATGGGCCTGTGCCCGGGAGATGGGAATTCCCAGTGCAGCTTTTCTGGATTCTGCAGATCATCTCAGTGACCGGTTTGTAACATCGTCCGGCCAACAAATGTTTCCGGATCATATATTTGTATTTGATGAGGGTTCTGTTTCAGAACTCACCGGGTTCGGGGTTGCCTCTTCCAAAGTGCATATTTCCGGGAATCTTTATGCTGACTACCTTTCCGGTCACAATGACCCAAAGGCAGTCCGCGCAATCAAGTCAACCTGGGGTTGTCAGGAAGGAGAAACGGTCATTTTATTCGCTTCGGACTATATTTCCGAGATTGGCCTGGCAGGTTTTGAGGATAAAATTACCGAATTTGAATGTCTGGACTACCTGATAAACAGGTTGGCGAACCAAAAAATGTTTGAAGGTCTTTCAGGACCGTTTCGCCTTGTTATTCGATTGCATCCGAAAGATACACCCGGGAAATATGACGACTACCCGGCCAAATCAGGACCGGGTCTCAAAATTCTTGTCAGCAGTGAAGGCCTTTCCCAAGATGCCGTCTGCGGCGCTGACCTTGTAGCAGGTATGCGATCAGCTTTGTTGAGGGAAGCAGAGGTTTTCGGTATACCGGCCTTACAGCTTATTCCTCTTGTCTTGAATAAAGATCCTCAAAAAAGCGCCTGACGACTTCAGTCCGGTTTTCCGTACTCTTCATGGCATACAGCTTATCAATGGACCCCATGCAAATATTGCCGCCTCGTTTCTTTTGCAGGGCATAAAAACGCTCGGAAGTGATGGCATAAGTCACAGTATCATATGGTTTGCCATCACGAACCCCATAGTGTTGGTGATAGCCTTCGATCTGGTAACCGATCAGTTCCAGGCTGTTCATCCAACGCCACAAAGACGTATTCTGGCCGGCCTGGATTCGTTGCAGGTTCAGTCTATCAAAGCCATGTTTGCTCATCAGGGCGACCGCTTCCAGGGCGGCACCCCTCACATCGCGTTCACCGAAAACAATGCTCAGGCTGGCGCTTCTGAGTATCTGGTTTATGTCTTTCAGGCAAACAATGCCAATATGCCGGCCACTTTTTTTTTCAATGGCGACAAGCAACAGAGAGGAAGGATTGTCAATTTCCGTCTGCACATATTTTGCTTGCTGGTTTTTGTTGACCGGAAATACGCCATGAATTAGATGTCTGGTTATCTCCTGATCATTGAACCAGTTGTGCCAGTGCCCGTCCAATACGTCTTTCTGGATGTCCGGTTGACGAAGACAAACAATTTCTCCCTGCAAAAAAATATCTTCTTCCTGTGGTGTATCAGTCATTGTTCATGAATCCGATTTTGTGCAGTTTATTGTTTAACATTTTGTCTTTAAAGAATTTTTCTAGCTCAATGTAGAATATCATATTTGGTGAGAGAAGAGAAATAGCTTCCTCGCCGGTGTGTGTTTGAACATTCAGGGTTTCCAGCAAATAAAAAGACCAGCATAAAATGCCGGTCTTTTTTTGCCAGAATATCTATAGGCACTGTTAGCCGCCAAACAGGCTCAGGATAGATTGTGGGGCTTGGTTGGCAATAGAGAGGGCCTGAACACCAAGCTGCTGTTTCACCTGCAATGACTGCAGGTTCGCACTTTCCTTAGCCATGTCCGCATCAACAAGATTTCCGATGCCGACCTGGATGGTATCGGCAATTTTGTCCGAGAATACACGCTGGGCTTCCAGGGACTTTCCGCCTGCACCAAGGGTGGTCAGAACAGAGTTCACATTATCCAGGGATGTTTCAACTGTACTCACCATGGCGGCAGCCGTTGTCTGTGTCAGAATTGAATCTGCTGCGGTGAAGGTTATATTTGATCCACCAAGGGTCAGATTCTGATGAGATATGGTAATCGTTTGTGTGGCGTCTGGATTGGTAATCGCGACGATAACATCTGTACCACTATCAAGAATGTTGGTGCCGTTGAATTCGGCATTATTGATAATGGTGGTGATCTGGTTCCGGAGGGCTTCAAAATCTTCGGCCAGGGCGTCACGGCTGGTCTGGTCGAGGCCGGCATCTGCCGCAGCAACTGCTTTCTCCTTCATCTCGATGAGGAGATCGGAAATGGATCCCGCAGCCGCCAGGGCGATGTCCACTGTACTGATGGAGCGGTCAAGGCTCTGTTTTACGGCATTATACCCTTTGAGGTCCGCGCGCAGGCCCTGGGCAATGGAAAAGATCGCCGCGTTATCTTTGGCGGAGGAAATCTTGAGGCCGGTATTAATTCTTGTCTGAACTGTTTCCAGGTCAGTAGTGGTCTTGTTCAGGTTCAGCAGCGCCGATAGGGCACTTGCATTTGTATTCACTGAAAAGGACATCGTTGCTCTCCTTATTCTACAAATATTCTGGCTGTATTCGTCTCGATAAAACTTGTTACCGGATTTAATATTGCAATAATCATGCCAGCTTTTTATCGTGACTTAACATATTGAAATAAAAGGAGAAAAAATGAAATTTCATTAGGAGGAACGAAGGCTGGGTAATTTATTCCCTGATGGGCGGAAAAGCTTGCACTATGGTTGAAATTCGTGACAGGGAAGAGGCTTTTTTTGCCTAGTAATTTCTTTTCCGCAACACGACAATTGAGGGTTTGGCGGAGGCAAAAAAAAAGGGCCGAAGCCCCGTTGGAAGACCCAAAGTAAGAGAACTGTTATATGGTTTTATTTAATGTCAATGTGGTTGGTGTTTTGTTGCCCTTTGGCGTCTGAAATTTGGCATTGGCGCCATAAGAACGGCTTTGCGAAGTTTGTATGGCCACTTCTTCGCCAATCGCCTTAATCATTTTTTCTGATACGGTTTTCAGAGCAAAAAGCATGGATTTGTGCTGTTTCAACACATCCCGGAAAATTTCGTTTTCCTTCTTGAACCGTCTGATAATTTCACCGGTTCCCGCAGCTTTGAAGCCGCCTTGTTTGTCCAAGGCTGTCAGGCCTTCGTTGTAAGTGACAAGGAGCCTGTTTTTTTCTTCATTCAGGTTCTGGATTTCTGCCGGGCGTTTTTCCTTGAGGAGTGTCATTTCCTTACGGATGACATTTGTCAGTTCCCTGGTTGTTTCTACAAGGGAGGAAATAATGCTCTGGTTCATTTGTTGCGTGTGAGTCATCGTTCTTCCAATCGGACTATTACTGTCCTGCTTCCTGGGTTTTAAGAATCTCGCGGTACACGGCATCGGACAGGCCAATCCCGCCATTCCGGGAAATGCTGTTTGCGATCTGTTCGTTCAGGAGACCTTTGTACATTTCCTCGGCGTGACCGCCACCAAAGGGGCCATCTGTATCCAGGCCGACCGACATGTTCTTCAGAATATCGGCGAGGAAAACGGCCTCGAATTCCTCTGCTGTGGCCCGGGCAGCCTTTTGAGCGGCCGTTTTCGGCGCTTCAACGGGCTGCCGTATTGTGGTTTTTGAGGGAAGGGTAAAGATATTCGGTTCCATTACATCACCTCGATCTCGGCATGTAACGCGCCTGAAACTTTGAGAGCCTGCAGGATGGCGATCATATCCCGTGGTCCTATTCCAAGTGCATTCAGTCCATCAACAAGGTCCTGAAGGTTGACGCCCGGGTTCAGCAGGGCAAGTTTGCTGCTGTCGCCTGTGTCAACTTCGACCTCGGTTCTGGGAACAACCTGGGTCTGTCCGCCTTGGGCAAAGGGAGAGGGCTGAGAGACCTGTGGAGTTTCTGAGACACGAATGGTCAGGTTGCCCTGGGCAATGGCCACTTCACTGACGCGGACTTCATGACCGATGACGATAATGCCCGATTTTTCGTCAATGACGACGCGGGCTTTCTGGTCTGGAGTGACATATAGCTGCTCGATATCGGTCATCAGGGAAACAATATCCTTCTGATAGCCGAGAGGCTTCTGCACCTGAATGGTTGCCGGATCAAGTGGATTGGCGGCATTCACACCGAGCTCTTCATTAATCACTGCTGCGATACGGCGTGCTGTCGTGAAATCGGGATTGCGAAGAGACAGGTTCAATGAGTTCAGGTTACCCATGCTGTAACTCAGTTCCCGCTCAATGACCGCGCCGTTGGGAATGCGACCGGCAGTGGGCACACCTGTTGTGACGCTTTCGGCATCTCCACCGGCGGAAAATCCGGCAATCTGCAGGGATCCCTGGGCAACGGCATAAACTTCGCCATCGGCACCCATTAGTGGGGTAACAATCAATGTGCCGCCTCTCAGGTCATCGGCGTCGCCGAGTGAACTGATGGACACATCGATGCGTGAACCTGTACGGGCAAAGGGGGGCAGGCTTGCCGTCACCATAACAGCGGCGGTATTTTCCGTTTTCATGTTGGCAGCGCGGGTGTTAACACCGAGCCTTTCAAGCATGGACATCAGGCTCTGCTGGGTAAACGGCGCATTTCTGAGGGAATCCCCGGTTCCGTTGAGGCCGACAACCAAACCATATCCAACAAGCTGGTTTTCCCGTACGCCTTCGACTGAAACAAGGTCCTTAATTCTGGAAGAGGGGTGTGCCGGAATGGAAGCCAGCAGGATCAGTACAACTGACATGAGGCCCGAAAGCCATTTAAGCTTTCTGGTTATTCCTGATGTCCTGGTTGGACAGGATAGGTGGCATTTGTGTCCTGTTTTCATCTCTTACCCGGTGCATATATTTTTGTTCCTCCAGTACTTCGCAATATTCGTGCCAGATTGGCTCTGAAAAGAAACTTTTTTAAGTCACTGAAAGTAAAGGATTAAAAATAAAACTTCTGAGGGGCCTGTATTGCAGGCACTATGAAAGAGAAAAATGTTCCGGGTGATGGGTAAGCCTTGCCGGGCAATAATATGTTATCTTCTTCTTTCGCCAAAACCTGCCATCTGATATGCATAAGGACGTAAATGAACAAATGAGGTGTTCTCATGGAGATCAAAGGTCCTGGAAAAATATCCACTCCGGGCGTTTCGCCGAAAAAGCAGAAAAAAGGCGTTGATAAGGGCGCCTTCAGCGAGGCACTGAGTACAGATGAGACGACATCAGGTGCCGGGATCAGCGGAACAACACCCCTGACGGCCGTGAATTCCCTGCTGTCTTTGCAGGAGGCTGATACAGCGACTGATGGCAGGTCCAAGGGGCTCATGAGGGCGGAAGATCTGGTGGCACATCTTGAAGCCATTCAGAATGGATTGCTGCTCGGATATATTCCGACACAGAAACTTCAGGAAATTTCCAGAGTTGTGGAGAAGCAACGGGATCAGTTCGATGACGAAAACCTGAACGAGATCCTTGATGACATTGAACTGAGGGTCAAGGTGGAACTGGCAAAGCTGGGGAAATAATCTCTTGGCGGGCGGCATAAAAAATGGTTCTTTGGTAATACTGCTGTAACCTGAATTCTATACATCAACCTACAATTATATAAAATCGCTCAAAAGCCGCTTGAAAAGTGGCATCTAGTTGAGTAGGTTGTGGACGATTTGAAAGTAGATCAAGATCAGAGGTGATCAATGAGCGTAGAGTTGCCGGAAGGTTACGTCCCTTCTCCAGACGAAGAATTCATGAATCCTTCACAGGTCGAATACTTCCGCCGGAAACTGATAAATTGGAAAGAGGATATTCTCAGGGATTCCAGGGAGACCCTTACCCATTTGCAGGAAGATAGTCTCAAGGAACCGGATATTGCGGACCGGGCGTCATCAGAAACCGACTGGTCTGTGGAACTCAGAACCCGCGATCGCCAGCGCAAGCTAATTGCCAAAATCGATGCTGCACTTAATCGCATCGAGCAGGGTGAATATGGATATTGTGAAGTGACGGGAGAACCAATCAGCCTGCAGCGGCTTGATGCCAGACCGATCGCAACCATGACACTTGAAGCCCAGGAGATGCACGAGAAATATGAAAAGGTGCATCGGGACGATTGATTGTATCAGAATTGTTTGATGTAAAAGGGCCGTTCCATTCTGGAACGGCCCTTTTTTTGGGGATCATGCTGCAAGAGAAATGCAGCTGATACAAATATTCATTGTTCTAGAAGGGGAATAGAATGTCGAACAGTTGACTGCCGTAACGGGCTTGCTGGACATCCGTGATCTGTCCGCGGCCCCCATAGGAAATTCTGGCTTCGGCAATCTGCGTATGTTCGATAGTATTGGTTGAACTGATGTCCTCGGGCCGGATGGCGCCCATGACGGTCAGTTCGCGCACCTCGTAGTTCACGCGGACTTCCTGCCGGCCCTGGATGATGAAGTTTCCGTTTGGCAGGATCTGGGTGACGACGGCGGCAACTGTCAGACTGATTTCTTCCTTGCGGTCGACCGATCCAGCTCCCGAATTGGAAGTCGTGCTCCCCATATCGATCAGATTTGTCGGGCTCACTTCAGTGGGAAGTATCTTGTCCAGATGAGATTCAAGACCGAGGAATTTCGACAGATCGGCGGAGTCTGAATTTGATCTGGTTCGAGTGGTTTTATTATCGATAGTCGCTTCATCGTTAATTGTAATGTTCACTGTCAGAATATCGCCGACACTGTTGGCCCGCTGATCCTTGAAGAACATTTTGTTTCCTGTTCTCCAGAGAGAATTGGAATTGTGATTGCCGGCGGTCATCGCAGGTTGATGGCTATAAGCAACGGCCTGTTTTTCCGGGATGCGGTTTTGCGGAACAACGGCATCACCTTCAATAGGGGCCAGGTCGGGCGCCTTTCCAATATTGGAAATCCGGTCCACTGCGCTGCAGGCAGATACTGAAAGGGCGCATCCGATAAAGAGCAATTTCCTGAATATATTCATTTTGGACTATCCTTTCCTAGTTTGCAGCCAGGCTCATGCCGGCGGAAATTACCTGCACTTCACCAGGGCCCGTCACCAGGGCTTCCATAGTTTTTAGAGAGTTTGCATTCATCACCCGGATGACATCGCCAGTACCACCGTTTTCCATAGCCTTGCCAATGACTGTCAGTGTCATTTTCGACGTTTCATAGGTGATATTGACCAATTTTCCTCGATGAATAATCTCGGGTCTCTTCAGATCGGAGAGCCGAACCGGTGTATCTGATTTCATCGGGCGCCGGACGGTCATGCCGAGAAGCTGGTCCTGACTGCGGGTAATGTTTTTTCCGACACCATACAGAGGAACGGGAATCCATTTGATATTCTGTTCCTCGATAATTGTGCCCGGAATAATGGATTTTCTCAGTGCCGGAATATAGGCAACTTCTGTAAGTTTTCCGCTGATCGCAGTTGACTGGCGATTTCCCGCACCAACCGGGTAGTTTATGGTTGCTGTGAACTTTCCGCTTTTCCGATCCAGGTCGAATTTGGCGATTTCCAGATCCTCTGCGCCGGATTGCAGTGGAACGATAATATTCTGGTTCGCTCCATAAAGGCTTATGTGGCGTTCCCTGCCGTCACTTATATATTGGCTGGATTCTTCACTCAGCAATGCAATGAGCTCTTCCCTGTCGATTTGTTGGCCGGCACGGTAAACCGCAACCTGTTTAACGGCGCGGCTGTTACGCCAGTAAACACCGTGTTGTCGGGTTAACTGAGCCAGGTAAGAAGCGGAAATATAGGCCTTTTTACCTGGGGCAGGGGCGTCCATCACCCACAGGTCGTGCATGTCATCAAGATTCTCGAACAGATCTCCCAAAGTGACAATTTCGCTTTCCACCCGGGCTTCTCTTTTCAGATCAGCAATACCGGCTATGGTAAGTTGTCCGCCGGATAGCCAGAACAGGAAGCATATAACGATGGCAATGACATATTTTATTTTCAGCATGCTAAGTCCTTTACCGCAGGTTGGAAGTGACACTCATCATTTCGTCAGCGGTACTGATCACTTTTGAATTCATTTCATAGGCCCGTTGCGCCGTAATCAGCGATGTAATTTCGGCCACTGAGTTCACGTTGGCTGTTTCCAGAAAGCCCTGGACGATGGAGCCATATCCGTCAGTGCTGGGGCTGCCGACGGTCTGGGCGCCTGAGGCCGGTGTTTCAAGGAACAGGTTCTGCCCGACAGCTTCAAGGCCGGCCGGGTTGGGGAAGGTGACCAACTCAAACTGACCGACAATCTGTGGATTGACCTGTCCGTCCAGCTTGACTGATACTTCGCCCTGTTCGTTAATGGAAATGTCAGTTGCCTCCTGGGGGATGGTGATGCCGGGCGCCACTGTGTACCCTTCAGGTGAAACCAACTCGCCGGTCGGGCTGAGCTGGAATGAACCTGCCCGGGTAAATGCATCCTCGCCGGTTGGCAGGATAATCCGGAAGTAACCGGAACCGTTAATGGCCAGATCCAGGGGGGTATTGGTATTGACCAGTTCACCCTGTTCAGTGATCCGGTAAACGCCGCCGGCCTTCACGCCGACACCAATCTGAATACCGCTTGGAATAATGGTGCCGGTGTCGGAAGAGGCGGCACCGACACGCTCGATATTCTGATACAGCAGATCCTGAAATTCGGCGCGCTGCCGTTTAAACCCGGTCGTATTCATGTTGGCAATGTTGTTGGAAATAACTTCCACATTTAACTGCTGGGCCAACATGCCAGTCGCTGCAATACTGAGTGCTTTCATATTTCTATCCTAACATTCTGCCGTTTCTAACCCAGTCGGGTGAGACGGTTAATGGCCTGGTTCTGGGCGTTCTGGGTGTCATCCATCAATTTGGCCATGGAAGTATAGGCCCGACTGACTTCAATCATTTTTGTCACTTCAACGATTGGTTCAACATTTGAACTTTCAGCCACGCCCTGAATAATCTTGTAGTTTTCGGCTACAATAGGCTGTTGTTGAGTATCAAAGAGATTGTCCCCGATCTTGTTCAACTGGGAGGTATCGGCAAAGGTTACGACACCGAGCTTTCCAAGGGTTCCATTTTCCTTTGACCAGATGTTGCCGTCGCTGGCAATTTCGACGCCGCTGAAATTGGACGGTGTTGGAAACTGGATCGGATTGTCATCGGCATCAAGAATGGGTTGTCCGGTGGAGACAATCAGGGTGCCGTCCTCAGCAAGTGCCAGATGGCCGTTCCGGGTATAACCTATTTCACCGTTGTCACGCCTGACCTTGAAAAGACCATCTCCACTCAGGGAAATATCAAAGGGATTGCCCGTTGTAATATAATTCCCGTCTGTCATTTTGCGGGAAATGCCATAGTCCTGCACGAAGGCGACTTGTCTTAGTGACTTGGGCATGTCGCCGTCAATTTCATCAACATATTCCTTGAACATGACTGATTCCCGCTTGAAAGCAGTTGTGTTCATATTCGCAATATTGTTGGCAATAATGTCCAGCTGTCGCCGCATGGCGACCTGATGCGAAAGTGCTACGTAAATATTTGTATCCATCTTTGTGGTCCTTCTGGCCAGTCAAATGATCCCGGTAAAAGTTATGCATTTCCCGTGCCAAACTCTCATGTTCAACAAAAACAAAGGGTTACATGTTTTATTTTGTTGATTTTAGTCGAAAGAGGTAGGGATTGCCGGGCAATCTTTTCCCTGATCTGCAGGAAAATGCCGGCGAGTTCCGTATTTCATTTGAACACAGAGCCTGATATGTTAACCATAAATCACAGCTTGGCCGGGTGATGATGTACATTCCTAACGAGTTATTAACTAACAGGTTCTAATTTTAGCTGTTGAACTTGTGCAAACTGGCAGAAGCTATTGGGATAATATGGATTTATGAGCGAAGAAAACGGTAGCGAAAACCTGGAGGATCTGGCTGACGGCCTCGAGAAAAAGAAATTCAGCGGCAAGAAGCTGGTAGTATTTGTTATTCTGCCCCTTTTGCTTCTGCTGATAGGAGGTGGCGTGGCCTTTATATTCGTCGGGGGAGACGAGGTTGAAGTTGCGGAAGGAGAACACGGCGCTGAACAGGCCGAGCTCCATGAGGAGAACCCGGATGAACCAACTGAACTGTTGTTTCTGGATCTTGAACCTTTACTCGTAAACCTGAGTACTGTGGGTGGCAAGCCGAGCTATCTTAAACTTACCATTGCACTTGAAGTGGACAAGCAAAGTTCACTGGAAGATCTGCAGCAGAAACTGCCGCGGGTCATTGATAATTTTCAGATATACCTTCGGGAACTCCGGGTTGAGGACCTTAACGGTTCGGCGGGCATGTTCCGGCTCAAGGAAGAACTTCTGATCCGGGTGAATGAGGCAGTATACCCAACACGGGTTCACGATGTATTGTTCAAAGAGATTCTGATTAATGGATAACCTGAATGTCAGATGAAGAAGAAATTGATGATGATGCCGTAGCCGCGGAATGGGAAGCGATGGCGGCTGCCGAAGACGGTGGCGGCGGCGAAGGTGAAGACGGTGAAGACGATATGGCTTCAGCCATGGGCACTGACCGTGTTCTTGACCAGAATGAAATCGACAGTCTTCTCGGTTTTGACGGTGATGAAGGCGGTGAAGGCACCAAGTCGGGTATTCAGGCGCTGATCAACAGCGGCCTTGTGGCCTATGAACGCCTGCCCATGCTTGATATCATTTTCGATCGGTATGTTCGGATGATGTCGACATCGTTGCGAAACTTTACGTCCGACAACTTTGAGGTTTCCATCGACAATATGACGTCGATCAGGTTTGGCGATTATCTGAACAGCATCCCCCTTCCGGCCATGCTTGCCGTATTCAAAGCCAAGGAATGGGACAACTACGGCCTGATCACGATCGACAGTAACCTGATTTATTCTGTCGTGGATGCGCTGCTTGGCGGTCGCCGGGGTACAGCGCCGATGCGTATCGAGGGTCGCCCCTATACCACGATTGAGCATACCCTGGTGGAACAGATGCTGCGGGTTATGCTGCAGGATTTATGTTCTGCCTTTGAGCCGCTGAGCCCGGTTAAATTTGTCCTCGATCGGCTGGAAACCAATCCCCGCTTTGCAAGTATTGCGCAACCCAGTAACGCGGCGCTTCTGATCAAGATGCGTGCCGATATGGAAGACCGGGGCGGACGTATGGAGCTTGTCCTGCCCTACGCCACGGTTGAGCCGGTTCGTGAACTTCTCCTGCAGCGTTATATGGGGGAAAAATTCGGTCGCGACTCTATCTGGGAAACCCATCTGGCTACAGAGCTTATGATGACGGATGTCTCGCTTGAAGCGGTCCTGGATGAACAGCAGATGACGCTTGGAGAGGTGCTTGGTCTTGAGGTTGGTCAGACGTTGATGTTGAATGCGGTGCCCGACGGCGATATCGAGATCAAATGTTCCGGTATTCCCATGATGAGGGGCAAGATCGGCCGGATGGGGCGCTATGTCGCCGTCAAGATTGACCAGATTCATCGCAAGCTGCAGGAGGCTGACAGATGAGTATGGAATTTATTCTTGACGGTGTTGTGATGATATTTCTGGCCGTATTGATTGGCTACTGCATTGTTTTGAATAACAGGTTAAAGAAATTCCGCGGCGCCCAGAACGAAATGGCGCAGCTTGTCGCACAGTTGAGTGAAGCGACAGACCGGGCGCAGAATAGCATTTCCATGCTGAAGAATTCGATAGGGGATGAAGAAGCGAGACTGGCGGAACTGTTGACCAGGTCGCGGAAAATGGCCGACGAACTGTCCGTTATTACCGATGTGGGCGCGAATCTGGCAGACCGGCTTGAAAAAGGTCTTTTGCCGGAAAGCGACCCGACAGGTGCCGATGATCTCGTCGATGAAGAGCAACCTGAAGAGGCTGAGGAAGAACTTCTGGAAAATTTAAGGAATGTCCGTTGATCGCCACGCGACTGACAATGACAGCAAGAGATAGGAATGAACGATGAGTAAAATCAGATTTTTACCGGTATTAATCCTGGTGATGATTCTGTTTTTTGGCGTCAAGGCCTATGACTTTGCCATTGGTGTGGAAAAGGCCTTTGCCCTGAATGACCAGGAACCTGTCGCTGAAATGGAGAACCCTACAGCACGTGATCTGTCAGATATCGTTTCAGGGTCAGGTGACCAGCATGACGAAGAACCCGCCGGCACGGACGAAAATGCCTCATCCGAAGAAAGCATTGATGAGGATGACGACGCCTATGTTGCAGGCTGGAGCCGATCCGAGGTCCAGCTGTTGCAGGAGCTTTCCGAACGTCGCGAAATCCTTGAGCAAAGGGCCGGCGAGATGGACATGCGGGAGAAACTTCTGGAGGCGACGGAAAACAGGATTGACCAGAAAATTGCCTCACTGAAGAAAATCGAGGCCCAGATACAGGAATTGCTGAAGATTCATGATGAACGTGAACAGGCTCAGCTGGAAAGCCTTGTTAAAACCTACACAGCCATGAAACCCAAGGATGCCGCAAGAATTTTTGACAGCCTGGATATGGATATTCTGATCAATATCATTGAGAAAATGAACGAAAAGAAAGTGGCGCCAATATTGGCAAACATGTCTTCCCAGACCGCCAAAGAATTAACCGTCGAGCTTGCCACCCGTAAGCAGCTTCCCGATATTGAGGGATAACAATAGCTTATGAGAATTATTGGTCCAGGGTTAACCCGCCATTAACAACTCTTTATTATGCTTGCCCGTAATATTAAATCTTGAAATTTCAGCTATAATTCAAGGAAAAAGTTATGGGTTCGAATATCGTTGCGCTTGAGGACAGGATTGTCCATATCCGAGAAAAATTCGGTAATCAGGTCCCGGTGGATGATGTGTCCATGATCGTTGGTGAGGTCATGGGAACGATTGATGGTGATCTGGCTCTGGTGGAAATTCATTTTCAGGATGAATTACGTGAACTTCTGCAGTTCATTGACAAGGCCAAGAGCGATATTAGTCAGATCAGGCCAAAAGACCTCAGTGAAAACAAAATTCCAGAAGCATCAGATCAGCTCGATGCAGTCGTCAGCGCGACAGAAGAGGCAGCGTCCAATATCATGGATGCGGCCGAAGAGCTTGGTGACCTTGCGGCGACAGCCGAAGGAGAGATGGCGGAAAAACTGGAGGCCATTTCAACGAAGATTTTCGAGGCTTCCAGCTTCCAGGACATTACCGGTCAACGGGTTACCAAGGTGGTCAATACATTGAAGCACCTTGAAGAGAAACTTTCGGAACTGGCTAAAGCAATCGGCGATAATGAAGTATCCGTGGATGAAGAGATCAACAAAGCGCCTGAGGAAATGAATGCCCAGGAGCTTCTGCACGGACCTCAGTTTGAGCACGAAGCAAATGATCAGGATTCCATTGACGCACTGCTGGCCAGCTTTGATTGATTGTGGCGCGATTTTTGTTTAGGCTAGCGGAAGTTATGGTTAACGGACCGAATAACATAGCCTGAACAATAGGTTGGCAGTCAAAATATGGAAATGAATAGTTATAACCTGAGTGATCCCGAGGAAAACGGGGAAAAAAAGCCGGCATCAGACCAGACGACAGGAGTTTTCGTATCCCTGTATCTGATTGTGCTGGCTTTCTTTATGGTTATGAATTCCATTTCCAACCAGGAAGAGAATCGGGTTGCCGCCGCCACCGAAAGCGTGACCCGGGCCTTCAAGAATCCTTTTGAGCCTGATGCAGACTTCATTGATGTCACCTCCAGCGCAGATTCCGTGACACCCAACGACGAGTTCTATGATCAGATTCAGGGCGTTTTCGCCTCTCTGGTCGGGTTTGATGGAAAATTTCCGAGCAAGGGCGGGCATATTATTTCTGTAAAATTTGCTGCCAATGACCTGTTCGAACGAGGAACGGCACAGTTCCGGCAGGATCAGCAGGAGTTTCTCAATCAACTGTCCTCCTTCCTCAAGGGCGGGCGCAAAAGTGAGAAAAGGGAAATAGAATTTCTCGTCAGTACCGGAAAGGCACTGCCTGAAGGACCGCAATACTGGAAGGATGTGAATATTCTCAGGGCAGGCGCCATTGTCGCGAAGCTGGAAGATATGGGGATTTCCGGAAACCAGATATCGATTGGTGTTGCAAGAAATGACGATGCCCTGATCACCGTTACATTCTACAACCGTGAGAGAATTAGTTCACGACAGAGTCTGTCCGGTTTTAAGGATATGCCGACCCGGGAGCGGGAAGAACAGGAAGGGGGTGAGCAATGAGCGAACCTGCCCTGAAGCAAAGCCGCAAAACGGTGGCCGACAGCTGGATGATTATTTTCGCCGATCTCCTGGCGCTGCTTCTGACGTTTTTTGTGCTTATGTTTTCCATGAATTCCGTGCAGGTGTCCAAATGGAAGGCTGTTGTGGAAGCGCTCAGCGAACAGCTCAATCCGGAACGTGCCAAGGTGGATGATACTGACTGGGAAAAGGTTGAAACGGCGCTTGTTTATAAAGAGCCTGCGCTCAGTCTTGTTTATCTCAAAGGTATTTTTGAGGACAAGCTTCAGTATGATCCAATTCTGCAGAGGAGCAGCATCACTGTCCTTGACGACCGGCTGGCGATTTCCCTGCCGGCCGATATGATTTTCGAGCAGGGCAGTTCGGAACTGGGCAAGGATGCCTATCAGGCCCTGATAGAACTTGGAGACGCCTTGCGGGATATTTCCAACAAGATCGTGGTTGTGGGGCATACGGACCTGGAGCCGACCAGCGGCGCCAGATATCCGAGTAACTGGGAGCTTTCCCTTGTCAGAGCCCTTACGGTATCGAAAATGATTGAAAAGTCCGGTTATGCGAACCCGATTGAAGCCTATGGCAACGGTTCATCCAGATTTAAGGAGATGGATGAGGCCATAGATCTGGATAATCGTTTTGTCCTGGCGCGTCGCGTGGATGTAATGATTTACAAAGAAGAAAAGAAATAGAGATAACAAGGCAGATGTACAGCGGCGAAAAGAAATATGGAATTTTTGGTCAGCGCCTGACGGCGCTGCGGAGTTTTTGCATCCTGTCGCTCCTCGTTTTGGGACTATGCCAGTCTGTCTACGGCCAGGACCGGGTATTGGTCAGAAATGGTGACCATCCCTCATTCAGTCGGGTGGTCTTTGACTGGGAGGATACGACAGAATATTCCACAGCAATTGTTGGAAACAAGCTTCGCATCACATTTGATAAACAGGCTGAGCCGGACTTTGGTCTATTGCCAGCCGAGCCGGCCAGGTTTTTCGAGAATCCGACCTACAGCATCGAAGACGGCAAGCTGCTTGTTACGATGGATCTGCGGGAACCCGGAAGGCTCAGGCACTTTCTGTCCGGGACCAAAGTTGTTATCGATGTTCTGGAAGTGGCGCCTCAGGCGCAGGAGGAAATACACCAGGAGGAAGTAAACAGGACAGAAAGAACCGCCGACATGGTTCACCAGGGAACTGAAGAGACCGTCCTGGACCTGAAACCGGACAGCGAAGTGATGGCGACCGCCAAGGCAAATGCGGATTTTGCCCTGCGCGTTTCCGGCACGCAAGACCTGCCTGTTCTGACCTTTCCCTGGGACAGGGAGGTTAAGGCTGCTGTCTTTATTCGCCACAGTGTCCTGTGGGTGGTGTTTGAAGGAAAGGCTGTTATCGATCAGTCGGCACTCTCTGGCTGGACTGATGGCACCATAAGCAACTTTCGCAAAATTCCTCATGAAAAAGCGACGATTTTTCTGTACGAAGTGGCGCCGGGATATTTTGTCAAGGCCTCCAAGGAAGACAAAACCTGGACGGTAGCTCTGAAACAGAACTATTCTGTTGCGATGCTTCCCATCGATGTCGGACAGCAAAGAGGCAGTGGCAACGGCGAAAACTTCTTCTTTTCGTTCGAAGGGGTAGGGGCCTTGTTTACTGTCGAGGATCCAATTGTCGGGGACCGGTTGTTTATTGTTCCTGCCAAGGAATCTTCTCAGGGGGTTATCAAACGACGTGAATATCCGGAGTTCCGGGTGCTTGAGACGGCGCAGGGTGTGGCAGTGGAGCTTTATTCTGATCAACTGGATATCGCGCGCTATAGAAATGGCGTTGGTATCTCTTCGGAAGAGGGGCTTTCCATGTCGCGAAGCCGGTTGTCCAGCCAGTTTGTAATGGAAAAAGACGATCAGGCTGGTGGCGATCAGACTGCCGAAGATGTCAGGCTGATCAACCTCAGCAAATGGCGCGCAGGGCCAGACCGGCATGCCGATTTCAACAAAAACCGTCGCGAGTTGCTCTACACACTTTCCCAGGTAACGGATGATGAAAGAAACCAGGCCCGCTGGGATCTTGCCCGTTTTTATGTAGGGAATGGATTTGCGGCCGACGCGTACGGCATTCTGGAATTGATGCGGGAGCAGGAACCCGAACTGATGGAAAGTCCCGAATATCGAGCTGTTCTTGGTGTAACAAATATTTTGTTGAGGCGTAATGATAAGGCTGTTCGGCTCCTGACTCACAAGGGACTGGCGACAGAACTTGATGCGTATCTCTGGCGTTCGGTCGCCAACGAGGCCCTCGGGAACGATGACAAGGTTTTGGCTGACTATAAAAAAGGCTCCGATATTCTTTCCCTTCATGAGCCGAAGGACCGGGCGCGATTTTTATTGTCGGCTATCCGCGCATCATACCGCAAGGGTGATCTGGAGTTCATGAGCGACCAGATGAAAATTCTGCGTAAATATCCTCTGTCCGTTGAGCAAATGACAGAACTGGATTACTGGCAGGCTAAAATTACAGAATCAGCAGGGAACCTTGAAAAAGCCGAGGGAGAGTATGACAAGGTTATCAAGGCAGGGGTCCGTAAAACCAGCGCATGGGCGAAGCTGGCTTTGGTCAATTCAGAACTGGAAAGCAAAAAAATTGAACCTGCGGAAGGCATTGATCGGCTGGAAAAACTGAGATTTTCCTGGCGCGGTGATGACTTTGAACTTGAATTGCTTTCCCGTCTGGGCGAACTATATGTGCAACAGAATGAATATCGTACCGGTCTGGAAACTCTGCGGCAGGCAGCGACTTACTTCAGGAATAACAATAAAACCCGGGAATTGACGAAAACAATGTCCTCTATCTACCGGGAACTGTTCCTGGATGGGGGAGCCGAGCGGCTGGCCCCGATACGGGCTGTGGCGCTTTACAATGACTATCGCGAACTGACGCCACTGGGATCGGATGGCGACCTGATGACTCGCCGTCTGGCAGATCGTCTGGTTTCGGTGGACCTTCTTGACAAGGCCGCTGAAATTCTCGACCATCAGATCAAGCACCGGCTGAAAGGAATCGCCCAGGCGGACGTGGCAAGCCGGCTTGCGATGATTTATATTCTGGACAACAAGCCTAACGAGGCTCTGAAAATTCTCCGTTATACCCGGCAGGCCCAGACACCGGAAGACATTGAGCGCCGTCGCCGTCTGATTGAGGTCCGCGCCCTGATTGAACTCGGCAGTTATGAAGAAGCCGAAGTCATGTTATCTGCCTATCAGGGACCGGAAGTGGAGCAGCTTAAGTCGGATATCTACTGGAAATCGGAAAACTGGAACCAGGTCATTTCACACAGCAATCTGCAGCTTGGAGACCGGTGGCAGTCGAACCAGACGCTGACGCTGGAGGAACGTCTGACGGTGCTGAGGCTTGCTGTTGCCCTGTCCCTGGCCGAAGATGGTAATGGCTTGACCCGGGTGCGCGAACGGTACATGGATCACATGCGCAATGGCAAATATGCTGATGCTTTTGAGGTTATCACAGCCCAGCAGCAGAAGACAGGGGATGATATCAGGCGTTTGACACAGAGTATTGCCAGTGTGGACCGTCTGGAGACCTTCATGGATGCCTATCGCGATGAGTTCGCCAGCAATACAAACTAGGCAGAAAACCCTAGCCGCCAGGTATGCCTGTATTGAAACTTTGAATCAGGCTGCCGGCAATCAGGTGCCAGCCATCCACCAGGACAAAAAATATTAACTTGAAGGGCAGGGAGATCATGACCGGCGGCAGCATCATCATACCCATGGACATCAGGATGGACGCGACAATCAGGTCAATCACGATAAACGGCACAAATATCAGAAAGCCGATTTCAAAAGCCCGCCGCAGTTCGCTGATCATAAATGCCGGAACCAGGATCTGAAGCGGGGTCGCAGAAGTATCCGACGGTTGTTCAGTATTGGATAAATCAAGGAAAAGCAGCAGGTCTTTTTCCCTCACATGGCGCATCATGAAGGTGTGAAATGGCTTAATGGTCAGGTCAAAGGCCTCGGCTTCGGTAATTTGTTGCTCAATCAGGGGACTAAGCCCCTGTTCATAGGCATCCTTGATGGTTGGAGCCATGATAAATCCGGTAAGGAACAGGGCAAGACTGATCAGGACAACATTTGGCGGGCTCTGCTGGGTGCCCATGGCGCTACGGAGCAGGGAAAAGACAATGATGATCCTGGTAAAGGACGTTACAACCACCAGGATTGCAGGCGCCAGACTGAGAACAGTCATCAACAGAATCAGCTGTATGACCCGGCCGGAAAGGCTGCCTTCCTCACCAAGGTTCAGGTTGAATTCCTGCGCCTCGGCCGGCATTGAAAAAAATAAAACAGCAAACAGGCCGATGCAGAATATGACAGCCGAAGTTCTTTTGTAATTGTGGATTGCGGTCATGCCCCTGTTTGTTCCCTGGTCTGTTTGTCTGCGTCCGGTGCAGGAATATTCTGTTCTATAACAAGATCGCGTTCCGTGCCAAGCATAAGAAGATGTTCTGTCTTGTCTCGCCGGACCAGGATCAGTTTTCGTTTTGTATCAATGGGAAGAATTTCCACGACATTTAGCCGCCTGCTGCCGGCTTTGGGGGAGTTAATGGTCACTCGTGCAGACAACCCCATGCGTTTGGCGAGGTAGGCCAGACCGAAAAGCAGGGCAATCACAAAAAGCAGGGCAATCAGATATTGGACATAACTTATAATATCCATCAGATAGTGTCCCTTCCGTCGTCCGGCCTTGGCCTGGTATATGTTTCCTTGTCCAGGGTAACCTGTTCCTGATAGAGATATCCGAGGATTTCCGTCACGGTTTGCAGCGCTTCCATCGGAATAAGGTCGCCTTCGCTAAATACGCCAAGGAGGGTCACCAGATCTTCGTCCTGTCTGACTTTTACGCCGCTGGCGAAAGCAAGATCCAGAATTTTTTCAGCATTGGCGCCTTTTCCGGTGGCTGTTATTCTGGGGATATTGTGCCTTTCGCCTTCCTGGCTCAGGGCGACCGCCGTTTGACGTTGCTTTTCTGGGGACTGGTCCGTTGTCATGAGAAGACAAATTCCGATTCTGGTTTTTTGATCTTGTATTTTCATGGATAATAAGCACAGGTTACAAAAAATAACAGCCCTTATTGTTAACCATGAAACAGGTTGCGGTCAGTTACTCCAGTTCTGGTTTTTTGGATATTAGCTTATTGTCCGGGCAGGAGATTAACAGATTGTTAATTTTATCTCTCCACAATAGCCTCGTAGTGTTGTATCGTTAAACATTGATTGTATTTTATCTGTAAGGTGAATGGCCGGAAACGGTGCATTGAACAAGGTAAATTAAATGGACCTGAATAAGATTGCCATATTCAGTTCGATCAGCAAGAAGATGTCGTGGCTGAACGAACGACAAAAGGTCCTGGCACAGAATATTGCCAATGCCAATACACCGGGGTTTATCCCCAAGGATCTGAAGAAAGTCAGCTTCAAGGCTCATGTGGACCGCTATTCAACCAACGGCACTCTGCAATTGCAGACTGACGAAAGTGATCATTTGTCCGCGGGTGGCTCCAATGGCACATTGTTTGAAATCAAGGAAATCGAGGCCGGTTTTACCTCAACAAGTCCGGATGGAAATGCGGTAAATCTGGAAGACGAGCTGGTTAAAATGACAGAAACCCAGATGGACTATACAATGGCCGTCAACCTGTATAAGAAACAGGTCGGGTTGCTTAAAACCGCGCTTGGCAAAAAAAGCTGACTTAGGAGACTAATATGGATCTTTCCAAATCCATGATGATATCCGCCGCCGGGATGAAGGCGCAAACCGTTCGTATGAGGGTGATCTCGGAGAACCTGGCCAACGCTAATTCCGTGGCCAATGCACCCGGGGAAGATCCTTATCGCCGCAAGGTCATCACTTTTGTCAACGAGCTCAACCGTGAACTCGGCGTTCAGGAAGTCAAGGTCAATGACGTCAAGTTTGATCAGTCTGACTTTGGTCTTGAATTTGAACCCGGTCACCCGGCAGCCGATGAAAACGGATACATCAGGACACCGAATGTGAATTCACTGGTGGAAGCCATTGATATGAAACAGGCGCAGCGCTCCTATGATGCCAATCTGAATGCCATCGATGTTTCCAAAAATATGATCATGAGAACTATTGATCTTCTCAGATAGATTTAAGGTCAGGGAGTCTCCAAAATGAACATTAAAGCAATGGACGCCGCAAATGCCTATGCAAATACCCTGAAAAGTCAGGGAGTTGGGGGGCTGGGCGGAAAAGTGGAGAAGATATCGCCGGTCGGTTCTGTGGAAACCGAGGGTGCAGGATCCTTTTCCTCCATTTTAAAGGAAAGTCTCGGCAGCACGGCGGAAGCTGTTGGCAGGAGCGAAACGACCGGCATTCAGGCGCTGAATAAACAGGCGGATCTTGTCGATGTCGTCACCAGTGTTCAGAATGCCGAGATGGTCCTGGAAACAGTTGTAGCGGTCCGCGATAAGGTCATTTCCGCTTATCAGGATATTATCCGCATGCCGATCTAGCGATCCGGCCAAACGATCAAGAAGGTTTACTTGAATGAACGGGGCAGACGTCATTGATTTGGCACAGGAAGCCATCTGGGTCCTGATCAAGGTGGCTGGGCCTGTTATGATGGTTGCTCTTGTCGTCGGCCTGTTTATATCCCTGTTTCAGGCGCTGACACAAATTCAGGAAATGACTCTGACATTTGTGCCGAAAATTATCGCTATCTTTCTTTCTTTGTTTTTTTTCCTGCCCTTCATGGGGGAAACCCTGGGTACCTTCATGCAACAAATTGCCGAGCGGATCATAGGTCTTGTTTAGCCAGTATCTGCCGCAGGAAATATTCGGCTTTTTACTGGTGTTTACCCGTCTTGGCAGTATGTTCATTATTCTGCCAGCCCTCGGGGAAAGTGCAATTTCCCCCCGTATACGGCTGGTCATGGCCCTTGGTGTCAGTCTTCTGGTGTACCTTGTGGTGAAATCAGCGATACCGTCCATGCCTGAACAGCCGCTTCCTTTATTTGTTCTTATGTTCAAGGAGGCTCTCGTCGGTATCATGATCGGTACCTCCATACGACTTCTGATGAGTGCGTTGCATCTGGCCGGTATGATAATCGCCATGAACACCGGTCTGGCGGCGGCGCAGGCGTTCGACCCGATGCAGGGGGGGCAAAGCGCCCAGATGGGTACCTTTCTGACCCTTATGGGAACAACCTTGATTTTTGTGACCGATTTGCACCACCTTATGATCGGGGCCATGCACGACAGCTATACGTTGTTTCCAGTTGGTTTTGATCTCATGATTAATGATTTTGCCGAGAGAGTGCTGGATACGGTGGCAAATGCTTTCCAGCTGGGTCTGCAGATCGCAACACCCTTTCTTGTTTATGGACTGATTTTTAATATTGGTCTTGGTATACTTGCACGGTTAATGCCGCAATTGCAGGTATTTTTTATCGCCATGCCTCTCAATATCGCAGTGGGATTTATCATTCTGATGATTGTGCTGGGGGCGGGAATGACATGGTTCCTGCAATATATGGAAAACAGTATTTCAGTTTTCCTGGTGTAACGGATCGTTTGAGGAGTCCCTTTGGCAGAAGATCAGGATCAATCGCAAAAGACCGAGGAACCGACGTCCAAGAAGCTTCAGGATGCTCAGGACAAAGGCGAGGTGGTCAAGAGTCAGGAAGTAAAGCACTTCTTTATCCTGCTGGCTATTACGCTTGTGGTCTTGATCAGCGGCGCGTCAAGTATGAGTGGTTTAAGTAATTCGCTTGCGCGTATATTTGAGTTTTCCCACGAAGTACCTATGGACGGGCAGGGATTACAGTCTTTTCTGGCGGGTGTGTTGATGAAAGTGGGGGTTTTTCTTGTCTTACCGATAATATTGCTGCTTGCCGGCGCTCTTACGGGAACTGTAATCCAGCATAAACCGATACTTTCAGCAGAAAAAATAAAACCAAAGCTGAATAAAATTTCTCCGTTAGGAGGATTGAAACGCATTTTTTCCATGCAGAATTTCGCCGAAATTTTCAAATCCATACTCAAAATCACGATTGTGGCGGCAGTTGTGTTCATTCTCGTCTGGCCAGAACGGGATCTCCTCGAACATATGATGACCTACGAAATTACGGACGTTGTGCATATCATCTATGTAATGGTCTTGCGGGTTCTGGGGGGCGTTGTGGCTATTATGGCCATTATTGCCGGCATGGATTATATGTTCCAGCGTTTCCAGTTCATGAAGCAGATGCGCATGACCAAGCAGGAAGTCAAGGACGAGATGAAACAGACTGACGGTGACCCTATGGTCAAAGCCAGGCTTCGACAGATCAGGATGGAACGGTCCCGCAGGCGGATGATGGCGGCTGTTCCTGAAGCGGATGTGGTTGTGACAAACCCGACCCACTATGCCGTGGCCATGAAGTATAATCAGGGCGTCATGGAAGTTCCGGTTGTGGTGGCAAAAGGCGTGGACAATGTTGCCCTCCGAATCAGGGAGATTGCCGAAGAGCATGATATTCCGATCCTTGAAAATCCACCACTTGCCAGGACGCTTCACGCCGCAGTGGAAGTGGATGAAGAAATCCAGCCGGAACATTACAAGGCGGTTGCAGAGGTGATCGGATATATCCTAAAGCTCAAGGCGGGGCAGCGACCTGCATATCGTCCATCATTGAACTAATCCACAAATGATGCTTAATATTACAGAGATTTGAAACGTAAAAACAAAGAATTAAAAAATGAACAAATTCAGCCCGATTACAACAGACAGTTCCTATATTTATGCCACTTCGGATCGCGGGGACAGAATTGATTATCCCTTTATGATGACACTGGCGGGTATCGGCATTCTCGTGGCTCTTGCCTTGTTTATTTTTTGTCTGAGTTTGGGGTATATCACGGCAGGCATTATTCTTTCCGGTTCAGCGGTTTTGGTAACTGCAATTGTCATGGCCTATTTTCTGCATCGGGAGCAGGCAGCTTTGCCAGTTCAGGCGCGAACCGCTTCGGTGTCAGGAGCAGACAGCGATCAGGCTTATTTGCTGACAAGCCGGGTGGGGGAAGTCGTTTACGCTGATTCAAGGTTTCGACAGCTTATGGACTCTATCACCGGCGATCAGACGATTTCTCCTTTCAGACTTCCCTTTGTCAATGCAGAAGAAAAGGCCGAACTGGAAACAATTGTCAAAAAACTTGGGCCGGGAGAGAAAAAGAGCCTGACCATCACGGTTGAGGATCAGGAACGCCGGCCGGTAGTTCTGAAACTGGATCTTTATCACGAGCAGGAACGGCAGGGGTATGTGCGCTGGAATGCGGCGGCAGGCGATACCGTGGATAAGCCGGCGACTGCGTTAAGCCGGAGAATGGACCTGAGTGGTATCGGCCGTTTAATGGATTTGGGCAATACCGGTTTCATGGCGGTCAGCAGCGATGATGAAATACTGTTTGTCAACGATCTGCTGAGGGATTGGATCGTAGATCTGGATGAGGGGGATCTGCAGCTTCCTGTTCCCTTGCAGACGATGACAGCCAGTGAAAAGAAAAATCTCAATGGAAAAGTTTCCTGCAAGACCCTTGCCGGAAATGACATTTCACTGGAAATTCATGCTGTAGAGGACTTTGAAACTCCTTTCCGGGATGAAGATATTTCTCTTTATGTCCTGCATCGCTCCGGCGGTGACCGGACTGATCATGCCATGCCGTCGGACGTGAATATCGAACATTTCTTCATGGATTCTCCTATCGGTATCGCCGTCGTGACAGCCAAGGGGGAGGTGCTGGAACGTAATAATATTTTCAGGAACTTTCTTGCCGCGCTCGGTCTGGTAAAAACCAAAAGACTGAAGGACTTCCTCGAGACCGAGGATTACCAGGATATTATCGGGAAAATTGAACATACGATCGAGAGCGGCGAGGCCAGTACCGTCGCCGATGTTGCTTTCAAGGGGAAAGAAGAAAAACGGGGACAGCTTTACATCACCCGGCTCGAGCATTTTGCCGAACATAGCGGTGTTTCCATTCTTTACCTGATCGATACCACGGAACAGAAAAGTCTGGAGCTCCAGTTTGCCCAGTCTCAGAAAATGCAGGCGGTCGGGCAGTTGGCGGGTGGCATTGCCCATGACTTCAATAATCTTCTGACGGCAATCACCGGATTCTGTGACTTGCTTCTGGTGCGGCATGGTCCGGGAGATCAGTCATTTTCCGATATCATCCAGATCAAACAGAACGCGAACCGGGCGGCCAATCTTGTGCGTCAGCTTCTGGCCTTTTCCCGCCAGCAAACCCTGCGGCCCAAGGTGCTTATCGTTACTGATGTGCTGGCGGAACTGTCAAACCTTCTCAGGCGCCTGATCGGGGAGACGATCGAGCTGGAAATGAAGCACGGCCGCGGGCTTGGTCCGGTCAAGGTGGACCAGGGTCAGCTGGAGCAGGTGATCATCAACCTCTGTGTGAATGCGCGGGACGCGATGCCGGAAGGCGGCAAGATCATGATCCGCACCCGCAATATTCCCTATCAGGAATCCCTGAAAATCAGTGAGCGCTACAAGGTTATGCCGCCCAACGATTATGTGTTGCTGGAAGTGGAAGATACCGGAACCGGCATTGCCAAGGAACATCTGGGTAAGATTTTCGAGCCTTTCTTCAGCACCAAGGAAGTGGGCAAGGGGACAGGTCTCGGCCTGTCAACGGTCTATGGGATTATCAAGCAGACCGACGGCTTTGTCTTCCCCGCCAGCGAGCTGGGCAAGGGCACAACCTTCAGCATCTATATCCCTATGCATAAAGAGAGCAAGCGGGAAGTTGCTGAGGAACAGGTGGTTCAGGAAACCGCGCAGAAAGTAGCCAAGGACCTGACCGGCAAGGGCAACATTCTCCTGGTCGAGGACGAGGATGCGGTTCGCATGTTCGCGTCACGGGCCTTGAAGAATAAAGGATACAAGATCTATGAGGCCAACAGCGGCGATAAGGCCCTGAAGGTGGTGCAGGAACTGGAAGGAAAGCTGGACCTGATCATCAGTGATGTGGTCATGCCGCAGATGGATGGCCCGACCATGGTCAAAAAAGTGAAGGAAAAATATCCCGATCTCAAGGTGATCTTTATATCCGGCTATGCGGAAGATGCCTTTGACAAGAACCTCGGGGAGGAAGACTTCAACTTTCTGCCCAAGCCATTCAGTCTCAAACAGCTGGCTGAACAGGTCAAGGATGTGCTGGAGAGTTGACCAGCCTCTATGATGATTCTGTCGGGTCGCCGTCTTAACTCTGTGAAATACCCCTTGTTTTGCGTTCTCTTTAGGAGAACATTAGGTGTATTATTATTTAAAATACCAATAAAAACAGTATGTTAAAAAAGTTCTTGCCAATGAGAACAAAACATGTACATTATCCTTCATTGCAACCTTGAGCGGGCTATGGAATATAGAGGAGAAGGATTATGGCAACATCGCAGCTGAAACTGGTCGGACAGGACAATATGGATAAACAGAAAGCTCTCGAAGCAGCCCTTGGACAGATAGAACGTGCTTTTGGCAAAGGTTCTGTCATGAAACTGGGGCAGAATAATACAGCTGTGGACATTGAGGCCGTTTCCACCGGCTCTCTTGGCCTCGATATTGCGCTTGGTATCGGCGGTCTGCCGAAAGGTCGGATCATCGAGATCTATGGCCCGGAGAGTTCCGGTAAAACCACGCTGGCCCTTCATGTTGCAGCGGAAGTTCAGCGGACCGGCGGTGTGGCAGCCTTTGTCGATGCGGAACATGCCCTTGATCCGGTATATGCGTCCAAGCTCGGTGTGGACATTGAGGAACTGCTGATTTCCCAGCCTGATACCGGGGAACAGGCTCTTGAAATTGCCGATACCCTGGTCCGTTCCGGGGCCGTGGATATTCTGGTGATCGACAGTGTGGCGGCGCTTACGCCGCGGGCGGAGCTGGAAGGTGAAATGGGGGATTCCCATGTGGGGCTGCAGGCCCGTCTGATGAGCCAGGCCCTGCGCAAGCTGACCGGATCTATTTCCAAATCAAAATGTATGGTGATTTTCATCAACCAGATCAGGATGAAGATCGGCGTGATGTACGGCAGTCCGGAAACGACCACCGGCGGTAACGCTCTGAAGTTCTATGCTTCCGTCCGGCTTGATATTCGCCGTATCGGTGCGATCAAGGATAAAGAGGAAATTGTCGGCAACCAGACCAAGGTCAAGGTGGTCAAGAACAAGGTGGCCCCGCCGTTCAAGGTGATCGAGTTTGATATCATGTACGGTGAGGGGATTTCCAAGATGGGTGAACTGGTTGATCTCGGGGTCAAGGCCGGAATCGTCGAAAAATCAGGGTCATGGTATTCCTATGACAGCCAGCGTATCGGTCAGGGCAGGGAAAATGCCAAACGGTTTCTCAAGGAAAACAGGGAAATAGCGGATACCATCGAGCAGGCGATCCGTCATAACGCCGGTATTCTTGACAAGGTGATGCTGAAGGAAGGATCCGTGAAGGAGACTGAAGAGGAATAACCTCTTGTAAAATACATTTTAAAGGCGCCCTCAGGGCGCCTTTTTTGTGGCAGCTGTCGCCTGCTTCCCCTACAGTATACAATGCTGGACAGCGCAGTGATCAAGGGGTAAAAGACTATCCCAATAGAGATGGCCCGGGAAGGGCTATGGCAAGGACAGATTTGAATAATGTGGCGCGCAGGCACTTTCGTGCCGCCGCATGAGAAAGGGTTTAGCGTAAAATGAAAGGCACCAACGAAATCCGCAGTGCTTTCCTGGATTATTTTCGGAAGAATGACCACGAAATTGTCCCCAGCAGTCCGCTGGTGCCGCATAATGATCCTACCCTGATGTTCACAAATGCGGGAATGGTGCCTTTCAAAAATGTCTTTACCGGCGCGGAAAGCCGGGATTATGTGCGTGCGGCGTCAAGCCAGAAATGCGTACGGGCCGGCGGCAAACATAATGACCTCGACAATGTCGGTTATACGGCACGGCACCATACTTTTTTTGAAATGCTGGGAAACTTTTCCTTTGGCGACTATTTCAAGGAACAGGCCATCTATTATGCCTGGGAGCTGATTACAAAGGAATTCGGCCTGTCGCCGGACAAACTGACGACCACCGTCTATCATGAAGATGACGAGGCATTCGACCTTTGGCGCAAGATCTCGGGCCTGCCGGAAGAACGCATCATTCGTATCGCCACGTCCGACAATTTCTGGTCAATGGGCGACACCGGTCCCTGCGGGCCCTGTTCGGAAATCTTCTATGATCACGGCGAACATATCTGGGGCGGCCCTCCGGGATCCCCGGAGGAAGACGGCGACCGGTTTGTCGAAATCTGGAATCTGGTATTCATGCAGTTCGATCAGAAGGCGGACGGCAACCGGCTCAATCTCCCCAAACCCTCCATAGATACCGGTATGGGGCTGGAGCGTATTGCCGCAGTTCTTCAGGGTACTCATGATAACTATGAAATCGATCTGTTCAAACATCTGATCCAGGCATCCGCTGATGCCAGCGGTGTCGAACCATATGGTGATCACAATGTCTCTCACCGGGTCATTGCCGACCACCTGCGGTCCAGCTGTTTCCTGATTGCAGACGGGGTTCTGCCGTCAAATGAAGGGCGCGGTTATGTGCTGCGCCGGATTATGCGCCGGGCCATGCGACACGCTCATATGATCGGTTGCCAGGATCCGCTTATGTTCAGGCTGGTTCCGGCACTGACGGCCCAGATGGGGCAGGCTTTTCCGGAACTCGGTCGTGCAGAAGCCCTGATTACAGAGACTCTTCTTCTTGAAGAAACAAGGTTTAAGAAGACCTTGGAGAGAGGTATTAAGCTTTTGGATGAAGAAGTGGAGAGCCTTCCGGAAGGCGGAACACTGGCCGGCGACGTGGCGTTCAAACTTTATGATACCTTTGGTTTCCCTCTTGACCTGACCCAGGATGCCCTGCGGTCAAAGGGCTTCGGTGTAGACGAGGCCGGCTTTAAAAAGGCCATGGCCAAGCAGAAGGCAGATGCCCGGGCCGCATGGAAAGGTTCCGGCGAGGCAGCCACGGACGAACTGTGGTTTGAACTTTATGATGAACATGGCGCCACCGAGTTTGTCGGCTATACGTCGCAGCGAGCCGATGGCAAGGTCGTCGGTCTCGTGGTCGACGGCAAAAAAGTGGAGAAGGCCGTTGAGGGCCAGTCTGTTGCGGTGCTCACAAACCAGACGCCTTTCTATGGTGAATCAGGTGGTCAGATGGGCGATATCGGTCATATCACTTCAGGCACTGGCACCAATCTCAAGGTCACGGATACGTCAAAACAGCTTAATACCCTTCATGTCCATCACTGTAAGGTGCTGGAAGGGGAAATCAGGCTTGGCGATATTGTCGATATGAAGGTTGACGGCGAAAACCGCAACCGCCTTCGCGGCAATCATTCGGCCACCCATATTCTTCATGCGGCGCTGCGTGAAATCCTCGGCGAACATGTGACCCAGAAAGGATCGCTGGTGGCGCCGGATAAATTGCGTTTCGACATCAGCCATTCAAAAGCCCTGAGCCATGAAGAAATCCGGACGGTCGAGCAGTCTGTCAACAGGGTTGTCCGGCAAAATACGGAAGTGGTCACCCGCCTGATGACACCGGATGAGGCCATCGAGGCCGGTGCCATGGCCCTGTTCGGGGAGAAATACGGCGACGAGGTCCGGGTTGTTTCCATGGGCATCAAGGAAACGCCGGAAGATCGTTTTTCCGTCGAACTGTGTGGCGGGACCCATGTGATACGTACCGGTGACATCGGTTTGTTCAAGATTACCTCCGAAGGGGCGGTTTCCTCTGGTGTACGCCGGATCGAGGCAGTTACCGGACAGGATGCGCTTGCTTATATTGCCGCTGAGGAAGATTGCCTTGAGGCCGCTACATCAACCCTGAAGGTGACGGCGGAACAGTTGCCGGATCGCCTGAAAAAGCTTCTGGATGATCGGAAGGCCATGGAAAAGGAAATTTCCGAGCTGAAAAAACAGCTGGCCATGGGCGGCGGCGGTACGTCACAGGGGCAGGACATACAAATGGTAGGCGCCCATAAATTCCTGGGACAGGTGCTGGACGGCGTTGCGGCAAAGGATCTTCGCGGCCTGGCAGACGAAGCCAAGAAAAAGGTTGGTTCGGGTATTGTTGCTTTTGTTGCGGTTAATGACGGGAAGGCGGCGGTTCTGACTGCGGTGACAGATGATCTGAAGGACAAAGTCAGCGCAGTGGATCTGGTGCGCGTCGGCGCAGAGGCGGTTGGCGGCAAAGGCGGCGGCGGAAGGCCTGATATGGCGCAGGCCGGCGGACCCGATGGAGACAAGGCCGATGAGGCTATAAAAGCCATAGAAAATTTCATTTCAGGTTTGTAAGATAAGGGCCGCTGTCACAGGCGGCCTTTTTTTCAGAGGGAACCATGGCCAGACAAGCCAAGACAATCAGGCGCAGAATATTTGAAATCATGGAAGTCGGCGGCACCGGCACTCTTGCTGGACGTGCTTTCGATATATTCATGGTCCTTCTTGTGCTTTTGAACATTGCCGCCATGGCCATGGCAACCATTTACAGTATCGGCCTGGTCTATTACGAAGAATTGCTGTTTTTTGAGATTTTTTCCCTGGCTGTATTTGCCATTGAATATCTCCTCAGGCTCTGGGTCTGTGTAGAATATCTGTCTGAAAATGATCACAGCAGTATGATGGGGTTCCGGACGAGGTTTCTGTTGAGCCCGCTGATGGTGATCGATTTCGTCGCCATAGCACCAATGGTGTTCTTCTTCTTCTTTGGGGTGGATCTCAGGTTTCTCCTTATATTCAGGCTGTTGCGAATATTCAAGCTGATGCGCTATTCGCCGGCCCTGGGGTCCATGGCGCGGGTGATTTACGAGGAGCGCCGCGCGCTATTGGCGACCATGATTATCATGCTCGGTCTGGTTCTGTTTTCCGCAACCATCATGTATTATGTGGAAGGGCATGTTCAGCCAAAAGCATTCGGAAATATTCCGATCGCCATGTGGTGGTCCCTGACCACCCTGACGACGGTGGGATATGGCGATGTGGTTCCGATAACCATCGTTGGCAAACTTTTCGGCGGCATCGTCATGATTTTCGGTCTGGCCATGTATGCATTGCCGATCGGCATTATCGCCTCCGGCTTTTCCAATGAAATTCATCGGCAGGATTTTGTCGTCCGCTGGGGACTGGTTGCCCGGGTGCCACTGTTCAGCGGACTTGATGCGGCGATGATCTCCTCAATTGCAAAATTTCTGAGATCCCGTGTGGTCCAGGAAGGCAAACTGATCGCCCGGGCGGGGGATAAGGCGGACAAGATGTATCTGATTGTCAGCGGAGAGGTGGCCAGGCGCAGCGGACGTGACATTATAAATCTGCAGGAAGGGGCCTTTTTCGGGGTGAAGTCACTTGTGGAAAACACAAACTTTACAGCCAACTATGTTGCAATTTCCCGCTGTCAGCTGCTTGTTCTGGAAGTCAGTGATTATCAGCACCTGATGGCAAATTATCCGGAACTTGAAGAAAGGCTGCAGAAAGAGTATCGGAAATTCGGTCCGGATGACTATGGCCAGCCGGAATGCGAGAGCGATATTTCCTGACTCCGGAACGCAATAGCCGGGGAGAGCAGTGTGAAATAAAAAAGGCCCGCGTCAGGCGGGCCTTTCATGTTCAATACCGGAAAACCTTATGCCATTGCTTTTTGCAGGTTTTCATCAATCTTGTCAAAGAACTGACGTGAGGTGAGCCAGTTCTGTTCCGGACCGACGAGTAGCGCCAGGTCTTTGGTCATGAAACCGCTTTCCACAGTATCCACACAGACCCGCTCCAGCGTGCTGGCGAATTTCATCAGTTCATCATTTCCGTCGAGTTTGGCGCGGTGTTTCAGGCCACCTGTCCAGGCATAGATGGAAGCGATCGGGTTGGTGGATGTTTCCTTCCCTTGCTGGTGCATGCGATAGTGACGTGTCACGGTCCCGTGGGCAGCCTCTGCCTCAACCACTTTCCCGTCCGGCGTCATCAGCGCGGATGTCATCAGGCCGAGGGAACCGAAACCCTGGGCAACGGTGTCGGACTGAACGTCACCGTCATAGTTTTTACAGGCCCAGACAAATTTGCCGTTCCATTTAAGGGCGCAGGCAACCATGTCGTCGATCAGGCGGTGTTCATAGGTGATGCCTGCCTTGGCAAATTTATCGGCAAACTCACTGTCAAAAATTTCCTGGAACAGATCCTTGAAGCGGCCGTCGTAGGCTTTCAGGATTGTGTTCTTTGTGGACAGGTAAACCGGCCAGCCGCGGTTAAGACCATAGTTCATGCTGGCGCGGGCGAAATCGCGAATGCTGTCGTCCAGGTTATACATGGACATGGCAACACCTGCGCTCGGGAAATTAAAGACTTCATGTTCAATCGGTTCACCACCGTCATCCGGCTGGAATTTGATGGTCAGTTTACCGGCGCCGGGCACCAGGAAATCGGTAGCGCGGTACTGGTCGCCAAAGGCATGGCGGCCGATAACAATCGGGTCGGTCCAGCCGGGAACAAGGCGCGGTACGTTTGAACAAATGATCGGCTCGCGGAACACGGTACCGCCGAGAATGTTACGAATGGTGCCGTTCGGAGAACGATACATTCTTTTGAGGCCGAATTCCTCAACGCGCTGTTCATCCGGAGTGATCGTGGCGCATTTTACACCAACACCGATTTCCCGGATGGCATTGGCTGCATCAACGGTAATCTGGTCGTCTGTTTCATCACGGGCTTCAATGCCCAGATCATAATATTTCAGGTCGATATCAAGATAGGGATGGATCAGCTTTTCCTTGATCCACGCCCAGATGATGCGTGTCATTTCATCGCCATCAAGCTCGACGACAGGATTTTCAACTTTGATTTTTGCCATATTGGACCCTTACTCGGTTCAGCGGCAACCCGAATGGTCGCCGGGGTTATCGGAATTCCGTTCAAAAGCGGTGAGAACTGCTCTCATGATGGGGCGCAACATACCACCGGATATCGCGGTTTGGAAGTCCCGATCACAAAGAATCTTGCTAAAAAAGAGTATTTTTTGGGTCAATTTTCGGCTCTGGCAATTTCTCCAGCAGGGGGAGAAGTTCATCCAGGTCGGAAATGACTTCAAACAGGCTCATTGTATGTTCCGTCATGAAACCCTCGCTGATGATGTTTTTGAGCATTTTAATGAACGGATCCCAGTAATTGTCGGCATTGAGAAGGATGATTGGTTTGTCATGCAGCTGCAACTGTTTCCAGGTGACCATTTCAATGGTTTCATCCAGGGTGCCGATGCTGCCGGGCAGGATGACAAATGCATCGGAATGATCGAACATCATCCGCTTGCGTTCATGCATGTTGTTAACAACGAATTTGTCGGTGAGGTTTTTTTCGCCGACTTCCAGATCCTCCAGATGTCCGGGGATCACACCGGTGACACTGCCGCCTTTTTCCATCACAGCTCGGGCGATAATGCCCATGAGCCCAATACTGCCGCCGCCGTAGACAAGGCGAATATTCTGTTCCGCCATAAGATGCCCCAGGTTACGGGCAAGGGTGGAAAATTTGCCGTTGTTTCCGGTTTTTGATCCGCAATAGACGCAGATGGATTCTATGTTAGCCATGAATAAATCCGTAATATAGTGGACGAAAATTACTATAGAATGTTTTGCTCCTCTATTTCATAAAAATATGAAGTCCCAGTCACAGTTTCGACAAATTTTTATAACAACCTGTCAAATGTGGCTTCTTTTCCCGACATAAAATAAAATTGGCGCTGGAAACTATGAACCAGCCGTTATATATCAGAAGTAACAGAACTTAGGTGATTTGGTAGTTTCTTGGCAGAAGATCTCGGACAACCCCCCCAGAAAAGGGATAGCAGCAGTTCCGATTGGGCATTGAAAGCAAGCCTGACGCTGTTGGCTGTCGTCTCGGTCTGTGCTGTGGTCTGGATTATGTTTTTTGCCGACGAGGGGGGAATGGACCTCTTTACGTCGGATCTTCTGGATAATGAAGAACTGAAAACACAGTCCGTTGAAACGGCAAGCGAAGAAGTTGTCAGAACAATCATTCCCACTTTCGATATTGTCCGCATCAGCCGCAACGGAACCGGCGTGATCGCCGGCCGGGCGGAACCGAACAGCGACGTTTATATCTATGCCTGGGAAGATGAAATCGGTGCTGCGGTTGCTGATCGCAACGGTGAATGGGTATTGATCTTTGATTCACCGCTTCCCAGCGGTCCGACCGAGTTAAGTCTGAAGTCCCAGACGCCGGGATCTTTCGATGTCTATTCTAGCGATGTGGTTATTGTCGCAGTGCCCGAAAGAGATGAGCAGCGCTTCGTCGATGATGAGACAGAGGGCGTGGTGGCGATCCTCAGCCCGCGGGCCGGACATGGTCCAAGCCGCGTTCTGCAGAAACCGAGAAAACTCAATCTTGGCGATCTGACCAAGGGTCTGTCACTGGAATCCCTTGATTATGACGATCAGGGCCGGATCATGATATCCGGCATGGCCGCTCCCCTTACTATTGTCAGGATTTATCTGGACAACGACTATGTGGGTGAAGTTACCGGAACCGAAGACGGGAACTGGACTCTCTCATTCGAGAAAAACCTGGCAGACGGAGAACATCTGCTGCGACTTGACCAGTTGCTGGATGGGGACGACGTTGAGGTGAGGATTGAACAGCCCTTTGATCCCCTGCTGGAAATCGACCCGGGCCGGGCAAAAGGTGAAGTCATCGTGCACCCGGGGAACAGCCTGTGGCACATCGCCCGCAAGCTGTATGGATCAGGTTTCCATTACACCATGATCTTCAGCGCCAACAGGGAAGTTATCCGCGATCCCGACCTGATATATCCCGGGCAGAAATTTGCCCTGCCCAGGCAGGACAATCAGCAAAACTAGCTATATCGATGACGTAAAATCGGAAGGAGGTTGGTGTCAGCCTTTGATCTGAGCTGCAATATCCCTGATCCTGCCCTGGATGTCGATAAGGGTAAAGGTGATAGCCGTCATGATATTTCGGGCACTGAGTTCACCGGAAAAGCTGGTTTGTGTAATCAGCTGGATCTGGCTGTGCCGGTTGATGACAAATTCGCCTTTCCAGACAAGAGGCTGAAAAATGCTGAGCAACTGTTTGCGATGATTAAGATTTTCGGCACTGTAGGTCAGATGGCCAAGGTTGGCGACAAGATCAAGCTTAAGCTCGTCATTACCTTCAAAACTGATGATCTGTCCAGCAAAGGGGATGTTATGCCAGGTAAATGTAAAACCTGCCGGTAATTCCAGTTTTTCATCGGTAACTTCTGCGGCCAGTTTTTTCAGAAGGCGGTCTAACTCGTAGATACTTGCCCCCGATTTCTTGTTTTTAGTCACGTTTGTTCCCATATCAAACGAGGCCTGTGATAATACGGCTTCGGACACCTGAATACTCCACTTAAAAGCTGGTTGCTTTTCTCATGACAGACTAGTGCAGGCCCCTTAAAATAGAGTAAATAAAAAATCGTTTTCATATAATATTTAAAAAAACTTATATAGTGCAGGGCATTCAATGAGATCCATGATCGAAGACCCGGAAAAAAAAGACGGGGACAAAGGCGAAAATCACTGGCAAACGGTAAAAAGCCTTCTGCCGTATTTGTGGCCGACAGGGCGAACGGATCTTAAAACCCGGGTGGTTCTGGCACTGATTTTTCTGGTTACCGCCAAGCTGATCGGCGTTTACGTGCCTTTTCTTCTGAAGGATGCCATCAACGTCCTGTCCGGGGAAGGGGATGTGCCAGGAAGTGAAAAGCTGGCTATTGTCCTTCCGCTCGGGCTTATTCTGGCCTACGGGGCGGCACGGGTATTGAGTCTCGTCTTTGGGGAATTCCGTGACGCCATTTTTGTCAGGGTGGGCCAGCACGCACTCAGAACTGTGGCGCTCAAGACTTTCCGGCATCTGCATATCCTTTCTCTGCGCTTTCATCTGGACCGAAAAACCGGGGGACTGAGCCGGATCATCGAGCGTGGCGTCAAAGGAATTGATTTTCTCCTGCGCTTTATGCTGTTCAATATTCTGCCGACACTGCTTGAGCTTGTTCTGATTTCTGCAATCTTCTGGATTAATTTCGGGTTCTTTTATGCTCTGGTTACATTTGTCAGCCTCGGCGGATATATCTATTTCACCATTGCTGTGACGGAATGGCGTCTGAAATATCGTCGAGAGATGAACAGGCATGACACCCAGGCCAATACCAAGGCGATCGACAGTCTCCTCAATTACGAGACTGTTAAATATTTCAATAACGAGGAACATGAGGCGCGGCGGTATGACCTGGCGCTGGAACGATATGAAAATGCGTCGGTGAGAAGCCAGTTGTCCCTGACCTTGTTGAATGTCGGGCAGGGAGTGATCATTTCCCTCGGGCTGGTGATTGTCCTTATTCTTGCGGGCAAGGGGGTTGTAGACGGGCAATTGACGATCGGTGACTTTGTACTGGTCAATACCCTGTTAATCCAGATATATATGCCGCTCAATTTCCTGGGCTTCGTCTATCGTGAAATCAAGCAGTCTCTGGTCGACATGGAAAAAATGTTTGCCATCGTTTCCGAGCATGCCGAGGTGAAGGACCATCCCGACGCACAGGACCTGGTTATTGCAGGGGGCGAAGTCTCCTTTGAACATGTTTCCTTTCACTATGCGAAAAACCGGCGCATTCTCGAGGATGTCTCTTTTACAGTGCCGGCAGGGCATATGACGGCCATCGTCGGCTCCAGCGGTGCGGGAAAATCGACGATCTCCCGAATCCTGTTTCGTTTTTATGAGATCGCCAGGGGGACAGTGAAAATTGACGGTCAGGATATCAGCCGGGTTAGCCAGTCGTCTGTTCGAAAACATATAGGTGTGGTGCCGCAAGACACGGTCCTGTTTAACGATACCATCCGCTATAACATCCGCTACGGTAATCCCGAGGCGACAGATGAACAGGTTGAAGAGGCCGCCCGTCTGGCCAGGATCGACAAATTTATCAAGGCTCTGCCGGAAGGATATGAAACAGAGGTTGGCGAACGGGGGCTTAAACTCTCTGGCGGCGAAAAACAGCGGGTGGCCATTGCCCGGACGATTCTTAAAAACCCGTCTATCTTGTTGCTGGATGAGGCCACGTCCGCCCTGGACAGTCATACGGAACGCGATATCCAGGCGGCGCTCAAGATGGTAGCCAAAGACCGCACAACAATTGTCATTGCGCATCGGCTATCGACCATCATTGATGCTGACGAAATACTGGTGATGGATGCCGGCAGGATTGTGGAAAGGGGGCGCCATGCCGACCTGTTGGCGCAAAAGGGGCTCTATTACAGCATGTGGCAGAAACAGCAGGAAGCCTCGGAAGTACGTGAAAAACTGGCTGCGCTGGAGGAAAGCGAAGTACCGGTGACGGAAAGCATTTGATGATTCCCCTCTAGTGGATTACAACTAAAGGGAAAGTTTAATTAACAGGAAGTCTTTAGTGATGGACAGCATCCTTTCGGTTTTTGTACCCATACATCGTGAAGGGTATAAATTTGTCGGCGCGTTTCTGGTAGCGACCGTTCTTCTGTATCTCATGGAGATGCCGTCATTTTTCATCAATGTGGCGATTATCTTGACTGTATGGTGTGCCTATTTCTTCAGGGACCCTGAACGGGTGACACCGGTAAAAGAAGGGTTGATTATCAGTCCGGCTGATGGTGTCGTGCAGTCCGTTGGCGAGGCGGTGCCTCCGGCAGAGCTTGAAATGGGCGAAACGCCCCGGGTCCGGGTCAGCATTTTCATGAATGTATTTGATGTGCATGTAAACCGTATTCCGATGGATGGGAAAATTATTCGTCAGGCCTATACACCTGGAAAATACCTCAACGCATCGCTCGACAAGGCAAGCGAGGAAAACGAACGGCACGCTCTTTTGATGGAAACCAGCAGTGGCAAGGAAATTGCCTTCGTCCAGATCGCCGGTCTGGTGGCCAGGCGCATATTGTGCTGGGCCGTGGACGGCACCGAAATGAAGGCGGGAGAGAGATTCGGCTTGATTCGTTTCGGTAGCCGCGTCGACGTCTATCTGCCTGAAGGTGTTCACGCACAAGTCTGTGTCGGCCAGCGCGCCATTGCCGGGGAAACTGTTATCGGCAATGAAAAAATCCGGGAAAAAGACCGCGAAGGTGAAATTCGTTGAGTGAACCGCAGGATCTGAAAAAAGCGACGCGCAGAATTCCGATTATGCCGGTCAGGAGCCTGGCGCCGAACATGGTGACGATCCTGGCCCTGTGTTCCGGCATGTTCGCCATACGGTTTGCCATTCTGGGCAAATGGGAGGCAGCGGTTGTATCTATTCTGGTGGCAGGTGTTTTTGACGGACTTGACGGCCGAATTGCCCGCCTCCTGAAAGGAAGCAGCAAATTCGGTGCCGAACTTGATTCGCTGTCGGACATCGTCTCCTTTGGTGTCGCACCGGCTCTTATCATGTATATGTGGGTGCTTCACGATGTGAAGGGGCTGGGCTGGGCCATCTCGCTCGGCTATGTCATCTGCATGGTGCTCAGGCTGGCCCGCTTCAACACGGAACTGAGCGAAGAGGCCACCAGCGGCAAGAAGGTGAAGAATTATTTCACCGGCATTCCTTCCCCTGCGGCCGCTGCGTTATCAGTGTGGCCTATGATACTGTCGTTCGAGACTGACTGGGCCATTCTGAAAAATCCGGTCGTCTGTTCAGCATATGTTGGAATTATCGCCCTGCTGGCGGTCAGCCGTATTCCGACCTTCAGCTTTAAGAGACTGGCCATAAATCGCGACTATGTGATGTTTTATTTCCTGGGGGTCGCGATTTTCTTCTCTCTTCTGGTTACCCATCTGTGGGTCACCATGTCAGTGATTGGCTTCCTCTATCTGTCCAGTATTCCGATTGCAGTCAAAAGACACAGAACGGAAAAGCGCCGGTAAGGCCGGCTGGAACGTATCCTTTTTACTCCGGAACCTTGGTCAGGCAGCCCTTTTGAGCTGCCTTTCCTTTTTGAGTTGGCGTCTGTGAGCCAGTTTCAGGGAAATCTTGACCTTTGCCGCCAGCAGGCAGGGCGTGAGGAGCAGGGTGAGGATCGTTGCGAAAAGCAGTCCAACGGACACGGCTAGCGCCAGATCCACCCATATCTTGGAGTAGGGTGAGCCGACCTCAAGCTGCCGGTTGGCAAAATCAATATCGACCTGAAACACCATCGGCATCAGTCCGATAACCGTCGTGATGGTGGTCAGCATTACCGGCCGCAGGCGCTGAGCCACAGTTTGGACAATGGCATTATAGGCGTCCGTGCCTGATTTATGCAGTCGATCATATGTGTCGATCAGAACGATATTGTTGTTCACCACAATACCGGCCAGGGAAATGATGCCGACGCCGGTCATCACAACGTGAAAACTGCGATCAAACAGGATAATGCCGATAAGTACGCCGGCCGTGGATAAAAGAACAGCCAGAAGGATCAGGAAGGCATTATAGAAACTGTTGAACTGGGTTACCAGGATCAGGCACATCAGAAAAAGGGCCATTACGAAAGCCTGCAACAGAAACTCAAAAGATTCCTGCTGATCCTCATCCTGCCCGGCAAAACTCACTTTGACGGAAGGATCAAAAACCTGTTGACTCAGCCATTGCTCCATCTGGGCAACGATTGTGCTGCGGGTTTTTATGTCGATAACATTGCTCCGCACCTTGAATGTCGGCAATGTGTCAATGCGCTCAATAGTACTGATCTTCTGCTTGGCTTCCCGCTTGACAAAATTGCTGATCGGGACAAGCCCTTCCCTTGTCCAGACGCGTATGTCATCCAGTTGTTCCAGGTTCCGGTATTTTTCCGGGAACCGAACCCTGATATCCACTTCATCGTCGGTATCGTCCGGACGGTATTCACCAACCTTGATGCCGTTGGTGACGAGCTGCACCATATTCCCGACACTCAAAAGATCAGTGTCATAGAGTCCGGCCATCGCCCGATCTACTTTCAGTTCCCACTGGATGCCGGGCAGGGGCAGCGTGCTGTCTAGATCGGACAGGCCGGGAACCTCTTCCAGCATGCTGTATATTGCCTGGGCGACAACGGCGGCCTTGCGGATGTCATCTGCCTTGACCTCTATCTGGATATCCTTGCCCTGATCCGGTCCGAACTTGGGAAATACAACTTCAGCAACCAGTCCTGGAATATTTGCAGTTCTGTTTCGAATGTCCTCGACGATTTCGAAAGAACCCCGCCGTTCCTTCCAGTTGCGGAAATTGAGGATAAACTGTCCGATGACGTCTTCCGTGGAATCGGAGCTTGCCGAAATACTGACCAGTGTCTGGGACTGGATGCTTTCCACACCGTCAACATTTTCGATCAGTTTTTCGACAGAACGGACCAGGATGTCCTTTTCATCAATCGAAAGGTTTCCGCGGGCATGGACATTCAGAATAAGTCTCTCCGGATCACCCTGGGGGAGGAATTCAACGGGCACTTGTGAGTTTGCAAAAATAGCGAAGATCCCAATGATAACTAAGAAAATCGCTGCAATCATACGGAAGGGATGCCTGATCAGGCGATCGACAAGACGGACATAGGCACCGGTCATCCCCGGAACATCCTTGGCGCTGAAGTGGTCGCTGGCAGCCATTTTGCGGGCTGCATCAAAGGACATTCCCTCTTTTTTTCCGATCTTGCTCCCCAGTGTAGGCATGAAAATGAGGGCCATGAGGAAAGAGGCGCTGAGGGTATAAATCAGCGTCAGGGGCAGAAATTTCATAAACTCGCCAGGCGTGCCCGGCCAGAAGAGCAGGGGAAAAAAGGCCGCCAGGGTTGTCGCCGTGGAGGCCAGGATCGGCCAGGCCATCCTTTGGGCCGCCAGTTTAAATGCCTCTTTCTTGCCAAGACCTTCATGAAGCTTGCGGTCCGCATATTCGCTGACCACGATAGAGCCATCCACGAGAAGGCCGACGGAAAGGATCAGGCCAAACATGACCATCTGGTTGATGGTGAAATCAAACATGTCCAGCAGGAAAATGGATAACAGGAAGGAACCGGGAATCGTTACCGCAACCAGAAACGCCGCTCTGTTTCCCATCGCAATCACTATGGTTACGGAAACCAGAAGGATAGCGGAGATGATACTGTTCTGCAGACTGCTGACGGCATTTTTTACCTCGATGGACTGATCGCTCAGAAAGGCATGCTTCACGCCGTCGGGCCACTGTCTGGCACTCAGTTTCACCATGTTTTTTGCACGATCAATCGCTTCGAAGGTATTTTCACCCGCCCGTTTTGTAAGTGAAATGGAGACTGCTTTCTCGCCGTTGAAGCGGGAATAGCTTTGAGGTTCCTTATAACCGCGTCTGATTGAGGCGACATCAGCCAGTGTGACGACACTGTTGCCGGATACTTTCACGGGGAGGCTATAGACATCCAGGGCAGTCTCAAAAACACCGGGAATTTTTACCGAAAAACGTCCCGTGCCGCTGTCCAGCGAGCCGGCTGCCACAAGTTTATTATTGTTGCTTACGACGGAGAGTATGTCCGAAGGCGAAAGCTGATAGCTTTCCAGCTTCAGCGGATCGATGATAATTTCCAGAAGATCTTCCCGGTCACCGGATATGTTTGCTTCCAGAACGCTTGGAATAGTTTCCAGATCGTCCCTGAGTTTCCGGGACAGGGAATAGATAACTCTTTCCGGGACTTCTCCATACAGAACAATATTCAGGATGGGAAACTGACTAGTACTGATTTCATTGACGCTGGGTTCGTCTGTCTCCTCCGGCAGTTCAGAACGGGCTTTGTCTACCTGCTCCCGCACGTCGAGGATGGCAAGATCAGGATCCACACCAGCATTGAATTCGACAATAACACTGGCGCCGTTTTCCTGCGCAATCCCGCGGACTTGCTTGACACCTTCTATGGTTCTGAGGGTAACCTCCATGGGTTTGATCAGCAGACGGGCCGAATCTTCCGGCGAAATGCCGTCGTGATGCATATGCACATAAATCACCGGTATGGTGACATCAGGCGTATCTTCCTTGGGCATTGTGACATAGGAGACCGTGCCGCCAACGAAGATCAGCGCCAGGCAGAGAAGAACAACCCGGAAATGTTCTATGGCAGCATTAATGATGCTATTCATCGATGTTGGCCTCCGGAAGAAGAGCCGGGTTTGCAAGGGGAACGGCTATCGCTTTTTGTCCTTCTTTGACAAAATCCTGTCCGGTAACAATCAACTGGCTGTTTTCTTCCGGACCGGTCACCCAGACCCCCTGTGAATCCGATCCCTGGATGGTCAGCGGGATGAAATGTACGATACTCCGGTCATCGATAATACGTACCCCTACAACACCGTCTCTGTTCAGTACAAAATAGGCCGGTGACAGGTAAAAGGCCTGAATTTCGTCTGCCGGCAGCAGAAGCTCTGCGGTGAGACCATCACGCAGGGATCCATCTGTATTCTGAACCTTCAGTTCAACACGGAAGGTGCGGGTTTCAGCGTTCGCAATGGAAGAGATATAACGGATCACGCCCTTGATGCTCCTGCCGTCAGCCAGTCGGGCGGAACCCTCCTGGCCGATCCGAAGTTGAGTAACATCTTTCTCGGCGACATCTCCGACAATCAGGAAAGGATCTTCTTCCATCAGCAGGGCGCAACTCTCACCTTCTTTCAGGTAAGTGCCGTTTTCCACATAACGTTCATTGATAATACCGTCAAAGGGGGCGCGAAGAAGGGTGTGGTCGAGCTCGACCTTCATTTTTGTAACCTGGGCGAAGGCCGCATCAAGCAGAGCCTTGGCCTCCAGCGCTTTTGTTTCGGAGCGATATCCCTTGGCTGAGAGTTCCAGAGCAGCTTTGTACTCGAGCTCGCGTTGGGTTTTCAGAGCCAGGGCTTCCTGATAGTTGGCCTCCCTGTCATCGACGGAAAGACGGCAAATGATTTCTCCCGCCTTCACCCTGCTGCCGACCTCAACCGGAAGGTCAACAACCCGCCCTTTGGTCTGGCTGCTGATTTCAACCTGGCGCAATGCCGATGTATATCCCCTGACGGATATTTCCCGACGGTAGGGCCGGGAACTCAGACGGCTTACAGACACCGATATAGCCTTGTCGGCGCTGGTGCCGGAAACGGCAGCACCGGCGTTCTGGTCCTGTGAGATTTCCGGGCCGGAAAAAATATGGCCGGATGCGATCCAGAGGATGACAAACAGCAGAATAGCTGCGGCGGTAATATATGACTTTTTCATAATCGGCTCTATAACTTCAGATTTATACTGTGTGCGATTGGTTATCAGTACTAATAGTTTAAATAGTGCTGTCTGTGTATTACTATTTTGGCTATATCCCCATATACGATCAAAAACATTATTTCCGACTTAACAAAATCGTTTCAGCCAATTAAAGTAATTTTAAAACGTATGTTTTAAACATTTGGATATATAAATCAAGACGGGTGTAATATTGAGTATGGTGAAAAAAAATATCAGCAAGCAGGATTCCAGGGAAAGAATTCTAGACGTGGCGGAAAGATTGTTTTCAACAAGCAGTTTTGCCAGCGTGTCTGTTAGAACAGTAACCGCCGAGGCCGGAGTAAACCTGTCGGCGGTAAATTATTATTTTGGGTCCAAGAAGGGACTTTTTCAGGCCGTTTATGTTCGACGCTGTACTGAGATGAACCGGCAACGGCTTGAATTATTATTTTCAGCGGTTGATCAGGCTGAGAAGTCTGGCGGCAAGCTGGCTATGTATGATCTGGTCAGTGCTCTTATTTCTCCTCCTATCGAGTGGCTGTATGACGAGGATGGAGGGCTTTCAGTTTATATTAAATTTATCGCCCGGGCCTATCTTGAAGAAGCAAGTGACATGGCCAATGTCCTGGAAGAAGAGGTGGCGGTCTTTGACAAGTTCATTCCCTATATCCGGGAAATCCATCCGGACCTGTCGGATGAAGATATCTTTTGGCGGATTCATTTCATGATGGGTGTGATGCATCACACCATTAATCACCTGGACCGGATCGGCATATTGTCTCATAACAATTGCCAGGTGACGACCTGGGAAGACACCAGGGATCGCATTGTAAAATTCTGTGTCGAGGGTTTCTAACAAGGTTCTGGTGGAAATCAGCCGAAAAGATCGTCAATAGCGTTCTGATCCAGGCCGGATTCATCAATTTCCTCAGAGAAATAACTGTCGATATCCTGCTGATGGGCACTGCCCCTGGCGCCATTGATGATCGCACCACAATCTTCAATTAGTTTTTCCATTTGTGGCCGATAGCCATCAACCAGTTTGTTTAGCTTTGCTGTGTCGGATGTGGTTATGGCGGCGGTAACATTGCTAATGGTGTTCAGCACCAGCTTATCCATTTCGTTGACGGTTTCCTCGAACGGCTGTCGATATTCTGGCGGGGAATAGTTGTAGGCCTCCACGGCAAGATCTTTGGCGGTGAAGGCGCTGTCGCGAAAATGATCCTGATAGGATTTAGGGTGCCAGTCCTGAACATCTTCCAGACAGTCCGGCATATCCGAGAGCATGTCAAGAAGCATATGCACTTCATTGAAATGGTTCAGGTAATCAGTAGCCAGCAGTGTTTGGGGGTTGATATTCTCTCCCTCCACCTTTTTCTGATATTCGCGATATTTTTCTTCATCGGACATCTTGGGGGCTATTGCATTCATTTATTTGTTGTCTTTTTATGTTTTTGTTTTCTGCAAAATATCATGCCTAATCTGCACTGTAAAAATTAATAATTAGCTAATACATTAGAGAAACAGCAAAAAAGGCCCCCCGATTGCGGGAGGCCTTTTGTCTGAAAATTGTAGTTCCGTATTTGATTATACGGAGTAATACAGCTGGAATTCCACCGGGTGCGGAGCCAGGCCAACCGCGTGAACTTCTTCCATTTTCAGGTCGATATAGGCATCGATCTGGTCGTCGGAGAAGACGTCGCCTTTTTTCAGGAATTCGCGGTCTGCGTCCAGGGCATGCAGAGCTTCAAGCAGAGAACCGGCAACAGTCGGAATATCTTTCAGCTCTTCCGGCGGCAGGGCGTAAAGGTCTTTGTCCATGGCGTCGCCAGGATGGATTTTGTTTTCGATACCGTCAAGGCCGGCCATCAGCATGGCTGAGAAGGCCAGGTACGGGTTGGCAGTCGGATCCGGGAAGCGGATTTCAACACGCTTGCCTTTTGCGCTTGTTGCGTAAGGAATACGGCAGGAAGCGGAGCGGTTGCGGGCGGAATAGGCCAGCAGAACCGGTGCTTCAAAGCCGGGTGTCAGACGCTTGTAGCTGTTTGTCGACGCATTGGTGAATGCATTAAGAGCTTTTGCGTGTTTGATGATGCCGCCAATGTAGTAGAGGCAGGTGTCAGACAGGTCAGCATAACCGCTACCGGCAAACAGGGGCTCACCGTCTTTCCAGATGGACTGGTGGGTATGCATGCCTGAACCGTTGTCGGCAGCAACAGGCTTCGGCATGAAGGTTGCTGTTTTGCCGTAGCTGTGAGCGACCTGGTGAGTAACATATTTATAGACCTGAACACGGTCGGCAGTCTGAACGAGGGTTCCGAACATCATGCCGAGCTCATGCTGGGAAGCAGCCACTTCGTGGTGATGCTTGTCCATGGGCAGGCCCAGTTCTTTCATAATCGAAACCATTTCGCCGCGGATATCGCCACAGGAGTCAATCGGGGCAACCGGGAAATAGCCGCCTTTTACGCCGGGACGGTGAGCATAGTTGCCGGCTTCATAGGTTCTGCCGGAGTTGTACGGACCTTCAATATCGTCAAGCTCGTAAGAGGCCTTGTTGTACTGAACGTCGAATCTTACTTCATCAAACATGAAGAATTCAGGCTCGGGACCGAAATAGGCGGTGTCGCCGATGCCGGTATATTTCAGATAAGCTTCGGCGCGTTCGGCTGTGGAGCGCGGGTCGCGGTTGTAACCTTCGCCGGTGCCTGGCTCAAGAATAGAGCAGAAAACAACCATTGTAGGCTGAGCGGCAAAGGGGTCCATTGAAACGGCAGTGGGATCCAGTTTCAGGATCATGTCGGATTCATTGATGGCTTTCCAGCCGGCAATGGAAGATCCGTCAAACATGACGCCTTCTTCAAACATGTCTTCATCAACGACACTGGAATCCATGGTCAGGTGCTGCCATTTTCCCTTGGGGTCGGTGAAACGAAGATCGACAAAGGCGATTTCTTTTTCCTTAATGGTTTCAAGGATAGTTTTTACGTCGGACATTCTCTTTACTTCCTGTCTGATTAATAATTAAAGTTAGTTTGTGGCATTCAAAACCGTTTTATTTAAACGGCATCGTCACCGGTTTCACCGGTACGAATACGGATGGCTTCCTCTATGGAGCTGACAAAAATCTTGCCGTCCCCGATGCGTCCGGTCTTGGCAGCCTGCTGGATCGCTTCCAGGGCCTGCTCGAGAAGATCGTCGCTCAGCACGATTTCAATCTTAACCTTCGGCAGGAAATCCACAACATATTCCGCACCCCTGTAGAGCTCGGTATGCCCTTTCTGACGTCCGAACCCTTTGGCTTCGGTGACTGTGATTCCGGTTAAACCGACTTCATGCAAAGCTTCTTTGACTTCGTCCAGTTTGAAAGGTTTGATGATGGCTTCAATTTTTTTCATGAGAACTTACCAATCAGTGACAATGTTAGAATTGACATTATTAAATTACTCGGACGTTGATAAGCATTATTCGTGCCAAATTGGCTAACCCAAGAAAAATAAGACATTTTTAATCTTTCCCACACGCCACTGATTAAATAATATGCAATTAATGCCTTAAAAGTAGACAAAAGAGTATTTATATACTGATTTACAGGAAATAAGCCGTATGAAAGAATCCCTTTTCAAAAGTGAAAACTTTTCTTGACGATGTTTATTTCTATCCGTAAAAGGTCATTACTCTTTTAGGGCGGGTGTAGCTCAGTTGGTTAGAGCGCCAGGTTGTGATCCTGGATGTCGCCGGTTCAAATCCGGTCACTCGCCCCATTATCTCTCTTTAGAAACCTTATATATTATCCCCGAACATTTTGGTTTAATGCAGTCTGCAGGGCTGTACAAAAAAATTCTATTTGTTACCCTGTAGTTTCCCAAATCACATTCACCAAAACCAAAAAATATAAGGGGATATACAAAATGAAATCCAAATTACTTTCCTCAGTCGCTTTGCTGGCAGCTCTGGGGCTTGTCGCTTGTTCTGAAGGCGATAAAACAGCGGGAAATGCTGCACAGGAAAACCAGGTCGTCCAGACCAGTTCAGCCCAGGTGCAATCAGAGTCAGAGCGCCTTAACGAGTTCTTTGAAAAAAGCTTCATGGAAGTCGTTATGGATAGTCCTGAATTCCAGACCTATCTGGGCATGATGGAAAATTCCGGCCAGTGGGACGAATATACAGAAGAAAAGGCGGCCCGCGACCTGGAAAGAACAAAACGCGATCTGGCAACTCTGAAGGCCGATTTCGACTTCGACAAGCTGAACCCAGCCACGAAGCTGAGCTACCGGCTTTTTGAGCGGGCGGCAAACGAGGAAATCGAAGCCTATGAGTGGCGTCATCACAGCTATCCCCTGAACCAGATGTTTGGCTGGCAGTCCCGCATGCCGGCCTTTATGATCAATTTTCACAGGGTATCGTCGGTAAGTGATGCGGAAGGTTACGTGTCCCGTCTTGAAAATGTTCAGCCGATGGCGGAGCAAAGGTTTGAGCAGTTGAAGATACGTGAGGAAATGGGCATCCTGCCGCCCAAATTCGTCTATGATCACGTCATCCGCGATGCCGGCAACATGCTGAAGGGCGCACCGCTGGATGATGGTGAGGATCATACGCTTCTGGCTGATCTGAAAAGCAAACTCGAAAAGATAGAAATTGACGAGGCTAAAAGAGCAGAATTGATCAAGCGGGCGGAGGCGGCCATTGTCAATTCCGTCAAACCGGCCTTCGAAAAACTTGTTGAGGTTGCCAAGGCCGAACAGGCCATGACAACAACGGATGATGGCGCCTGGAAACTGCCGGAAGGGGCGGATTATTATAATTTCCGTCTTCGCCAGATCACCACAACCGATATGACCGCTGATCAAATTCATGATCTCGGCCTGGCAGAAGTAGACCGCATTCATGGCGAAATGCGGGCCATTATGAAGAAGGTGGGATTTGAAGGATCGCTGCAGGACTTCTTTGAATTTACCCGGAAGGACAAACAGTTCTATTATGATGAGACCGAGGAGGGTAAAGCTGCCTACCTGGCGCGGGCCACGGAAATCATCGACACCATGAAGGGCCGGCTTGACGAGGTCTTTATCACCAAGCCGAAAGCGGACCTGATCGTCAAGGCGGTGGAGCCGTTCCGGGAAAAATCAGCCGGCAAAGCCTTCTACAGTCGCCCGGCACCGGACGGCAGCCGTCCCGGTATCTATTATGCCAACCTGTATAAAATGTCGGATATGCCCACATATCAGATGGAGGCTCTGGCCTATCACGAAGGTATACCGGGCCACCATATGCAGCTGGCCATCATGCAGGAACTGGAGAATGTGCCTAAATTCCGGAAGTTCGGTGGCTATACGGCCTACACGGAAGGCTGGGGTCTCTATTCGGAATTCCTGCCCAAGGAAATGGGTTTCTATGAAGATCCCTATTCCGATTTCGGGCGTCTCGCAATGGAACTCTGGCGCGCCTGCCGTCTTGTCGTTGACACAGGCCTGCATGCTAAAAAATGGACTCGCGAACAGGCTATCGACTATCTGGGCACCAACACGCCGAATCCGCACGGCGATGTGGTCAAGGCCATCGAGCGTTATATTGTCATGCCGGGGCAGGCCACGGCCTACAAGATCGGCATGATTAAAATTCAGCAGTTGCGTGAAAAGGCAAAGGCCGCACTTGGCGATAAATTTGATATCCGGGAATATCATGAAGTGGTTCTCAAGGACGGAGCATTGCCTTTGGCTATCCTGGAGGAACAGGTTGATGCCTGGATCGTCAGCAAGCACGACAGCTGACAGGCTTTGTTGTCAATAAGGGATTAAGAACGGGCAATGGATAAAATGCCGGAAGTATTGCTTTCGACTGCTGAAATGGGGCAGGCGGATCGCCTGACCATCGAGGGAGGCATTCCAGGAAGACAGCTTATGGAAGCTGCCGGCCAGTCCATTGCCCGCATAATTCTGGAAAAAATATCTCCGGGGCGCACGCTGGTGTTGTGCGGCCCGGGTAATAATGGCGGCGACGGGTTTGTTGTCGCCCGTGAACTGAAGGAGAGGGGCTGGCCGGTCACTCTCATGCTTCTGGGGAAGAAGGAACAACTCAGAGGTGACGCCCGTATCATGGCTGATTTGTGGGTCGGTGATATAGTGCCTTTATCCTCCCATGGTGTGAAGAATTATTCACTTGTCGTGGATGGCCTGTTTGGCGCCGGGCTTGATCGTCCGCTGGAAGGCGAGGCGGCAGAAATGGTTCACGCCGTTAATAGCTGCGCCGCAACGAAAGTCGCCATCGATGTACCCAGCGGCCTCAGCGGGAATAGCGGGCTTGCCCTTGGCGCCTGTGTCGAGGCCGACATGACGGTGACGTTTTTCAGGCGCAAGCCGGGACATGTGCTCTATCCGGGCAAGGCTCTGTGCGGAGAGGTTCATGTTACCGATATAGGTATATCCGATCGGGTTCTGGAAGATATCCATCCCAGGACCTGGGTGAACAGCCCGTTGGTATGGGAAAATCGCTTTCCCAGGCCACAGGCGACGGGCCATAAATACACCCGCGGTCACGCCGCAATTGTCAGCGGCGACCTGGCCCATACCGGGGCCTGTCGGCTGGCGGCGAAAGCGGCGCTCAGGATAGGGGCGGGACTGGTCAGCGTGATCTGTGACCGCGAGGCGGTGGCGGCCCACGCGGCCCAACTGACGGCCGTTATGATCAAATGCTGTGAAAACCCGGATGATTTTCATCAGCTGTTGCATGATGTGCGACTGAATGCCTGGTGCGTCGGGCCGGCAAACGGGGTAACGGACGAGACCCGGGAAAATGTACTGGCTATCCTGCATGCGGGGAAACATGTTGTCATCGATGCGGATGCCTTGAGTATCTTTAAGTCGGATCCAGAAGAACTGTTTGCGGCAATCCAGTCCTTTGGCAGACAGGATGCAGCCTGCGGCACGGTGCTCACCCCGCATGAAGGTGAATTTGCCCGGATATTTCCCGGCCTGCTTGGCGAAGGTGATGCCTGTGACAGACTGGCTGCAGCCCGGAAGGCTGCCAAGCTGTCCGGTGCTGTTATTCTGTTGAAAGGGCCGGATACAGTTGTGGCCGGTCCGGCCGGCCGGGCGACAATCATGGAAAATGCGCCGGCTGATCTGGCGACGGCGGGATCGGGAGATGTATTGTCCGGTCTGGTGACGGGGCTTCTGGCCCAGGGCATGCCGGCCTATGATGCGGCCTCGGCTGCGGTCTGGATCCATGCCGAAGCAGCCAGGATTTTTGGGGCCGGGCTGACTGCAGAAGATATCGAGCCGACGATACCGCACGTCCTGTCAGAGCTGCGCGAGAGGCTGCCTTAAATATCCCGGAAAGGGCTGGACAAAATCCGGTGCATCGATTATCAGATGCGCCAATATCTGACCGGCCCGCGGCAAATCATCAGTCTGATGAAAGTGCCTCATCTTTTTTTGTGGAAATTTATCTGCAATTGACTATAAAGGCGGGTCTGAATGCCATGTTGGACATTTGCGGGTGTGGCGAAATTGGTAGACGCGCTAGATTTAGGTTCTAGTGTCTTCGGACGTGGGGGTTCAAGTCCCTCCACCCGCACCAAATGACCGCGAAAAATTCAAAGGTTTTCTCCATCGTCATGGCGAGGGAATTTAATTTTAACAGGCTGCAAGTGCAGCCGAGAAAAATACAGAGCGAACAATGCAGGTAACTGAAACAAATTCTGAAGGTCTCAAGCGCGGATATAAAGTTGTAATCTCAGCTGGCGACATTGAAACAAAACTCAACAGTGAACTGGAAAAGGTTCGTGCCCAGATCAAAATGCCGGGGTTCCGCCCGGGCAAGGCACCGATTTCCCTCCTGAAAAAACTTCACGGCAAAAACCTTATGGGACAGGTTCTGGAAGAGACCATCAATTCCACCTCCCAGAATGTTCTCGAGGAGCAGAAGGTGCGTCCGGCAACCCAGCCGAACATTGCCATTGATGAAGGCTATGAAGAAGGCAAGGACCTGGAATATACCATGTCCCTGGAAATTGTTCCCGAATTCGAAATTCCGGATCTTTCCAAGCTGAAACTTGAAAAACTGGTCGCTGAGCCTGCTGCAGACCAGGTCAAGGAAGCCCTTGAAGGCATTGCGGCACAGCAGAAAAATTACAAAAAAGCGGCCAAAACATACAAGGCCGCCGAAGGTGATGCGGTCCTGATCGATTTCCTCGGCAAGCTTGACGGGGTTGCTTTCGACGGTGGTGCCGGTGAAGATTTCCAGCTTGTTCTGGGATCAAGTGCTTTTATTCCCGGTTTTGAAGATCAGCTGATCGGTGTCAAGGCCGGTGATGAAAAAGAAGTCAATGTGACGTTCCCTGAGAACTATCAGTCTGAACAGCTGGCTGGCAAGCCTGCTGTATTCGAAGTGACTGTCAAGGAAGTTCAGAAACCTGAAGCTGCCAAAGTTGATGATGAACTGGCGACAAAGCTTGGTCTGTCCGACCTTGCTGCGCTGGAAGAAGCCGTCAAGGGCCAGCTTTCTCAGGAAACTGACAGCCTGTCCAGAACCTGCCTGAAGCGCTCCCTGCTGGATGCCCTGGCTGACCTGGTTGATTTTGATGTGCCTTCCGGCATGGTTGACATGGAATTCGAGCAGATCTGGAATCAGCTTAAAATGGACATGTACCGTGAAGCGTCAGAAGGAAATGCCGATCTGAAACCTGAGGAAGTTGAAGAGCCCGGTGATGATGTGAAAGAGGAATATAAAGCCATTGCAGAACGTCGTGTGCGTCTGGGGCTGCTTCTTTCCGAAATCGGCCAGCAGAACAAGGTAACAGTCGGTCAGGAAGAAGTGACCCGCCAGATTGCCCAGGAAGCACGCCGTTTTCCGGGACAGGAAAAGCAGGTCTTTGAATTCTACCAGAGCAACCCTCAGGCAATGGCGCAGGTCCGTGCACCGTTGTTTGAAGAAAAAGTGGTTGATTTCATCCTGGAGCAGGCCACTGTCGCCGAAAAACCGGTTACACGTGATGACCTGATTGCCAAGCTGGAAGAAGATGAAGCTGCCGAAACTCCGGTAAAAGGCAAGAAGGCTCCGGCCAAAAAAGCTGCAGCGAAAAAAGCACCGGCCAAGAAAGCTGCTGCAAAGGCTCCTGCTAAAAAAGAAGCCCCGAAAGCTGCGGCCGAAAAGAAACCTGCTGCCAAGAAAGCCCCGGCCAAAAAAGCTCCGGCTAAAAAGGCCGCTGCTAAAAAAGATGACGCCTGAGCATTTAGTTGTTGAAATTTCAGCGCGTATATAAAATATAATTAAAGAAATGTGAGCGGGCGTCGGTTATGATGCCCGCTTTATCACTTAAAGCAGAGGATAAGCTGTAATGAGCGACCCAATCGATACCTATATGAATACTCTTGTTCCCATGGTTGTGGAGCAAACCAGCCGTGGGGAGCGTTCATTTGACATCTATTCCCGTCTCCTGAAGGAAAGGATTATTTTCCTGACGGGGCAGGTGCATGACGGGGTTTCAAGCCTGATTACAGCCCAGCTTCTTTTCCTCGAGGCTGAAAACCCGAAAAAGGACATTTCCTTTTACATCAACTCACCGGGTGGTGTGGTGACGTCCGGCCTTGGTATTTACGATACCATGCAGTATATCCGTCCGAAGGTGACGACCATCTGTATCGGACAGGCCTGCTCAATGGGCTCGCTTCTTCTGGCCGCCGGTGAGCCGGGGCAGCGTTACGCCCTGCCGAACTCCCGCATCATGATCCATCAGCCTTCCGGCGGTGCCCAGGGCCAGGCTACAGATATTGAAATTCATGCCCGGGAAATCCTTGAGCTGCGCAAACGTCTGAACAAGATGTATGTGAAACATACCGGCCAGCCACTGGATGTGATCGAGGAAAACATGGAACGTGATAACTTCATGTCTCCGGAGCAGGCCAAAGACTTCGGCCTCATTGACGAAGTCTACGAGAAACGCCTGGGCGATTCCTCTGATTCCTGATTTGGCGGCACTTTTTTTAAGCGGGAGTGGTAACCGTCAGTTTACCATTCCCGTTAATTAATTGTTTTACACTTTCTCCTAAGATCAATTCAAATTATCCGTTGTATTGTGCAGAGAATCCCTTAGAACTATATAGGAAAGCATGCGACGGCTGATTTTGATACGGAAAATGATCCGCTGTCAGAAAAAAGCAGCCTCTGGCGAAAAAATCCGTTGAGATTTTGCAATTAGTCGGAGTAGCATGTTTGGGAAGTTATTAGGAACAGGAACATATGACCAAATCTACATCTGGCGATTCAAAAAGCACTCTCTACTGTTCTTTCTGCGGCAAGAGCCAGCATGAAGTCAAAAAACTGATAGCCGGACCTACTGTCTTTATCTGTGATGAATGCGTTGAACTCTGTATGGATATTATCCGGGAAGAGAACAAGACATCCCTGACAAAATCCAGCGACGGCGTTCCTTCACCGCATGAAATCCTTTCTGTTCTCGACGATTATGTCATCGGCCAGAACCAGGCCAAGAAGGTGCTCTCTGTCGCTGTACATAACCATTACAAACGTCTGCAGCATGCAGGGCAGAGCAACGACGTTGAACTGGCCAAGTCCAATATCATGCTTGTCGGTCCGACCGGTTGCGGTAAAACCCTGCTGGCGCAGACCCTGGCCCGTATCCTTGATGTTCCTTTCACCATGGCTGACGCAACCACGCTGACCGAAGCCGGTTATGTGGGCGAGGACGTGGAAAATATTATTCTCAAACTGCTTCAGTCCGCTGATTATAATGTCGAACGCGCCCAGCGCGGTATCGTTTATATTGACGAAGTGGACAAGATCAGCCGCAAGTCTGACAATCCCTCCATCACCCGCGATGTTTCCGGTGAGGGGGTTCAGCAGGCCCTGCTGAAAATCATGGAAGGTACCGTGGCCAGTGTTCCCCCGCAGGGTGGACGCAAGCACCCGCAGCAGGAATTCCTGCAGGTGGACACCACCAACATCCTGTTTATCTGCGGCGGCGCCTTTGCCGGCCTTGACAAAATCATCGGGGCTCGCCGGGAAGGCAAATCCATCGGCTTTGGCGCCAATGTTTCCAGCGAAGAAGATCGCCGTGTTGGTGATCTGTTGATGGCACTGGAGCCGGAAGATCTCCTGAAATTCGGCCTGATTCCTGAATTCATCGGTCGTTTGCCGGTTCTGGCGACCCTGACCGATCTGGATGAAGGCGCTCTTGTCGAGATTCTCTCCAAACCGAAAAACGCTCTGATAAAACAGTATCAGCGTTTGTTTGCCATGGAAGAAGTGGAACTGACGTTCACTGAAGACGCCCTGATGGCTATTGCCCGTCGTGCCATTGCCCGCAAGACCGGTGCCCGTGGTTTGCGCTCGATTATGGAAGACATTCTTCTCGACACCATGTTCGAGCTTCCCGGGCTAGAAGGCGTTGAAGAGGTTGTGATCAATGCCGACGTTGTCGATGGCAAGGGTCTGCCCCTGTATATTTATACAGACAAGAAGAAAGAAGAAGCTGGCGGCGCCGGCGCCTGATTTTGTCAGGCGCCCCCTCGCTTTGACATTTTTGCAGTCTGATCTTGAATATTTCCCGTTTGTTCTTACTTGAAGTGTTAAAGTAACACTCAGTATTTAGGCATAGGTGAAAAAATTTGGTAACGCCAATGAAATCAGTATATCCAGTATTACCTCTTCGCGACATTGTCGTTTTTCCGCACATGATTGTGCCCCTGTTTGTGGGACGTGAAAAATCGGTCAAGGCGCTTGAGGACGTAATGGGAGATGACAAGAAAATTCTGCTCATTTCCCAGAAAGACGCTAACCAGGACGATCCGGGTGTAAATGACATTTATGAAATCGGCACCCTGGCGACTGTATTGCAGCTTCTGAAACTTCCGGACGGAACTGTCAAGGTTCTGGTAGAGGGAAGTGAACGTGCAAAAGTCACCAAATTCCTGGAAAATGAAGAATTTTTCGAAGCAGAAGCAGGCGTTTTGTCCTCGACCGGATTGGATAATCCGGAAGTGGAAGGGCTTGCCCGTTCGGTGATCGGACAGTTTGAGCAATATGTCAAACTGAACAAGAAAATTCCGCCGGAAGTTCTGGCTTCTGTCAAACAGGTCGAAGACGCTGAAAAACTGTCAGATGTGGTTGCCTCCCATCTTTCCCTGAAGATTTCCGACAAACAGGATCTTCTGGAAAATACGGATGTGGAAAAACGTCTGGAAAAAGTATTCGGTGTCATGGAAAGCGAAATCGGCGTCATGCAGGTGGAAAAGAAAATCCGCCGCCGTGTGAAAAGCCAGATGGAAAAAACCCAGCGCGAATATTATCTGAACGAGCAGATGAAGGCCATTCAGAAGGAACTTGGTGAAGGTGAGGAGGGACGTGACGAACTTTCCGAGCTTGAAGAAAAGATCGCCAAGACCAAGCTGTCCAAGGAAGCGCGGGAAAAAGCCACGGCCGAGCTGAAAAAGCTCAAATCCATGAGCCCGATGTCTGCCGAAGCGACCGTTGTCAGAAATTACCTCGACTGGATTCTGTCCCTCCCCTGGGGCAAACAGTCCAAGGTCAAAACCGATCTTTCCAAGGCAGAAGAGATTCTCAATGCCGACCATTACGGTCTGGGCAAGGTCAAGGAACGCATTCTGGAATATCTCGCCGTTCAGCAACGGACGAAAAAGATCAAGGGACCTATTCTGTGTCTGGTCGGGCCTCCGGGTGTTGGTAAAACATCCCTCGGCAAGTCCATTGCCCGGGCAACCGGTCGTGAATTCGTGCGCTTCTCTGTCGGCGGTGTGCGGGACGAAGCGGAAATCCGCGGGCACAGACGGACCTATATTGGTTCCATGCCGGGTAAAGTGGTGCAGAGCCTGAAGAAAGCCGGCGCATCCAATCCGCTGTTCCTGCTTGACGAGATCGACAAGATGGGTGCTGACTATCGCGGCGATCCGGCTTCGGCGCTGCTCGAGGTGCTTGATCCTGAACAGAACAACAAGTTCAACGACCATTACCTGGAAGTTGACTATGATCTGTCCAATGTGATGTTTATCACAACGGCTAATACGCTCAACATGCCGCAGCCTCTGCTTGACCGTATGGAGATCATCCGTCTGTCCGGTTATACCGAAGACGAAAAGGTGGAGATCGCCAAACGCCATCTGGTCGGCAAAAAGATTGAAGATCACGGCCTGAAAGAAGGTGAATGGTCAATTTCCGATACGGCGCTGCGTGACCTGATCCGTTACTATACCCGGGAAGCCGGGGTGCGTAACCTGGAACGTGAAATTGCCAATCTTGTGCGCAAGGCGACAAAAGAAATCGTCCTTGGCAAGAAGAAGGCCGTTCATGTGACCACCCGCAATCTTGAAAAATATGCAGGTGTTCGCAGGTTCCGTTATGGCGAGCTGGAGGAAAAGGACATGGTCGGTGTAACAACCGGACTGGCCTGGACCCAGGTTGGCGGCGAAATTCTGGCTATTGAGGCCATTGCGTCTCCTGGCAAAGGGAAGTTTACCATTACCGGCAAGCTCGGCGATGTGATGCAGGAATCTATCAAGGCTGCGATGAGCTTTGTCCGCTCCAAGGCCGTTGAATTCGGTATCCAGCCCAATGTCTTTGACAAGACGGATATCCACATTCACGTACCGGAAGGGGCGACCCCCAAGGACGGACCGTCTGCCGGTGTTGGCATGATCACGTCCATTGTTTCCGTGCTGACGGGAAAAGCCGTGCGCCGCGATGTGGCCATGACTGGTGAAATCAGCCTGCGGGGCAGGGTACTGCCGATCGGCGGCCTGAAGGAAAAACTACTTGCGGCCCATCGCAGCGGAATCAAAAAGGTTCTTATCCCGATCGACAATGAAAAGGACCTGGCGGAGATCCCGGACAATGTGAAAAAAGGTCTGGAAATTGTTCCCGTCTCCACGGCCCAGCAGGTGCTTGAGCATGCCCTGGCATCGCCGCTGATTCCCCTGGAACCGGAGGAAGTGGAGGCCATCGCACCGCTTGCCGAGGGTAAAGGCGAATCTGACTTTGAGGCTCAGCTGAGACATTAGATTTTCCGCCAGAAATACCTAAATATTTAAAGATAAAACGCCCATCCGTCACGGATGGGCGTTTTTTGGTTCGGAAAAGTTTTTTTCTATCAATGTCAAGAGAACTTTATTGCAAAAAACGGCGGATTTGTGAGGTTTTCCCTTTGACGGAAGAAAAAATGCTGTCTACACTGCACCGGCTTCATAACTATTTCAGTAGAGACTTACACAAAGGGGAAGATAGTGAATAAGAATGATCTTATCGCCAGCGTCGCAACAGCCGCTGATATCTCAAAAGCAGACGCCGCTCAAGCTGTAGACGGTGTATTCAATGCAATTACTTCAGCACTTTCTTCTGGTGACGAAGTTCGCCTGGTCGGCTTCGGTACATTCAGCGTAGCAGCTCGTGCTGCCAGCGAAGGCCGCAATCCGCGCACAGGTGAAAAAATTCAGATCCCTGCGTCCAAGCAGCCTAAATTCAAGGCAGGCAAGGCTCTTAAAGATGCTGTAAACAAGTAATTTTTTTACTGTTTCCAGAGGCGGTCGGCAAAAAAAATGCCGACCGCCTTTTTTATTCTTTACAACGGCATGAACAAACGTTAGACATGCACCCACACAGCGGAAACGTTGTAATAATTTGGTAAAAATCGGGCGATTAGCTCAGTTGGTAGAGCGCTTCGTTTACACCGAAGATGTCGGGAGTTCGAGTCTCTCATCGCCCACCATTTTACCAGATAAGACAGTAGCTTAGTCCTGTTGACCACAGGGCGAAAAAACTTTAAAAGCTGCTTGACTTGATCGGGGTGATCCCCTAAATCAGTCACATCACACCCACGGGGGTGTAGCTCAGTTGGTTAGAGCGCTGGCCTGTCACGCCAGAGGTCGCGGGTTCGAGCCCCGTCACTCCCGCCATTTTTCCTGTATAAACCACCAAGCATATTTAACCTGATGCTTACAGATGCATCCGGTGGCCCCGGCGTTTTATTTTATTGGAATTTCTCAAAAAAGTCCTTGGCAACACGCCTCCGGAAGGTCTATTAACAGGCCATGGAGTTCTTGAAGTTCAACGGGACCGTTTGAGCGGGATTTAGCAAAATAAATACCAGTTAAATGTTTCCAATCGCATGTGCCTGCGCTATGTAGGACAGGACTTTCAAGTAAGGCCGAAATCTAAAGGCAGTGGTTTCGGTGGATGGGTGGAACCTGCCTGTGAGTTGACCGCTATTAGAAGGGGTAGGGCATAGATGAATGATATGCTGCTCGAATATCTTCCGATCCTGATTTTCTTTGTTATCGCTATTGTTCTGTCCGGGGTATTTGTGACCCTGCCGATGCTTGTTGCAAAACAGGCGCCGGATGCAGAAAAGCTCTCGGCCTATGAATGTGGCTTCGAGGCTTTCGGCGACGCCAGGAAGCAGTTTGATGTGCGTTTCTACCTGGTAGCAATTCTCTTTATTATTTTTGACCTGGAAGTAGCCTTCCTTTTTCCATGGGCTGTGGCGTTAGGCGACATCGGCATCTTCGGATTTACCTCCATGATGATATTCCTCGGTGTGCTGACCATCGGTTTTATTTATGAATGGAAAAAGGGCGCACTGGAATGGGAGTAAAGATGTCTCAGGAAATGTCCTCACCTGAAATGAAAACTGAAATGGCGAACCTCGAGCAGGACGCCTATTTTAAATCCATTTCGGACGAACTTGCCGACAAGGGCTTTGTCGTTACCCAACTGGATGATGTTATCGCCTGGGCCCGCACAGGATCCCTGTGGTGGATGACTTTCGGTCTGGCCTGTTGCGCCGTGGAAATGATGCATTCCAGCATGCCGCGTTATGATGTGGAAAGATTCGGTTTTGCCCCGCGTGCCTCCCCGCGTCAGTCTGACGTGATGATTGTGGCCGGAACGCTGACCAACAAAATGGCGCCGGCCCTGCGCAAGGTATACGACCAGATGTCCGAGCCGCGCTATGTGATTTCCATGGGAAGCTGTGCCAATGGGGGTGGTTATTACCATTATTCCTATTCAGTAGTGCGCGGATGCGACCGCATCGTGCCTGTGGATATTTATGTGCCGGGCTGTCCGCCGACAGCAGAGGCACTGTTGTACGGAATTCTGCAGTTGCAGAAAAAGATTCGCCGTACGTCGTCCATTGACCGGTAGAGCGGGAGACTGTTGATGAGTAATCAGGAAGCACTCGAGGAACTGCGCGAACATATCTCCGCCGCCTTGCCAAATGATATCAATGAAATTGTTATTGCTTTTGACGAAATTACCTTGCTGGTTCGCGCTGATCGTATTGTCAATGTTCTGACATTCCTGAAAAACGATGCGAGCTGCAAATTCACCCAGCTTACCGACTTGTGCGGAGCCGATTATCCGGACCGTGCGAAGCGGTTTGATGTTGTTTACCAGCTGCTGAGCGTGACCCAGAACCAGCGCCTTCGTGTCAAAATCGAAACCGATGAGGAAACACCGGTGCCGTCTGTGGTCGAGGTTTATCCCGCTGCTGAATGGTATGAACGCGAAGCCTGGGACATGTATGGAATTATGTTTGACGGCAATCCGGACCTGCGTCGTCTTCTGACCGATTATGGTTTTCAGGGTTTCCCTCTGCGCAAGGATTTCCCGCTGACCGGCTATGTAGAGCTGCGCTATAGCGAGGAAGAGAAACGTGTGGTTTACGAACCTGTTCAGCTTACCCAGGAATTCCGGAAATTTGATTTCATGAGCCCCTGGGAAGGTGCGAAATATATTCTGCCCGGCGATGAAAAGGCCGAGAGCGGGCAGGAGGGTAAATAAATGTCTGAAGTGGATATCAAGAACTTCAACCTCAACTTTGGCCCGCAGCACCCGGCAGCCCACGGCGTTCTGCGTCTGATTCTGGAGCTGGATGGTGAAATTGTTGAGCGTAGCGACCCCCATATCGGTCTTCTGCACCGGGGTACGGAAAAGCTGATCGAGAATAAAACCTATCTCCAGGCGATTCCCTACTTTGACCGTCTGGATTATGTGGCGCCGATGAACCAGGAACACGCCTTTGTTCTTGCCATCGAAAAGCTGATGGGAATCGAGGTGCCGGAACGCGGTCAGTATCTGCGTGTTCTGTTTTCGGAAATCGGTCGTATCCTCAACCATATCCTGAACGTGACGACACATGCCATGGATGTTGGCGCCCTGACGCCGATCCTGTGGCTGTTCGAGGAACGCGAAAAGCTGATGGAATTTTATGAAGGGGTCTGTGGGGCCCGTCTTCATGCCAACTATTTCCGTCCCGGCGGTGTGCACCAGGACATGCCGGCAGGCATGGCCGAGGAAATACTGAAATTTTGTGATGAGTTCCCGAAAGTCCTTGCAGATACCGAGGGACTTATTGTGGAAAACAGAATCTTCAAGCAGCGGAATGTGGACATCGGCGTGATCAGCCAGGAAGATGCTCTGGCCTGGGGCTATACCGGTCCCATGTTGCGCGGTACAGGCATTGCCTGGGATATCCGCAAGGCCGAGCCTTATGATTGTTATGACAAGCTGAAGTTTGATGTAGTGGTTGGCAAACACAGCGACTGTTATGACCGATATATTATTCGTCTTGAGGAAATGCACCAGAGCCTGGCCATTATCCGTCAGTGTATCGAAAGGATGCCTGAGGGGCCGGTGATGTCGGTGGATAACAAGGTGACGCCGCCGCGTCGTGCTGACATGAAAAATTCCATGGAAGCCCTGATTCACCATTTCAAACTTTACACCGAAGGCTTCAAGGTGCCTGAAGGTGAGGTTTATGCAGCTGTCGAGGCACCAAAGGGTGAATTCGGCGTTTATCTGGTTTCGGATGGTTCCAACATGCCGTACCGGTGCAAGATTCGCGCCCCCGGGTATGCCCATCTGCAGTCGATGGATTATATGGCCAAAGGTCACATGCTGGCCGACGTGCCGGCCCTGATCGGGTCCTTTGATATTGTGTTCGGAGAAATTGACCGATGAGCGTGAGTGTCAAAAGCAGCGAAACTTTCGAGTTTACGCCGGAAAATCTGGAGTGGGCCAAGGGCCAGATCGCCAAATATCCTGAAGGTCGCCAGCAGAGCGCGGTAATGCCGCTGCTGCACAGGGCCCAGGATCAGAATGGTGGCTGGGTCACCGTTCCGATTATGGAATATATCGGCGATATGCTGGATATGCCTTACATTCGTGTCCATGAGGTGGCCAGTTTCTATTCCATGTACAACCTTAAACCGGTTGGCAAACATGTGATCGAGGTCTGCACCACCACACCGTGCTGGCTGCGCGGATCCGACGATATCGTCCGGGCCTGCAAGGAAGAGCTGGGCATTGGTTTTGGCGAAACCACCGAGGATGGCCAGTTTACCCTTCTGGAAGTTGAATGCGCCGGGGCCTGTGTGAATGCACCGGTGATCGCCTACAAGGAAGAATATTACGAAGACCTGGACGAGAATTCGACCCGGAACTTCATCAGGGGCATCAAGGAAGGCAAAGTACCTGCTGCCGGTCCGCAGAACGGCCGCTTCAAGGCCTGCCCGATTGGAAAACCCACCAGCCTGACCGAATATGCACCGGCAGACCTGCTCAAGGGAGGGGATAAATAATGCTCGCAGATAAGGATCGCATTTTTACCAATCTCTATGGCTTTCAGGACTGGAACCTGCCCGCTGCCAAGAAACGCGGCGACTGGGACGGCACCAAGGCTCTGATTGAAAAAGGCCATGACTGGCTGATTGACGAGATGAAAAGTTCCGGCCTGCGCGGTCGCGGCGGAGCGGGTTTCCCGACCGGCCTGAAATGGTCTTTTATGCCCAAGGAATCTGATGGTCGCCCGAGCTATCTGGTGGTTAACGCGGATGAGGGCGAGCCCGGCACCTGTAAGGACCGGGAAATCATGCGCCATGATCCGCACAAGCTGATCGAAGGATGCCTGATTGCCGGTTTTGCCATGCGTGCGGTTGCCGCCTATATCTACATCCGCGGTGAATTCGTGCATGAAGCCAATGTGCTGGAAGCCGCCATTCAGGAAGCCTATGATGACGGCCTGATCGGCAAGAACGCCTGCGGTACCGGTTTTGACTTCGATGTTTACGTTCATCGGGGTGCCGGCGCCTATATCTGCGGCGAAGAAACGGCGCTCATCGAAAGTCTGGAAGGCAAAAAAGGCCAGCCCCGTCTGAAGCCGCCATTCCCGGCCAATGTGGGCGTGTTTGGTTGTCCGACGACTGTGAACAATGTGGAATCCATTGCGGTCGTGCCGGAAATCCTGCGACGCGGCGGCGCCTGGTTCGCCGGCATCGGCCGTGAAAACAACACAGGCACCAAACTGTTCTGTATTTCGGGCCATGTGGAGCGCCCCTGTACGGTAGAGGAAGAAATGGGTATCCCGCTCAAGGAGCTTATTGAACGGCATTGCGGCGGTGTTCGCGGCGGCTGGGACAATCTGCTGGCGGTTATTCCCGGCGGTTCTTCCGTGCCTGTACTGCCCAAGGATATCTGTGACGACGTGCTGATGGATTTTGACAGCCTGCGCAATGTTCAGTCAGGTCTGGGTACTGCGGCGGTGATTGTCATGGACAAGTCCACGGACATCGTCAAGGCCATTGCCCGTCTGGCCGCCTTTTACAAACATGAAAGCTGCGGTCAGTGCACACCGTGCCGGGAAGGTACCGGCTGGATGTGGCGCGTGATGGAACGACTGGTCACCGGTCAGGCGGAAGTCAGCGAGATTGACATGCTGCTGGACGTGACCAAGCAGATCGAGGGCCACACTATCTGCGCCCTGGGCGATGCGGCGGCCTGGCCCATTCAGGGTCTGATGCGTCACTTCCGTCCGGAAGTGGAGCGTCGTATCAAAGAATATAAAAGCCAGGCTGCGTAGGAGTAGAAAATGCCAACGCTGACGATTGATGGAAATGAAGTAACAGTCGAGAATGGCATGACCATTCTGCAGGCTTGTGAGCAGGCCGGGGTCGAGATTCCCCGTTTCTGCTACCATGAACGGCTTTCGATTGCCGGAAACTGCCGTATGTGTCTGGTGGAAATGGAAAAGGCGCCGAAACCGGTTGCTTCCTGCGCCATGCCGGCAGGTGACGGTATGGTCATCCATACCAATACGCCGCTGGTGAAAAAGGCCAGGGAAGGGGTCATGGAGTTTCTCCTGATCAACCACCCCCTGGATTGCCCGATCTGTGACCAGGGTGGTGAATGTGACCTGCAGGACCAGTCCATGGCCTACGGGATCGGCCATAACCGCTTCCATGAAAACAAACGTGCGGTAAAAGAGAAAAACATGGGGCCGCTGGTGAAAACAGTGATGACCCGCTGTATTCACTGTACCCGTTGTGTGCGTTTTGCTGACGAGATCGCCGGTGTACCGGCACTTGGTGCGGTTGGCCGCGGTGAACATACTGAAATCACGACTTATGGTGAACAGGCTTTTGCCTCCGAGCTTTCCGGCAATGTGGTTGACCTGTGCCCGGTCGGGGCGCTGACCAGCAAACCCTATGCTTTCACAGCACGCCCCTGGGAACTGAAACATACTGAAACCATTGATGTTCATGATGCACTGGGCAGCAATATCCGGGTGGATGCCCGCGGCCGGGAAGTGTTGCGTGTTCTGCCGCGCCTGCACGACGATGTGAACGAGGAGTGGATCTCCGACAAGACACGTCATGCGGTTGACGGTCTGAAAGTCCGCCGCCTGGATCGCCCCTATGTGAAAAAAGACGGTAAACTTGTCGAAGCGACCTGGAACGAAGCCTTTGCGCTGATTGCCAGCAAGCTGAAAGGCCTTGATGGCAAAAAAGTCGCCGGCCTTGTCGGTGACCTGCAGGATGTGGAAAGCATGTATGCGCTGAAGCTGCTGCTGAATTCACTGGGGTCCGAAAATGTGGAAGGCCGTCAGGCCGGTGAAAAGATTTTCGCCCGTCACCGGGTCGGTTACCTGTTTAATACGGGGGTTGCCGGTATCGAAGAAAGTGATGCCTGCCTGCTGATCGGTACGAACCCTCGCAAAGAATCGGCGGTTCTGAACAGCCGCCTGCGTCGCAAGTCGCTGGAGCGCGGATACCGCATTGCTTCAGTTGGTGAAGAAGCCGATTTGACCTACAAGGTTGAAAACCTTGGCGCGGAAGCTTCTGTTCTGAAAGATATTCTGGACGGCAAGAACGACTTCGCCAAGGTTCTGGACGCAGCAGAAAAACCGATGCTGGTTATCGGGGCCGGGGTTCTGGGCCGGGAAGATGGCGCCGCCATCCTGAAACTCGCCCATGACATTGCCGATAAATACGGCCTGGTCAAAGGCGACTGGAACGGCTTTAACGTTCTTCACAGTGCAGCCGGTCGTGTGGGTGCCCTTGATCTGGGGCTCATTACGGAAGATGGCGTTGAAGGAATTCTCGCCGGTGCGGAAAAAGGCGACATTGAAGTGGTCTTCAACCTGGGGGCTGACGAGATTGATACAAGCCGTCTCGACAAGGCCTTTGTGATCTATCAGGGCAGCCACGGGGATGCCGGTGTGAAAAGCGCCGACGTGATCCTGCCGGGCGTGACCTATACAGAAAAACCGGGCACTTACGTCAATACGGAAGGCCGGGTTCAGCTTGGCCAGCGTGTGATCTTCGGTCCGGGTGATGCCCGCGAAGACTGGACGATCCTCCGGGCGCTGTCCGAGGTGCTGGGCAAGACCCTGCCGTTTAACAATATCAACGAGCTTCGGAGCAAGCTGATCGCGGATCATCCGCAGTTTGCCGAGATTGATGTCAAACCAAGCGAAACGTGGGCTGATTTTGGTGTGGCCGGCGATCTTTCTACTGAAGCATTGGCAAGCTCGATCGATGATTTCTATCTGACCAACCCCATTGCCCGGGCGTCTGCCACCATGGCGGACTGTTCAGCCACTTTCAATGGATCAGGTGCAAGCGAGGAGGCAACAGGAACCAATGGGTGATTTAGTTAATATCATACTGGCCTGGATGGGATTGCCAATTATGGCGTCCTGGCTGACCTATACCGTTACCACGATAGGCTGGATTCTGATTATCGTCCTGCCGCTCCTGATCGCCGTGGCCATGAGCGTTTATGTGGACCGCAAAGTCTGGGCCGCCATGCAGTTGCGCCGCGGCCCCAACGTCGTGGGTCCCTGGGGGCTGTTACAGTCCTTCGCTGACGGACTTAAACTGTTCCTTAAAGAAACCATCATACCGGCTGGTGCCAACAAGGGAATTTTCCTTCTGGCGCCCTGCATTACTTTCATTCTGGCGCTGGTGGGCTGGGCCGTTATTCCCTGGAGTCCGGAACTGGTGCTGGCGGATATCAACGTCGGTATCCTCTATCTCTTTGCCATTTCCTCCCTCGGGGTTTACGGCATTGTGATGTCCGGCTGGGCCAGTAACTCCCGTTACGCCTTCCTCGGCTCGCTTCGTTCCGCCGCGCAGATGGTGTCCTACGAGGTTTCCATCGGTTTTGTGCTGGTCACCGTGCTGATGGTGGTCGGCAGCCTGAACCTGATTGACATTGTCGAGGCCCAGAAGGCGGTTTTCCTCGGTGTTAACGGGTTCTGGTTCACACCACTGTTCCCGATGTTCATTGTCTTTCTGATTTCGGCGCTGGCGGAAACAAACCGTCCGCCGTTCGACCTGCCGGAAGCGGAAGCCGAACTTGTCGCCGGCTATCAGGTGGAATATTCCTCCATGGCTTTCGCGCTTTTCTTCCTGGGCGAATATGCAAACATCCTGCTGATGTGCTGCATGACCAGCATTCTGTTTTTCGGCGGGTACCTGCCGCCTTTCGAGGCCGAGTGGCTGTACTGGATTCCCGGACCTATCTGGCTGTTCCTGAAGATCTGTTTCTTCTTCTTCGTGTTTGCCTGGGTCAAGGCGACCGTACCGAGATACCGTTACGACCAGTTGATGCGGCTGGGCTGGAAAGTCTTCCTGCCGCTCTCTCTGCTGTGGGTATTCCTGACCGGGCTGTGGCTCATAGCCTTTACTGACAAGATTGGGTGATAATAATGGCGTTTCTTGATCATACAGCACGCACCTTTCTCCTGAGCGAGTTTGTTTCTGCCATGTGGCTAACCTTGAAATATATGTTCAAGCCAAAGGCGACCATCAACTATCCTTACGAGAAGGGCCCGCTGAGCCCGCGTTTCCGCGGCGAACATGCCCTGCGCCGCTATCCCAACGGGGAAGAGCGCTGCATTGCCTGTAAACTCTGCGAAGCGATCTGCCCGGCCCAGGCCATCACCATCGAAGCCGAGCCCCGGGACGACGGCAGCCGCCGGACCACCCGCTATGACATCGACATGACCAAGTGCATTTATTGCGGTTACTGTCAGGAAGCCTGTCCGGTGGACGCCATTGTCGAGGGACCAAACTTCGAGTTCGCCACGGAAACCCGTGAAGAGCTGATGTACAACAAAGACAAGCTTCTGGAAAATGGCGACCGATGGGAGCGGGAAATTGCCATGAATCTGGAACTTGATGCACCTTACAGGTAGGGAAAAAACATGATCGCAACAATCTGCTTTTACATCTTTGCCTCGATTACGGTGCTGTCCGGCCTGATGGTCGTGTCCAGCCGTAATCCGGTGCATTCCGTACTCTTTCTGATCCTGGCTTTCTTCAATTCCGCCGCTCTGTTCCTGCTGCTGGGGGCTGAATTCCTGGCCATGATCCTGGTCATCGTTTACGTCGGGGCGGTCGCCGTGCTGTTCCTGTTTGTGGTAATGATGCTGGATATTGATTTTGCCGAACTGCGCAAGGGTGCACAGGCCTACTTCCCGATCGGGGCGCTGATTGGTCTGGTCCTTCTGGTTGAACTGGCTCTGGTGGCCGGGAGCTGGCATCTGACGGAAACCATGGAATTGTCACTGGCCGCCAAGGCGCCGGAAATTACCGAAGTCACAAATACCGAGGCCCTGGGGCGGCTGATCTACACCGACTATGCGTTCCTGTTCCAGATGGCGGGCATGGTTCTTCTGGTGGCCATGATCGGCGCCATCGTGCTGACCCATCGTCAGCGTCCGGGTGTCAAGAAACAGAATATCGGTGATCAGGTTCGCCGTCGTCGCAGCGACGCTTTTGAAATTGTAAAAGTAAAACCCGGTCAGGGTGCCTAAAGAGGGAAGAGGATAAATGGAAATCGCACTAGCACACTACCTGACCGTTGCCGCCATACTTTTCACGCTTGGCATCTTCGGTATTTTCCTGAACCGGAAAAATGTAATCATCATTCTGATGTCCGTGGAGCTCATGCTGCTTGCGGTCAACATCAACCTGGTCGCCTTTTCCTCCTATATGGGGGATATGATGGGACAGGTGTTTGCCATGTTTATATTGACCGTGGCAGCCGGGGAGGCGGCCATTGGTCTCGCCATTCTGGTGATTTATTTCCGTAACCGCGGCTCCATTGCAGTCGAAGACATCAATCTGATGAAAGGATAATAAGAAAATGTATCAGACAATTGTCTTCCTGCCATTGATAGCCTCTTTCATCGCCGGATTTTTTGGCGGAAAGATTGGTGATCGTGGTGCCCAGATCGTGACTTGCGGCGGCCTGATTATCTCTGCCGCGCTGTCCTGGGTAGCCTTTTTTAATATTGCCCTGGGTCATAATGTGGTCCATGTCGAAGTTCTTTCCTGGATTGTCTCTGGTGACTTCGACCTGAGCTGGGCGTTCAAGATCGATACCCTGACGGCTGTTATGCTTGTTGTGGTGACCACTGTATCGTCACTTGTGCATGTCTATTCTGTCGGATACATGAGCCATGATCCGGATATTCCGCGCTTCATGTCCTATCTGTCGCTCTTTACCTTCGCCATGCTGATGCTGGTGACTGCCGACAACTTCCTGCAGATGTTCTTCGGCTGGGAAGGCGTGGGGCTTGCCTCATACCTGCTGATCGGCTTCTGGTACAAGAAACCGTCTGCCTGTGCCGCCGCCATCAAGGCTTTCGTGGTCAACCGTGTCGGTGACTTCGGCTTTGCCCTTGGCATCTTTGCCATCTTCATGACGTTCGGCTCCGTGGACTTCGACACGGTTTTTGCCGCCGTGCCGAGCATGCAGGGACAGACCATTCATTTCCTGAACTGGGAATTTGATCTCATCACCACCATCTGTATCCTGCTGTTCATTGGCGCCATGGGTAAATCGGCCCAGCTTGGTCTTCACACCTGGCTGCCGGACGCCATGGAGGGCCCGACCCCTGTGTCCGCCCTGATCCATGCCGCGACAATGGTAACCGCCGGTGTCTTCATGGTGGCCCGCTGTTCGCCAATCTTTGAATACAGCCCGACAGCGCTGACTGTGGTCTGTGTGGTCGGTGCGTCGACAGCCATCTTTGCCGCCACTATCGGTGTGGCCCAAAATGACATCAAACGGGTGATCGCCTATTCCACCTGTTCCCAACTCGGCTATATGTTCTTCGCCCTTGGCATTTCCGCTTACGGCGCGGCTGTGTTCCACCTGTTCACGCACGCCTTCTTCAAGGCGCTGCTGTTCTTGGGCTCCGGTTCCGTGATCCACGCCATGAGTAACGAGCAGGACATGCGCAAGATGGGCGGCCTGTGGCGGAAAATCCCGGTGACGTTCACCCTGATGACCATCGGGACCCTGGCGCTGACCGGCTTTCCCTTCTTTGCCGGTTATTATTCCAAGGACATGATCATCGAGGCGGCCTTTGCTTCCCATAGCCCGGTCAGCCAGTATGCCTATGCTATGGGTGTTCTCGCGGCCCTGTTCACGAGCTTCTACAGCTGGCGTCTGGTCTTCATGACCTTCTTCGGCGAAAGCCGGGCCAGCAAGAAAGTCCAGGACCATGTCCATGAAAGCCCGCAGGTCATGCTGATCCCGCTGTATGTTCTGGCGGCTGGCGCTTTGTTTGCCGGTTATCTGTTTAGCGGAAACTTTATCGGTCATCATTATGACGAGTTCTGGGGAACAGCCCTGAAACTGGTTGGTGACAATGTCATGATCGAAGCACATCATGTACCGTCACTGGTGGTCTGGTCGCCGTTCATCGCCATGGTGACAGGATTTGCAGTTGCCTGGTACAGCTACATCTACGCGCCGGAAACACCGGCTGCAGCGGCCCGGACCTTCAAATATCTCTACAACCTGTTCCTGAACAAATGGTATGTGGATGAAATCTATGACTTCCTGTTTGTGCGTCCGGCCAAGCGTCTTGGCGTCTTCCTGTGGAAACGGGGTGATGAACAGACGATCGACCGCTACGGCCCGGACGGGGTTTCCGGCTCCGTTGCCGCACTGGCAAGGAAATTCAAGGAAATGCAGACCGGTTATTTGTATCATTATGCGTTCGCCATGCTGGTTGGCGTGGCAGCCATCACCACCTGGTTTATTGTGGGGGGGAACTAAGTCATGAATATTTTTGAGCATTTCCCCTTCCTGTCCTTCATTACCTTCATGCCGCTGATTGGTGTGGTTTTCCTGCTGCTGGTGCGCGGGGACGAGGAACTGGTCGCCCGAAATTCACGTTATGTGGCCCTGTTGACCACTATCGCGACGCTGATTTTCTCCCTTGTCTTGTGGTTCGGTTTTGATCAGACCACAGCCGGTTTCCAGTTTGAGGAACATGCCGCCTGGTTTGGCGGCGGCATCAGCTATTACATGGGCGTGGATGGTATTTCCGTTCTCTTTGTTCTGCTGACAACCTTCATCATGCCGCTGTGTATTCTGGCCAGCTGGGAGGCGATCACCACCCGGGTGCGGGAATATATGATCTGCTTCCTGGTCCTGGAAACCCTGATGCTGGGTGTTTTCTGCTCTCTGGATATTGTGCTCTTCTACCTGTTCTTCGAAGGCGGTCTGATCCCGATGTTCCTGATTATCGGTATCTGGGGCGGACAGAACAAGGTTTACGCGGCCTACAAGCTGTTCCTTTATACGCTGGCCGGATCCGTTCTGATGCTGGTGGCGCTGCTCTATATGTATATGCAGGCCGGCACCACAAGCATTCCGGAATTGATGCAATATGACTTTGCCGTCAGTGCCCAGACCTGGCTTTTCCTGGCTTTCTTTGCCTCCTTTGCGGTCAAGGTGCCGATGTGGCCGGTTCATACCTGGCTGCCGGATGCCCACGTGCAGGCGCCCACTGCGGGATCGGTGATCCTGGCGGGTATCCTGCTGAAAATGGGTGGGTACGGCTTCCTTCGGTTCAGTCTTCCCATGTTCCCGGTGGCATCCCAGGAACTGGCCTGGCTGGTAATGAGCCTGTCCTGTGTGGCTGTGGTCTATACCTCTCTGGTGGCCCTGATGCAGGAAGATATGAAAAAGCTGATTGCCTATTCTTCCGTCGCTCACATGGCTTACGTGACACTGGGGATCTTTACCTTTAACACCCAGGGTGTTGAAGGGGCGATTATTGTAATGCTGGCGCACGGTTTTGTCTCCAGCGCCCTGTTCCTCTGTGTCGGTGTGATTTATGACCGGATGCATACCCGTGAAATCTCCCGTTACGGCGGTCTGGCCAATAACATGCCCAAATATGCCCTGGTCTTCATGTTTTTTACCATGGCCTCTGTCGGGCTTCCGGGTACTGCCAACTTTGTCGGCGAAATCCTGGTTCTGGCCGGCCTGTTCAAGGTCAGCACCTGGGCGGCCTTCTTTGCCGCAAGCGGCCTGATCCTCGGTGCCGCCTACATGTTGTGGCTCTATCGCCGGGTCGTGTTCGGGGAGCTGATCAAGGAAGAACTCAAGGCACTTCTGGACATGAACAAGAGGGAAATCTGGATATTCACGCCGTTGGTGATCTTCACCATCTGGATGGGGGTTTATCCGATTACTTTCCTCGATTTCATTCATGCGTCCGTGGATAACCTGATCCAGAACCATGAAGCCGCCATCAATGCCTTCAACATTGCCGCAAACGGTCAATAGGAAGGGGACAAGGAAATGACAACGACTATGCTTCCTGATCTGACAACTGCTCTGCCTGAAATACTGCTGGCCGTTGGTGCCATGGCCCTGCTGATGCTGGGTGTATTTCGCGGCAACAAATCGACGTCCCTGGTCTCCTGGCTGGCGGTGCTGCTGATGCTTGCGGCCCTTGTCGTGACAGTCGGTGAATCCGGTGGTCGAACCCTGGCCTTTGCCAATATGTTTGTGGCCGACGGTTTCACCACCTTTATGAAAGTACTTGTGCTGATTGCCTCTGCCCTTGCTGTGGTCATGTCGCTGCAGTATTTCCGGGAACTGGACGAGGAACGTTTTGAAATCCCTGTGTTGATGGTCCTGTCCACCCTTGGCATGATGGTCATGGTTTCCGCCAATGACCTGATTTCGCTGTATATGGGGCTGGAACTGCAGTCTCTGAGCCTCTATGTGCTGGCGTCTGTCCGCCGTGATTCTGAGCGGGCGACCGAAGCTGGCCTCAAGTATTTTGTCCTGGGTGCCCTGTCTTCAGGTATCCTGCTGTATGGTAGCTCCATGGTCTACGGCTTTGTCGGAAGCACCAACTTTACCACCATTGCCGAGGCACTGTCCCACAGTGGAGAACATGGTGCCTCTGTCGGCGCCATCATCGGACTGGTGTTTGTCCTGTCCGGTCTGGCTTTCAAGATCTCCGCCGTACCGTTCCACATGTGGACGCCGGATGTTTATGAAGGCGCGCCGACACCAATCACCTCCTTCTTCGCCGTGGCCCCCAAAGTGGCGGCCCTGGCCCTGTTGACCCGTGTTCTGTTCGTTCCGTTTGCGGAAATGAGCGGAAGCTGGCACCAGATCCTGGTCTTCATGGCCATCGCTTCAATGGTCCTCGGCTCTGCTGCCGCCATTGCCCAGACAAATATCAAGCGCCTGATGGCCTATAGCTCCATCGGGCACATCGGGTTTGCCCTGGTCGGACTTGCTGCCGGCACAGAACAGGGAATTTCCGGGCTGATCATATATATGACCATTTATCTGGTGATGAATGTGGGCACCTTCGGCATCATCCTGTCCATGCGCCGTAAGGACGGCATTGTTGAGGAAATAGACGATCTTTCCGGCCTGGCCCGCACCCGTCCGGGGATGGCGGCCACTCTGGCTATTTTCATGTTCTCGCTTGCCGGTATTCCGCCGCTTGCAGGTTTCTTCGGCAAATTCTATGTGTTTGCCGCCGCGATCAAGGCTGATCTGTACCTGCTGGCGGTGATCGGCGTTCTGGCCAGTGTGGTCGGCGCCTTCTATTACCTGCGCATTGTCAAGGTCATGTATTTTGACAAACCGGTGGAGGCCTTCCTGCCACAGAAATCGCGGGAAATGAAGCTGATCACGGTTGTCGCGGCGGTGTTGATTGTCGCCTTTATCCTGCCGCAGGTATCCATGCCGGTTCTGGAAAGCGCACAGGAAGCTGCCAGGGCTTTGCTCTTCTGACCCATGGCTAACGCAAATCATATTCAGATGCCTGAAGGTTTCGGCCTTCAGGCTTTTGACGTTCTGGACAGCACCAACGAGGAAGCCAGGCGGCTGACGGCGCAGAAACCGCAGCAACATATCTGGGTTCAGGCTGATAGTCAGTCGGCCGGTCGCGGCCGCCGGGGGCGGGAATGGGTATCGGAACAAGGCAATCTTTTTTGTTCCCTGCTGTGGAAGGCTGACTGTGACCTGAAAACGGCCTCCCAATTGTCCTTTGTTACCGCCCTGGCTGTACGGGATGTGGTTGCGGACCTGATGCGGTCAGACCTGCGCGTCACCTGCAAATGGCCGAATGATATTCTGGTGGATGACCGGAAGATAAGTGGTATTCTGCTGGAAACGGCGGGCGAGGGGCTTCAGGATCCCGATTATGTGATTATCGGCATCGGCATCAATCTTCAGAATTGCCCTGACGAGACGATCTATCCCGCGACCAGTATCGCACAACAGGGCGGTCAGGCCCTGCAGCCGTTACAGGTCCTGCAGCTTCTGGCAAAATCTCAGGATCACTGGATGGGCGAGTGGCGCAACAAGGGCTTTGCTCATATCCGGAAAGTCTGGCTGGCCCGGGCTAAGGGACTGGGCCAGACGATTACCGTGCGGCTGCCAAACGAGGAAATAAACGGAAGATTTATTGACCTTGATGTTACTGGCGGGTTAAAAGTTGAAACAGAGAATGGAACGCGGATCATTGCCGCGGGTGATGTTTTTTTTGCACCGGCCGGATAACCGGAACTGAACAGTCGAGGAACGACAGATGTTGCTAGCAATAGATGCCGGAAATACCAATATCGTTTTTGCCTTGCAGGACGGTCACGAACTCCGGCACAAATGGCGAATTTCAAGCTCTTCCAGCCGGACGGCCGATGAATATATGGTCTGGCTCACCCAACTGATGAATCTGGAGGATCTCGATCCGTCCATCGTGAGCGGCGCCATTATTGCGACGGTCGTGCCCCAGGCCCTGTTCCCGCTTCAGCTTCTGTGCCGGCGTTATTTTGGTTGCGAGGCCATGGTCGTCGGGGAGGAAAATGTAGATCTCGGGATCGGTATTCATCTCGATAATCCCCGCGAAGTCGGAGCCGACCGCCTGGTCAATGCCGTTGCTGCCCACAAGCTTTACGGCGGACCGATGATCATCATCGATTTCGGAACGGCGACGACCTTTGATATTATTGACGAACAGGGCAATTATCATGGCGGCGTGATCGCGCCGGGTGTGAACCTGTCCATGGAAGCCCTGCATATGGCGGCGGCAAAATTGCCGCGGGTGGCCGTGGAAAAACCGGCAAAAGTCATCGGCAGCGGGACGGTTTCGGCCATGCAGTCAGGTATCTTCTGGGGTTATATTGGCCTTGTCGAGGGGCTTGTTGCACGCATCCGGGCCGAATATGGGAAACCGATGAAGGTGATGGCGACCGGCGGTCTGGCACCGCTTTTCAATGATTCCACAGACATTATCGAAATTGTCGATCAGGAACTGACGACCCGGGGGCTGTTTGAAATATATGACCGGAACCGGAATGACTGACGACAGGAACAGAGACGAACTTCATTTTCTGCCGCTTGGCGGGTCCGGTGAAATCGGCATGAACCTGAATCTTTTCGGGTTCGGGCCAAAGGATCGTCAGGACTGGATCATGGTGGATTGCGGCGTTTCCTTTGCCGATATCTACTATCCCGGTATTGATCTTCTGATGCCTGAAATCAATTTCATCGAGGAACGCCGTGACCGTTTGCTCGGTATGGTGATTACCCATGCCCATGAGGATCATGTCGGGGCCGTGGTCCATCTCTGGCCCTATCTGAAATGTCCCATATATGCGACGCCTTTTACCGCTATTTTGCTTCGTGCCAAGCTTGAGGAGCAGGGGCTTATCGATCAGGTCGATCTCAGGGTAATACCGCTGGGCGGTCAGTTCTCCTTGGGACCGTTTGATGTGGAATATGTTTCGCTCACCCATTCCATACTGGAGCCCAACGCGCTTCGGATCAAAACCCCGCTGGGGACCCTGTTCCATACCGGCGACTGGAAGCTGGATCCTGACCCCCTGATCGGGGAGGCGGTTGATTCAGTGATGATGGGCGCGATCGGAGACGAGGGTGTGCTGGCGCTTGTATGTGACTCGACAAACGTCTTCAATGTCAAGCCGACGGGGTCGGAAAAGGCGGTGCGGGATAGCTTGATCCAGCTGCTGTCTGACAAGGAGGGCAAGATCTTTTGTACGACCTTTGCGTCAAATGTGGTGCGGGTTGAGACCCTTGCCCGGGTGGCCGAGGCCAGCGGACGTCACCTGTGTCTGGTCGGTCAGTCTCTCAAACGCAATGTGGCGGCGGCTCGTGCGGCAGGGTACCTGAAGGATTTCCCGCCGGTTATCGATGAAGATGAGGCCGGTCATCTGCCCGCAAACAAGGTTCTGTTTGTCTGTACCGGCTGTCAGGGAGAGGCCCGGGCCGCCATGATGCGGATTGCCCAGGACAATAACCGCAATATCTCCATCTCCCGGGGCGATACGGTGGTTTTTTCTTCCAAGATCATTCCGGGGAATGAGATGACCCTCGGCCGGCTGCATAATCACCTGGTCGAAAAAGGCGCCGACGTTATTACTGAAAAGGACGCTTTCGTCCATGTGTCGGGGCATCCGGGTCAGAAGGAACTGATCCAGATGTATAACTGGATGAAGCCGGATATCCTGGTCCCCGTCCACGGCGAGCTGCGCCATATGACCCATCAGGCGGAACTCGGCCGCAATCACGGTATTGAAAAAGTTATCGTTCCCCGAAACGGGCACCGGATCAGGCTCGCGCCGGAAGGGCCGGAACTGATTGATGAGGTTGAACATGGATATCTTGCGCTTGACGGCCAGTTCCTGGTTTCCGCCGAGGATGAGGCCATCACCAGCCGGCGTCGTATTATGTACAATGGCGGTCTGGTCGTGACATTGGTCCTGAAACCGGACTTTGACCTGGCCTGTCCACCGGAAATCACCCTGATGGGTATTGTAGATGATGACGAACGGGGGATTACCCCTTATATAACAAAACATATTCTTGACCGGTATGATCGGCTGCCCAACAGGGTCCTGAGAGATGATAATTCCCTCAAAGAGGAAGTCAGAATTGTGGCTCGGCGGTCCTGCAAGGCATTCGGCAACCGCGAAACCGGGCCGGTCACTATAGTCAATATTTTGCGCCCGAACGGGTAACGAGTTGGAGAAGAGAATGATTGGAAGACTGAACCATGTTGCCATCGCCGTACCGGACCTGGAAGCAGCCGCAGCCCTTTACCGGGATACTCTGGGCGCCAAGGTTTCCGAAGCGGTAGATCAACCGGATCACGGGGTAACCACGGTTTTTATCGAATTGCCCAACACCAAGATCGAGCTGCTTCACCCGTTGGGGGACAATTCACCCATCGCAGGTTTTCTGGCCAAAAATCCGTCCGGCGGCATGCATCATGTCTGTTATGAGGTGGACGATATTCACGCCGCAGCCGCCAAGCTGAAGGAAGCCGGACTGCGGATTATCGGTGACGGCAATCCGAAAATCGGTGCACATGGAAAACCGGTGCTGTTTTTGCATCCCAAGGATTTTTGCGGCACCCTCGTTGAAATTGAGCAGGTATAGGATTTTAAATGGGTATTGTTGAACATATCGTCGTCTTTTCCGTTGCCTGGTGGCTGATCCTTTTCATGGTTCTGCCGTTTGGCGTCCGAAATCATCATGAGAGTGGTGAGGAAGGAGAAGATGGCATCGAGATGGCGGCACCGGTTAAACCGAATATCGGCAAAAAAATGCTGATCACTACGGGAATTACCTTTGTGGTCTGGCTCTGTTTCTGGGCAATCATTGAATTCAAGCTGATTTCGCTTGGCTGACCACAAATTTATTATAAGGCAAAAAAAAAGCAAGGCCATGAAGGCCTTGCCGTGTCTTTTTTTTATACGTTTTTCTTCTTTTTTATATGCCCGTATTTTTTTTATTTGGTGTAGGTTTTTTTCCTCCCCAAACTTGGGCCTCCCGTTTGAAAAGAAGTTAGATCAGTCTCCCTCTCTTGTCATCACAAAACTTTAACATATTAAAAATTTTTCTATATTTGTGGCAAAAAAGCAACATACGGTTGTTTGACAGAAATGGTATAAAATATAGATAGATAGAGAGGTGACGTCATGAATTGTGCTTTTTCTGCCACGCTGTTTTTTGCTCTTTTTATGGTTAACATGGCATATGCAGACAACCAGATCATAGTTGTCGATCACAACATCTGCAGGCAACTTGTTGTGCATGTACCGGATACTGATGTGGAATATAAACCGGGCAAGGATGTTCGGGGAAACAAGGTGGCGCCGGCGGATATAGAAGGTTCACAGGTGGAAATCGGCAGTCCGTCCATATTATTCTATCTGGTACAGGATCTGTCTGAACTGACCGGTAGCAAAATACCGCAGGATTATCCCGGCCTGAGCCAGGACATGATCCTTGGGTATGTGGAAATCAGGGAAGGGGTTGCATATCTTAACGGCAAACCGCTTGGGCCGGAGAAAAACAGAGAACTTCTCTATATTTGCCGGAAAATAAAGTCAGAAAAACTGGTCCCGGAACAGAAAAGATAATTGCACAAGTCTGAAAGCCTGTTAAGAACTAGTAATACACATCCTGAAATAACAAATCATAACGAAAACAAGGTACTGAAATGCGCCTTTCTACATATTTTCTTCCCACGCTGAAAGAAAACCCCAGTGAAGCCCAGGTGATATCCCATCGCCTGATGTTGCGGGCAGGCATGATACGCCAGACAAGCGCCGGTATTTATATCTGGTTGCCGCTTGGACTGAAGGTTTTACGCAATATCGAAAATATCGTTCGTGAGGAACAGAACCGGGCAGGGGCACAGGAACTTCTGATGCCGACCATTCAGTCTGCGGACCTCTGGCAGGAAAGCGGCAGATATGATGCCTACGGCAAGGAAATGCTGCGCATTGTCGACCGGCACGACCGTGAAATGCTTTACGGTCCCACCAACGAGGAAATGATTACAGACCTGTTTCGCAACAATCTGAAAAGCTACAAGGATGTGCCGAAGATGCTTTATCACATCCAGTGGAAGTTCAGGGACGAAATCCGGCCCAGGTTCGGGGTGATGCGTGGCCGGGAATTCCTGATGAAGGATACCTACAGTTTCGATCTGGATGAAGAAAGCGCCCGGGAATCCTATAACAGGATGTATGTGGCGTATCTGCGTACATTTGCCCGTCTTGGTCTGGTGGCCATTCCGGTGAAGGCGGATACCGGCGCCATTGGCGGTGACCTCAGCCACGAATTCCAGATACTGGCGGAAACCGGTGAAAGCACGCTTTATTACGACAAGGCCATTGAAAGTTTTGAACTGCACAAACTGACCGGTGAGATTGATGCGGAAACCATTTCCAGTCTCCAGGGCATATACGCCATGGAGGAGGAAAAGCATGATCCTGCAAGCTGTCCCGTCGCGGAATCTGATCTGCGCACCGCCAAGGGGGTCGAGGTCGGGCATATTTTCTATTTCGGAACCAAATATTCCGAAGCCATGAATGCCCAGGTAACAGGCCCTGACGGGAAAATGGTCAATGTTGAAATGGGGTCCTACGGTATCGGTGTCTCCCGTCTGGTAGGCGCTTTGATCGAGGCCAACCATGATGACAACGGGATCATCTGGCCGGAAGCCGTGGCGCCTTACAAAGTAGGCCTGATAAACCTGCGCGGCAAGGACGAAGCCTGCACAGCGGCCAGTGAGGCTCTGTACCAAAAAATGCTCAATGCCGGGATAGACGTTCTTTATGATGACCGGGATGCCGGCGGCGGGGTCAAGTTCGCCAATATGGACCTGATCGGATTGCCCTGGCAGGCGGTGATCGGTCCCAAAGGGCTGGAAAAAGGTGTCATCGAATTTAAAAACCGGCGGACGGGCGAACGTGAAGAGCTGAGCGAAGAAGAGCTTCTGAACCGCCTGACGGCATAGGGGGAAATATGTTTCAGTCCTTTGAATGGGTGCTGGCCTTCAGATATCTCAGGCTTAAGGGGCATGAGGGATTTATTTCCGTCATCGCCATTTTCTCCCTGGTTGGTATTTTCCTTGGTGTTGCCGCGCTAATCATCACCATGTCAGTGATGGGGGGCTTTCGCGAGGAACTCCTCGGTAAGGTCATTGGTTTCAAAGGACATCTTCTCTATCAGCCGGTCGGCGGCAAGGTCGCCGACTATGATGAATCGGTAAGGCTTCTCTCCTCGGTCCAGAATGTGGTGCATGTTGATCCGATTATTGAGGGTCAGGTAATGGCCTCCTTTGGCGATTATGCCACCGGCGCCATCGTGCGCGGCATGCGTCCGGAAGACCTGAAAGAACGTCCCCTGATCGCCGATAATATTGTCGAAGGCAGTCTGGATGATTTCGGCACCGGCGAACATGATCTGGCTGTCGGCGTCCGGCTCGCTGAAAATTATGGTTTGAAAATCGGGAGCCTTGTCACCCTGATCACGCCAAAGGGCCGGGTCACACCTTTCGGGACGGTGCCGCGGCTGTCCAGTTATGTGATCAAGGCTATTTTCGAAGTGGGCGAATATAATTATGATTCCGGCTATTTCTTCATGCCGCTGGACCAGGCCCAGAAATATTTCAAATACGGCGATACGGTTCAGTATCTGGAAATCACCCTGACGCATCCCGACCTGATAAACGAAACCTATCCCTACGTGGACCAGCGCCTGAAAGCAACCGGCCATCTCGGGCGCCTGATTGACTGGCGGGTGCTCAACCGCAGCTTCTTTAACGCCTTGCAGATCGAGCGTAATGTGATGTTCATCATTCTGACCCTGATTATTCTGGTCGCGGTTTTCAATGTCATATCCACCATGATCATGCTGGTACGCAGCAAGAACAAGGATATCGCCATTCTCAGGACTATGGGGGCGTCGCGATCGTCAATTCTCAAGGTCTTTTTCATCGCCGGATCCATCATCGGTATTTTTGGTACATTACTCGGGGTGCTTGCCGGTATTTTTATTGCCAAAAACCTGCAGGCGATTTCCGACTTTATAGAAGCGACCACCGGAGCCGAGGTCTGGAATGCAGAGATCCGTTTCATATCCGAGATACCGGCCATTATTAATCCGGGCGAAGTGATTGCAGTGACGATTGTAGCCTTGACCCTGACGTTTCTGGCGACCCTCTATCCGGCCTGGCGGGCGGCAAAGACCGATCCGGTGGAGGCACTGCGTTATGAATAAAACTCCTATTCTGCAGCTTAAAGATATTCATCGGCATTTCTTTCAGGGGGGGGAGGACCTCCATATCCTGAGAGGAATAAATCTGGAAATTAACCCAGGTGAAACCGTTTCCCTGGTCGGGGCGTCCGGCGCCGGTAAATCCACGTTGCTGCATATCACCGGCCTTCTGGAAAAAGCGGACAAGGGCGAAGTCATCATCGACGGGCAATCCTGCAATGGCCTGTCCGATATTCGCCGGACCCGGATTCGCCGCCATGAAATCGGTTTTGTCTATCAGTTCCATCATCTTCTGCCGGAATTCACAGCCCTGGAAAATGTGGTGATGCCGCAACTGATCGCCGGTGTCGGCACTAAAAAAGCCCGCGACCGGGCGTCGGAACTGCTTGGCAAGATGGGCCTTACGGAACGTCTGACACACCGTCCGTCGCAGCTTTCCGGCGGGGAACAGCAGCGGGTGGCCATCGCCCGGGCCCTGGCCAACAGGCCAAAGCTTCTGCTTGCTGACGAACCGACCGGCAACCTGGACGAGGCGACCGGTGGCGAGGTTCTGCAAATTCTGCTGGACCTTGCCCTTGAAGAGGGAACGGCGGCTTTGCTTGCCACCCACAACAAGGAATTCTCCAAGAGAACCGGTCGTTGTGTCACCTTGAGGGACGGAACACTGCACAATAGCTAGTTCAGAGGTGCGGATCAGCTATTCAGTCTTTACAGCTCCCATAGCGAACAGTATCTTTGTGGGGCCGCTCCCATGACCGGCATCAACGGGTTCTTTCAATAATTTTTTCTATCGGGCAGGAATGGAAAACAACAGCTTTATTCATCTGAGATTGCATTCTGCCTATTCGCTTTCCGAAGGCGCAATTCACGTAAAGGCTCTGCCAAAACTCTGTGCCCAGCATCAGATGCCGGCTGTGGCCATCACTGACACCAATAATATGTTTGGTATGCTGGAAGCCTCCCTTGTGCTTCCGGATTATGGAATTCAGCCCATTATCGGCTGTTGTCTGTCTGTGACCCACGGGCCGGAAGATGTGCCGGCCATGACAAAAAGGCCCGATCCCGGCTCAGTTGTGCTGTTGGCTCAAACTGAAGAGGGATATCACAACCTGATGGAAATTGTCAGTCAGGCCCATCTGGATTCCGAAGCTCACGAGATGCCGCAGGTTGGTCTGAGCCAGCTGGTTGGCAAAACCGAGGGCCTGATCTGTCTGTCCGGGGGAGCGAAAGGGCCGATCGGCAAGTATCTTCTGGAGGACGACCTTGAAAAAGCAGAAGAAGTCACTCGCAGACTGATCAACTTGTTTCCTGACCGGCTTTATATGGAACTGATGCGGCATGGCATGAGTGAGGAAGAGCTGTGCGAAGAACGCCTGCTTGATCTGGCCTATGATTATGACATTCCGCTGGCCGCGACCAATGATGTGCACTTTCCTGTCCGCGATATGTATGCCGCGCATGACGCCTTGCTGTGTATTGCCGACGGGGCCTATGTGGAGCAGGACGACCGTCGCAAGATGACCCCGGAGCATTATTTCAAGTCGCCCGCGGAAATGGCCAAACTGTTTGAAGATCTGCCGGAAGCCGTTGCCAATACCGTTGTGATTGCGCGACGTTGTGCCTTTCGGGTGCCGACCATAGATCCTATTCTGCCGAAATTCACGGTTGATGAGGAAACATCAGAGGCGGAAACCCTGCGACAGTTTGCCCGCAAAGGGCTTGAAGGACGTCTTGAGGCCCATGTATTTACCGGCGAGGAAACCGACGAGGAGCGTGCGGAAAAGGCAAAACCCTATTTCGACCGGCTTCAGTACGAGCTGGATATCATTATTCGCATGGATTTTCCCGGCTATTTCCTGATCGTGTCCGACTTTATTCAATGGTCCAAGGATCATAATATCCCCGTCGGTCCGGGGCGAGGATCGGGCGCCGGTTCCGTTGTGGCCTGGGCGCTGCTGATCACCGACCTTGATCCCCTGCGGTTCAGCCTGCTGTTCGAGAGGTTTCTCAACCCGGAACGTGTGTCGATGCCGGACTTTGATATTGATTTCTGCCAGGACAAGCGTGATCAGGTGATCCGTTATGTGCAGGATAAATACGGGCACGACCAGGTGGCACAGATTATTACGTTCGGTAAACTGCAAGCCCGCGCTGTGGTGCGCGATGTTGGCCGTGTCTTGCAGATGCCATACGGGCAGGTGGACCGGCTGTCAAAAATGATTCCCAGCAATCCGGCAAATCCCGTGACCTTGTCCGAGGCTCTGGAGACGGAGGAGCGGCTTCGGGCGGAACGAAAAAACGATCCGACCACAGCCCGGCTGATTGACATGGCCCTGCAGCTGGAGGGGCTTTTCCGCCATGCCTCCACCCATGCTGCCGGCGTTGTGATCGGCGACCGGCCTTTGCAGAAACTGGTCCCGCTCTATCGCGACCCGAAGTCGGACATGCCGGTCACCCAGTTCAATATGAAATTTGTGGAACAGGCGGGGCTGGTCAAATTTGACTTTCTCGGCCTGAAAACCCTGACTGTTCTGGCCAAGGCCGTGGAAAATATCGCTCCGCGGGGCATTGATATTGACCTGTCCAAGGTGCCGCTTGATGACAGGCCGTCCTTTGAACTCATGGGGCGAGGCAAAACAGTCGGCGTGTTCCAGCTGGAAAGTAGCGGCATGCAGAATGTGCTGCTGCAGATGAAACCTGACCTTTTCGAGGATATCATCGCTGTGGTGGCGCTTTATCGCCCCGGTCCCATGGACAATATTCCCAAATATATTGCCTGTAAACACGGCGAGGAAGAGCCGGATTACCTGCATCCACTGCTGGTTGATGTGCTGAAGGAAACCTATGGTGTGATCATTTACCAGGAACAGGTGATGCAGATCGCCCAGATCCTGGCTGATTATTCCCTGGGTGAAGCCGACCTGCTGCGTCGCGCCATGGGCAAGAAGATTGCCGCGGAAATGGACAAACAGCGGGAACGGTTCCAGGAAGGGGCCGACAAAAAGGGCGTTGATCCCAAACAGGCAGCCCATATTTTTGATCTTGTGGCGAAATTTGCCGGCTACGGCTTTAACAAATCCCATGCGGCCGCTTATGCCCTGGTGGCGTATCATACCGCTTATCTCAAGGCCAACTTCCCGGTCGAGTTCATGGCAGCGATCATGTCGCTGGACCTGAATAACACGGACAAGCTGCAGATTTTCAAGGAAGAGCTGAAAAGTCTGCATATACCGATTCTGTCGCCGGACATTAATAAATCCCATGTGGAATTTTCTGTCGAAGTGGTGGAAGGCGAAAAAGACGAAGAAAATACCGGTGGAGCCAAAGGGGATGGAGTGTTGCGCGGTGTGCGCTATGCCTTGGCCGGTCTCAAGAATGTAGGATCATCGGCCATGGAAGCTCTGGTGGCTGAACGGGAAAAGAACGGCCCGTTTAAAAGTCTGGAGGACTTCTGCGCCCGTATCGATACCCATCATATAAACAAGCGGGCGCTGGAGAATATGGCGCGGGCAGGGGCCTTTGACAGTATCAATTCCAACCGGGCCCAGGTGTTCCAGTCAGTTGAAATGCTTATGAAACAGGCCAGTGCCGCAACCCAGGCCCGGAACAGCGACCAGGTCAGCCTGTTCGGGGACGTGGTTGATGAGCCGAAAATTGCGTTACCTGATGTCAACGACTGGCCTCTGATTGACCGGTTGAACTATGAACGGGATGCCATCGGCTTTTATCTGTCGGCTCACCCGCTGGATGCCTACGACAAAGTGCTGGCCCGCCAGAAAGTGGTGCCGTCAGCCCAGATCGAAGCGAGGGCGACTGGTAAAGGCGGTATCGTCAAGCTGGCAGGAACCATTCAGAATCTTAAGGAAAAGAGATCTCAACGCGGTAATAAATACGCTTTCCTGGGGCTTTCGGATGCCCATGGTGCCTATGAGGTCACCCTTTTTTCCGAAATCCTCAATGCCAAACGGGATATGCTGACGGCCGGAAATTCTGTCATTATCACCGCCGAAGTGCGCAAAACTGATGAAGGCGCCGTCAGATTAACAGCCCAGGGTATTGAAGCCATTGACCAGGTGGCGGCCCGGACTGCGAAGGGACTGGAGATATTCGTCGAGAATGAAACCTCCCTGTCCGCTGTAAGGGAAATTCTCCAGCAGCACAAGGGAGGTAAAGGAACGGTCACCTTCAAGATCAAGGTCGCGGATGACGATGAGTTCGATGTAGATATTGAACTTCCGGAGGGATATGTGATTTCACCCTCGGTCCGGAATGCCATCGTCACCATGAGGGGGATTATAGAGGCACGGGAAATATGACAGAAAAATCAGTCAAAATTGTTGAACCAGCGGATTCCGCCACTGTTATTCTTGTACGCGATGGCGCGCAGGGCCTTGAGGTCCTGATGGGCATGCGCCACGGCAATATCAAATTTGGCGGCGGGGCCTATGTATTTCCGGGCGGCAAGGTTGATTCCCGGGATGAAAAGGCCGAACTGGAAATGACGGCCACCGATGCGCAGAGGCTGCCGGAACAGTTCCGCGGATTTCGTTTTACAGCCATTCGTGAGGTTTTCGAGGAAACAGGGCTCATTATTGGCAAAATGAACCAGCAGCCGCTGAGCGAAGATCAGCGCCGGGCCATAGACGAAAAATACCGGGACCTTGTGCATTATGAGGGGATGTGCCTGCTCGACTTCCTTCGCGAGACCGGGGTTGAGCCGGATCTGGAAGCCTGCGTGCCCTTTGCACACTGGATCACACCAATCGTCCAGCCAAAACGGTTTGATACCCGTTTCTTTGTCTGTAAGGCCCCCAAAGGTCAGGTGGCCAAGGCCGACGGACAGGAAATCGTTGATCTGATCTGGGCGCAGCCACAGGACGTCATTGACCAGGCCGAAGGTACCTTGATGTTTCCTACCTTGATGAATTTAAAAAAAATTTCCGGTTATGGGACAGTCCGGGAACTGTTGGACGATATCTCAGGTCAGAAAATTATCACTGTTCTGCCGGAAATAAGAAAAAATGAGAAAGGTGAAATCCGTATTATCGCTGAAGAGGCAGGATACGGAAGTGTGGATCAGAAAGATATTCATCCCGGTACTATAAATACTTAGCAATAGATTTGTCTGCCCGGCAATTGCCAGGATTTTTGGGGGACTGTCGGTATTTTTTACAGTTAAGAATATCGGAATAATAGCGACATAAAGACCTAAGTCGTTAAAAATAAACATAAATTATGATTTTCAAGAGACTTTTAGCGAAAAATGCCTGAAATTGGTGTCGATATTCTTTACACAATTGAGGGGTGGTTATTTGGTGAAAAAGTTAAGGTATTGAAATTATTGAAGAATTAAAATTGGCACGCTACTTGCTTATAATGAAACCGTTATCGGATAAAGCGGCCTGGGTCGTGGAACGAATAGTTGAGTAAATATAGATTTTTAATTTTCGATGTATGGTTGCCAATGAGCTGCACTCATACGAACATCACAGGAGGTTATTGTGAGAAGCAATAAAATAATTTCCCTTATCACTGGCGCAGTAGCAAGTGTTGTGCTTATGGGCTCTGCCAACGCAGCAACCATGATCACAGAATGGAACCTTACAGCAGATGCATTCTTCGCTGACGAAACCGGCGATCCGGGTGCCATCATTGTTAACAATGGCGATTATATTTCATGGGGCGGTGAAGACGGACGTCAGAGCCACTTGGTGATTGGTGATCAGTCTGGTTACGACGGTACAACACCGGCTGCCAACGCAAACGGTCATACTGAAGTAAACGGTATCATGACAAATGGCGGCGCAGAAATGGCTGCAACCCTGACACACGTAAACAATGTGATCTCAGGCGGTACTTCACTGTCAACCGTAACAATCGTTGACTCCATCAACCTGACAGCTGTTACTCCTGCCGGTTTCGCACTCGGCCCGGTTGTATTCCCGCTGTTCATCGAGTTCCAGGAAACACCGAACGTTGAAGATACATGTGTTGATGCTGCCGTAAGCGTCTGCGATGACATCTTTGTTCTGACCAATCCTGGTAACCTGGCCTTCAGCTTCATTGAAGACGGTTACAAATACACCGTTACTCTGGATCTTGGCCTGGATACATTCCTGGACAACGATGCTTGTATCGCTGCCGGTGCTGAGCCTGGTTGTCAGGGCTTCCTGACCGAAGAAGATGCTTTCACAACACTCTTCACTTCAGTGTTCATCACAGCCGAAGAAGTTTCCGAGCCTGCAATGCTTGGTCTGCTCGGCCTGGGTCTGGTCTTCGCCGGCCTGCGTCGCCGCAAAGCCTGAGGCTTAGATCATACTCCTCCGGTTTTATAACTAAGCCGGATTGAGAAAAGAACAAACGTGAGCGGTTATTATAAATAGCCGCTCACGCTTTGTTTTCAGGGCTGCCTTCACTCCGGATGGCGCCTTTTTCATTTTTATGTATTTTTCGCAGAATTTGGTGATTTTACCCTTGCCATTTCCTGAAAAACGTCGTACTACGCGGCTACTTCACACGTGGGTTTTTAGTTTGCCTCCTACATATTGAGGCCGACTTTCCGGTGTCTTGACAGACCGATGCCCACGGAGGATTAACCGGAAAAGGAGAATTAACATGGCACTGCCTAGCTTTACCATGCGTCAGCTTTTGGAAGCTGGTGTACATTTTGGCCACCAGGCCCACCGTTGGAACCCTCGTATGGGCGATTATATCTTCGGTGTACGCAACAAAGTTCATATCATCAACCTGTCAATCACTGTTCCGCTTCTGCATCGTGCAATGGAGCAGGTACGTGACGTTACTGCTTCAGGCGGTCGCGTGCTGTTTGTCGGTACCAAACGCCAGGCTTCAGGCCCGATTGCGGACGCTGCCAAACGTTGCGGTCAGTATTTTGTCAATCATCGCTGGCTCGGCGGCATGCTGACCAACTGGCAGACAATTTCCAACTCAATCAAACGCCTCAAGACCCTGGAAGAACTCCTGAGCCAGGAACATTCCGGTCTGACTAAAAAGGAAATTCTGCAGCTGACCCGTGAGCGGGACAAACTGGAACGGTCCCTTGGCGGCATCAAGGACATGGGCGGCCTGCCCAATGTTATTGTTGTGATTGACACGAACAAGGAAGAACTGGCCATTCAGGAAGCCAAAAAGCTCGGCATTCCTGTTGTTGGCATTCTCGATACAAACAGTAATCCCGAAGGTGTGGATTTCCCAGTTCCGGGGAACGATGACGCTACTCGTGCGATCCAGCTCTATTGCGACCTGCTTGCTGACTCTGTTCTGGAAGGTATCCAGCAGGAACTGACACAGCAGGGTGTTGACCTTGGTGCAGAGGAAATCCCCGTTGAGCCGGCTTTGGCTGCTGAAGAAGAGACTGCAGAGGCACCGGCTGAAGAGCCTGCTGCCGAAGAAGTAGCTGCTCCTGTCGTGGAAGCAGCTGTAGAAGCTGCGGAAGAAGAAAAAGCTTCTTAAAAAATTCATTGGAATTGCCGGTTCCCGACAGCTATGGGTGGAGGGAATCGGCATTGATTTTTATTCCGAAAATTTCAAGGAAAGAAAATGGCTCAAATTACTGCTGCATTGGTGAAAGAACTGCGCGACAAAACCGGCGCAGGCATGATGGATTGTAAAAAAGCTCTGGCTGAAAATGATGGCGATCTGGAGTCTTCTGTAGACTGGCTGCGTCAAAAAGGTATCGCCAAAGCCGAGAAAAAAGCTGGCCGCGTTGCTGCTGAAGGTCTGGTGGCCGTGGCTACTTCCGGAACCTCCGGCGTTGCCGTTGAGGTCAACTCCGAAACCGACTTCGTTGCCCGTAACGAGCAGTTTCAGGCTATGGTGAAAAATATTGCAGGCGTTGCACTGGCTAACAAAGGTGACTTTGATGCAACTCTGAACGCCGCGTACCCTGGAACTGGTCGTACCGTTGGCGAGGAAATCAAGGAAGCTATCGGAACAATCGGCGAGAATATGAATTTCCGCCGCTCCGTCGGACTGAGCGTTAACAAGGGTATTGTTGCCTCATATATCCACAGCGCTGTGGTCGATGGTATGGGCAAAATTGCCGTACTGGTGGCCCTGGAATCTGAAGCTGATGAAGCTACGCTCAACACTCTTGGCAAGCAGATTGCCATGCATGTAGCCGCAACAGCACCGGCTTCCCTGTCAGTTGAGGATCTTGATCCCGAACTGCTTGAGCGTGAGCGCAATGTATTGATCGAGCAGGCCCGTGAATCAGGTAAACCTGACAATATCATCGAGAAGATGATCGAAGGCCGGATCCGTAAATATTACGAGGAAGTCGTACTACTGGAGCAGACATTCGTTATCGATGGTGAAACCAAGGTTTCTAAAATCATCGAAAATGCTGCAAAATCTGCCGGTAAGGACATTAAACTTGTCGGATTTGTTCGTCTTGCTCTCGGTGAAGGTATCGAGAAGGCAGAAGAAGATTTTGCTGCTGAGGTTGCTGCGACAGCCGCCGGCAATTAATTCAAGTCATATTTCGGGCCCATTTGCCGCTCACTATGTTGTGGGACGGGCAAATGGGCCCGTTTTGTATATTCTTCATGGACTTATCAGTGTCCGTGATGCAAGATGTGCGAAAATAGAAACGTGCATATAATTTTGAAAAAACTTCTACAGGTGTCTGCAAAATGTCCGAAGATCCCCAATATAAAAGAGTACTTCTGAAACTGTCTGGTGAAGCACTTATGGGATCACAGGAATATGGCATAGATCCCCAGACGGTGAAACGCATAGCGGAAGAAGTAAAAGCCGTTACCGAACTCGGGGTGGAAGTATGCCTGGTTGTTGGCGCAGGAAATATTTTCCGGGGAATGTCCGGTGTCGCCAGTGGCTTTGACAGAACCTCCGCCGATCATATGGGCATGCTGGCGACAGTCATGAATTCACTGGCCATTCAGAATGCCCTGGAAAAGATAGGTGTTGATACCCGGGTGTTATCGGCCTTTCCAATATCTTCTGTTTGTGAACCCTATATCCGTCGGCGTGCCATGCGGCATATGGAAAAGGGCCGGGTTGTGGTTTTTGCCGCCGGTACCGGAAATCCATTTTTCACAACGGATACCGCCGCGGCCCTCAGGGCGGCGGAGATGAACTGTAATGCGTTGCTCAAGGGAACCCAGGTCAACGGTGTTTATACAGCAGATCCCAAAATTGATCCGACCGCGGAAAAATATGATTCCCTTACCTATCAGGATGTTCTAACACGCAATCTACAGGTCATGGATACCTCTGCAATTGCACTTGCGCGCGAAAATAATATCCCCATACTTGTGTTTTCTATTCATGAACCTGGTGAATTTGCCCGTGTATTGAAGGGCGAGGGACAATTTACAATTATACGTCAGGAGTGAGGCAAGATGTCGTCTGAATTTAACATTGATGATTTGAAGCGGCGCATGAACGGCGCTATCGATAACCTGAAGACTGAATTTTCCGGACTCAGAACGGGCAGGGCGTCCGTAAATCTTCTGGACCCCATTGTTGTGGATGCCTATGGTTCAACTTTGCCGCTTAACCAGGTTGGTACGGTCGCCACGCCGGAATCCCGCATGATCAGTGTGCAGGTATGGGACAAGACCCTGGTAGGCGCGACGGAGAAAGCTATTCGCAATGCAGGGCTGGGTCTAAATCCGATCGTTGATGGCCAGAATCTGCGTATTCCGATACCGGAACTGAACGAGGAACGACGCCAGGAATTGTCCAAGGTTGCCGGTAAATATGCGGAACAGGCGAAGATTGCCGTGAGAAATGTGCGTCGTGACGGCATGGATAGTATCAAGAAGCTGGAAAAAGACGGCGAAATTAGTCAGGATGAGCAAAAGAGTTTTGGTGAGCGGATACAGAAACTGACCGATAGCAAAGTTGCTGAAATCGATGAACTGACGGCGGCAAAAGAAAAAGAAATCATGCAGGTCTGATTAGGGATTTCCTTATGCTGGTGGCTGAAGAGGCAGAAACAATTACTGAATTTGGCGGGATGCCGACCCCTCCGTCCCACATCGCCATAATTATGGACGGTAACGGACGCTGGGCCAAAAAACGCCTGCTGCCAAAAGTCGCCGGACACCGCAAGGGGGCTGAAGTCGTCCGAAAGTGTGTAAAGGAATGTTCCCGGATCGGGGTCAAATATCTGACCCTCTATGCATTCTCCTCAGAGAACTGGAAACGGCCGGAAGATGAGGTCAAGGATCTCATGGGGCTGTTGAAGCATTATCTGAATAATGAGATTGATCAGCTGAATAAGCAGAATGTGCGGCTTCGCTTTATTGGCGGTCGGGAACGCCTGAGCCCCGCAATTAATGAACTGATCGAAAATGCGGAAAAGAAAACAGGCGCCAACACGGGGCTTCAGCTGATTTTGGCGCTCAATTACGGTGCCCAGTCAGAAATCGTCATGGCTGCCCGGGAGCTGGCCCGCCAGGTCGCGGAAGGCTCGCTTTCTCCCGATGATATCGACGAAGGCATGTTTGCCAAACACCTCTATTTGCCGGATATTCCAGACCCTGACGTTATTATACGGACCAGTGGCGAGCAGCGTCTGAGCAATTTTCTCTTGTGGCAGGCCGCCTATTCAGAATTCATTTTTGTGGAAACGCTCTGGCCGGATTTTACAGAAGAGAGCATTGCCGAGGCAATCTGCGAATACCATAAACGCGAAAGGCGTTACGGGGCGCGTCCCTGATGATCAACTGAGCTAAAGTCAGGGCCTTTTCATATAATGAACAATCTGTTTTTGAGAGTTTTATCCGCCCTGGTCATGTTGCCGGCAGCTGTTGCCCTTATCCTTTTCGGCGGATGGCCTTATGTCGGCGTGGTCATATTGCTGTCCATACTGGTTCTACAGGAATGGAATATGATTACCACCGGCAAGTGGCTTTCCCCGCTTTTTGTTGTGCAGGCGGCCGGTCTTCTGGCGCTTGGGGTGGTTCTGAATCTTTATCACGAATTCTCATTTGTTTATGTCGCCATTTACCTTGCTGCAGTTCTCGCAGTTTCCCTCGGAACCGGAAACGGATATAAGCTTGCGTTTGCCGGCGCTTTATATGCGCTGTTGCCAGCCTTGTCTTTGATCTGGCTGCGGGAATTTATTCCCGGCGGCGCCTATATTATTCTCTGGTCGATGATTACTACCTGGTCAATGGATACGGGCGCCTATTTTGCCGGTAGGAGAATCGGCGGCCCTAAAATGTCTCCCCGGATCAGTCCCAATAAAACCTGGGCCGGGCTGATCGGCGGAGCCTTGCTGGCCCTGGTTACCGGCACCATGTCGGCCGAATATTTCGGTTTTGCGCCGTTGTTCCAGTATGCCGCGGTTGCGGTGCTTCTTGCCATCTGGAGCCAGATTGGTGACTTGGCGGAATCTGCCCTGAAAAGAAAGTTCAATGTCAAAGACTCCGGTGCTATTATCCCCGGTCATGGCGGAATCATGGACCGTGTTGATGGTATTTTATTCGTGATGCCGGTGGTCGCCCTGTTTCTGTTTTTCGGGGCTTAAGGAGAATATTTATGGAAGCATCGCTTCAGCCGGACAATAAAAAAATAAGAACGGTATCTGTGCTGGGGTCGACCGGATCAGTCGGGTGTAATACTCTTGATCTGGTGCAAAGATATCCTGATCAGTTTAGAGTCATAGCCCTGACAGCCAACAGAAATTTCAAGGACCTGGCCGAACAGGCGATCCGTTTTAATGCCCGAATGGCCGTTGTTGCGGATACTGAGTGTTATCACCAACTGAAAGAGGCGCTTTCCGGCACCAATATTCAGGTCGGGGCAGGGCCGGAGGCGCTGATCGAGGCGGCCTCACTGCCGGCGGACTGGGTTATGGCATCGATCGTCGGGGCAGCCGGTCTTGAGCCGACGCTGAGCGCGATCCGGCGGGGGGCAATCGTCGCCCTTGCCAACAAGGAATGCCTGGTTTGTGCCGGCGATCTGGTGATGAAGGAAGTTATCGAGCATAATGCAACTTTGCTGCCAGTGGATTCAGAGCATAACGCTATTTTCCAGGTATTTGATTTTGAGCAGCCAGAGAAAATTTCCCATGTCACCCTGACGGCCTCCGGCGGCCCATTTTACCAGATGAGTCTGGAGCAGATGGCCGGGGTGACACCCAAGCAGGCTGTAACCCATCCAAACTGGGACATGGGCGCCAAAATTTCGGTCGATTCCGCGACCATGATGAACAAGGGCCTGGAGCTGATCGAGGCGTATCATCTTTTTCCCGTGTCGAAAGATAAGATTGAAATTATTGTCCATCCGCAATCTGTTATTCACAGTATGGTTTCTTATGTGGACGGGTCGGTTCTCGCGCAACTGGGATCTCCGGACATGCGGACACCAATCTCCTATACTCTGGCCTGGCCTGAGCGCATCGGCACGCCGGCAAAGCAGCTCGATCTCGCGCATTTGGGCCGTCTGGATTTCTTTGAACCTGACATGGCAAGGTTTCCGGCCCTGAAACTTGCAAGAGAAGCATTGCAAACCGGTGGAAGTGCGCCTACTATCCTCAACGCTGCCAATGAAATTGCTGTTCATGCATTTCTGGAGGGGAAAATAGGGTTCCTGGATATATCCGGGATTGTTGAAAAGACGCTTGAAGTTATGGGCTCGGTAGAGCTGAAATGTCTGCAGACGGTGCTTGAGATTAATCAGGAAGCGCGCAGAATATCAGCAGGGTTCATAGGAAACTAGAAGACGGAATATGGAAGCTCTATTTTCTTTTCTTTATTATGGCATTGCCTTCGTTATTGCTTTGTCGCTGTTGGTGTTTGTCCATGAATGGGGACATTATTTTGTCGCCCGCCTTTGCGGCGTGAAAGTGGATGTATTTTCGATCGGCTTTGGTCGCGAAATCTGGGGCAGGACTGACAAAAACGGCACCCGTTGGAAAATCAGTTATATTCCGCTTGGCGGCTATGTAAAATTTTTTGGCGATGCCGGAGCGGCAAGTACGCCCGACGACTCCCTGCAGGATATGACGCCCGAGGAAAAAAGCGTCGCCTTCCATTATAAACCGCTATATCAGCGGGCCGCTATCGTGTTTGCCGGTCCGTTTGTAAATATAGTGTTTGCTGTGCTGATTCTGGCATCCTTTTTCGCATTCCTGGGACAACCCTATGTGCCGCCGGTCGTGGACAAGGTGGTGCAGGACAGTCCAGCGGAAAAGGCCGGATTTCAGGTTGGAGACGAAATTCTTTCCATGGACGGCAGAGAGGTTTCCAGTTTTCGCGACATTATGCTCAATGAAGTCATGAATGTGGGCACGGAAATCGAAGTGGAACTTCTGCGGAACGGCGTTCCCATGACGCTATTCGTAACTCCGCAATTTGTCGACGCCAAGGATATGTTTGGCGATCCAATCAAGCTTCCTCAACTGGGTCTGAGCCACAATATCCTGATCGGTGGCGTTTCCGAGGACAGCCCGGCCGAAAAGGCCGGATTGTTGGCGGGTGACAGACTTGAAACCATCAACGGTCAGGTGATTACAAGTTATCGGTTTCTCCAAGATACCATCAGGGACAATGATGGCCGCCAGGTCGTTATTGGTGTCATACGCGACGGCCTCGAAATGACGTTCGAGGTAACCCCGCACATGCAGACCTTTATAGATAACGGTGAGGAAAGAACTGCGCCGATTATCGGGATTACCCGGGCATTTGATATTGAGATCAAGGATCTTGGCATTTTCGAGTCAATCTGGGCGGCGATGGCTGAAACCAGGGATATTGTCGAAAGGTCCTTCCTTGGATTGTGGCAGATTATCAGCGGCGACAGGTCGACCAAGGAACTGGGCGGACCAATTAAAATCGCCCAGATCGTCAGTATCTCGGTGGAAGAAGGGATTCTTTCCTATATTAATATCATTGCCATGATTTCGATTAATTTGGGTATTATCAATCTCCTGCCGATCCCGATGCTGGATGGCGGGCATTTGCTATTTTACGGGTTTGAAGCTGCTTTGGGCCGAAAATTAAGCGAAAGAACGCAGGAATTTGGATTTCGTATTGGATTAGTGATCATTCTTGGGTTAATGATATTCGCGACAATGAACGACTTAATGGGGTTGGCAGGCTAACTGGCCTGGATAATATAATAAACAGGAAAATGTACTGGTGTTAAATCGCTTATTTAAAGTTTCAACTTTATTTTATTTATTCTGCGTTGTTCCCATGCTGGCGAGCTCCGTCTCCCATGCCCAGGAGGGTGTATATGGTAATCAACTGGCAATTTCGGAGATCATCGTAACCGGCAACCAGCGCATTGAGGCCGAGACAATCAAGTCCTACATGATTGTCAACGAAGGGGATGATTATTCCGAAGAGAAGGTGGACGCGTCCCTCAAGCGCCTGTTTAACACCGGGTTGTTTTCCGATGTAAAGATCGGCCGCTCCGGCGACAAGCTTGTAGTGAATATTGTGGAAAACCCGATCCTTAACCGGATTGTGTTTGAAGGGAATAAATCCAAAAAAGACGATAAGCTCTATGAAGAGATCACCCTGCGTCCGCGAATCGTGTTTTCCCGTGCAAAGGTGCGGGCTGATGTTCAGCGTCTTCTTGAAGTCTATCGCCGTGCCGGGCGGTTTGCCGCGACAATTGAACCAAAAGTTATTCAGCTGGACCAGAACCGTGTGAACCTGGTTTTCGAGATCAGCGAAGGCCCGAAGAGTAAAATTGGCAAGATCAATTTTATGGGCAACAAGAAATTCAACAATGATGCCCTGCGTAATGTCATGGCGACCAAGGAAAGCCGCTGGTGGAAAATTCTGACGTCTGAAGATACCTACGATCCGGACCGTCTTGCCTATGACAAGCAGCTGCTCAGGGATTATTACCGCTCACAGGGATATGCGGATTTCCGCATTACCTCTGCCGTTGCCGAACTTGCCCATGACAAGGAACATTTTTTCATCAATGTCACTGTCGAGGAAGGTGAAATTTACAACTTCGGCGAGATCGATGTGGAAAGTAAAATTCCCGACATCAAGGCTGAGGACTTGAAGCCACTTGTTGTCACCAAGAGCGGGTCCATTTATGATTCTACCCAGATCGACCGTACTGTTGAGTTCCTGACCGATATTGCCGGCCTCAAGGGCTATGCTTTTGTGGATGTTCGGCCGAGGATTCGCCGAAACCGGGAAGAACGCACCGTTGACATTACCTATGTTGTTAACAAGGCGCCGCGTGTCTATGTGGAACGGATCAACATCAATGGTAACGTGCGCACCCACGACAAGGTTATCCGTCGTGAAATGAGAATTGTCGAGGGCGATGCCTATAACTCCTCGAAAGTGAAACGTTCCGAAGTGCGGATCAAGAGCCTTGGGTATTTTGCCGAGGCGACCATCGAGCAGCTTGAAGGCTCCGCCGAGGACCAGACAGTTCTGGATGTGACGGTTGAAGAACAGGCAACCGGCGAGCTTTCTGTCGGTGCCGGCTTCTCAAGCAGCGAGAGTTTCCTGTTTGACTTCAGTATCGGTGAACGCAACTTTATGGGCAAGGGCCAGAACCTGCGCCTGGGTGCCAGGATTTCATCCTACCGTAAGGAAGTGGATGTCAGCTTCACAGAACCCTATTTTCTGGACAAGGCAGTTGTTGCCGGAGTTGACCTGTTCCTGCGCGATACTGATTTTGTGGAAAGTGACTTCCGCCAGACGACTTATGGCACCAGCCTGAGAACAGCTTTCCCCGTCACAGAATATATTGTGATGAGCGGACGCTATACAATCCGTGTGGATGACGTTGAAACCACCTTTGTCTCAAGCAGTCCCTTTCTGGACAATAACGTCGGTAAGTTCACGACATCCTCTGTTGGATATGGCGTATCCTATGATTCACTGAATAACAGGCAGCATCCCAGTCGCGGGCAGCGGCTTGTCTTCAACCAGGATTTCGCCGGTTTGGGTGGCAATGTGTCCTACCTGAGATCGCGCCTGTCCTATGATTATTATTATCCGCTTTTTGGAAAGTGGATATTTAATCTTTCCGCCGAAGCAGGTAATGTGTTCGGGATCAGTGAGGATGTAAGGTTGTCCGACCGCTTTTTCCTGGGTAATCCCAAGGTCAGGGGTTTCGAGCAGGGCGGTATTGGTCCACGTGACAACCTCACTCTGGATGCCCTTGGCGGCAACCTCTATTATACCAGTTCGCTGGAACTGTTTGTGCCTCTGGGGGCAGGGGCCCGCGAAATGGGTATCGAAGCCAGTGCATTTGTGGATATGGGTGCCCTTTGGGACATTGACGAAGTACCCACACTTGTAAACGATCGGACCGGCAATGTTCATTCAATTGTGGCAGATTCTGTATCGCCAAGGTTGTCTGTCGGTGTTGGTTTCTCCTGGATGTCGCCCTTTGGACCCTTCAGGATTGACTTTGCCAAGGCATTGCTTAAAGATGATTACGACAAAACGGAATTTTTCCAATTTAACATCGGAACAAGGTTTTAATGAGACATTTTACAAAATTTGCCATGATGGCCGCCATTGTGCTGGGCATCAACTCACTCTCTTCAGTTGAAGAGGCAACCGCCCAAGCGCTTCCCAAGGTATCAATCGCTGTTATTGATGGCCGCAGAATTACCATGGACTCCGCCGCCGGCAAGGATATCCGCCGCCAGCTTGATGTGATCCGTCAGAAATTCCAGGCTGAAATTGTGGCTAAAGAGACCGAACTGAAAAAAGAGGAAGAAAGTCTCTCCAACCAGCGTTCACTGGTTCCCAAGGAAGTCTATGAACAGAAGGTTGTAGAGTTCCGCGGCAAAGTTGCTGATATGCAGCGTGATGCCCAGGAAAAGAACCGTCAGCTTGAGGTAGCTCTTGTAAATGCGCAGAACAAACTGCAGAGCGCATTGACACCGATTTATCAGAAAATCATCAAGGAACGCGGCGCCAATATGATTATCGACAAGAGTCTGGTAGTCGAACATGCTGCGGCCCTGAATGTAACTGACGAAGTGATTGAACAGCTTGACCAGGTGCTGCCGGCCGTCAAGGTGGAACTAATGACACCCGGCTCAAATTAACCGGGCCTGATTTTATTGATGCCCCGCTGAAAGGTGGGGCATTTTTATTTGGACGTAAGTATTTCCGTTTCCTGTGCGAAGAAAGTCCGTACAGGTTATGCGTTAAGATGTCATACTTGCCTTTGACATTTAAAAGCTTTAAGACATCGGCAACAGATCGATGGTTCAGGAAAAAGGACTGGATAGTTAATGAGCGAGGAAAACAAGGATATTCCTGCAGAAATAGATGTTCTGCGCATTATGGAGCTTATTCCCCATAGATACCCTATGCTGTTGATTGATCGCCTCAGGGATATCGTGCCGGGCGAAACCGGTGTCGGGGTCAAAAACGTGACGATTAATGAGCCGTTTTTCCAGGGGCATTTCCCCGAACAACCTGTGATGCCGGGCGTGCTGATTGTTGAGGCGATGGCCCAGACTGCCGCCGCAATGGTAATGCTTACTCTTGGTGAGGAAGCCGAAGGCAAGATCGTTTATTTTATGTCTATTGATGGTGCCAAGTTTCGTCGCCCGGTCGTGCCCGGGGATCAACTGGAACTGCATGTCAAGAAAGAACAAAATCGTCGCAACGTTTGGAAATTCACAGGACAGGGTAAGGTTGACGGGAAACTTGTTGCTGAGGCAACCTTTACAGCCATGATCGTGGACGACTAGAAAAGGAAGCTTCCTCATGACCGAGTTTCGTATGCTGCATACAATGATCCGGGTTCAGGATCTTGACAAGTCAATCGACTTTTATTGCCGTCATCTCGGGATGAAACTGCTTCACAGGACTGATTTCCCGGAAGGTAAATTCACGCTGGCTTTTGTCGGATATGGCGATGAAGAAAATAATACCGTGCTTGAGCTAACCCATAACTGGGATCGGGAAGAACTTTATGATCTCGGTGACGGTTTTGGCCATCTGGCGCTTGGCGTGAAAGATATTTATGGTGTCTGCGCGGCTCTTGAAAAGCAGGGTGTTGAAATTCCCCGAAAGCCCGGCCCGATGAAACATGGAAAAACCGAAATCGCTTTCATCAGGGATCCGGACGGATATATGATCGAATTGATCCAGAAATAAATTGATATAAAAAAAGCCCGGCTTTCCCGGGCTTTTTCTTTGACGTGTAACCGGATTATCTGTCGTCTACGGGCACGAAGGACCGTTTCGGGTCGCCGGTGAACAACTGACGAGGGCGTCCGATTTTCTGGGTCGGGTCTTCTATCATTTCGCCCCACTGTGCAATCCAGCCAACGGTACGGGCAAGGGCAAACAGAACAGTGAACATTTCTGTCGGGAACCCCATGGCTTTCAGAATAATGCCGGAATAGAAATCCACATTGGGATAGAGTTTCTTTTCTACAAAATATTCGTCTTCCAGGGCAATCCGCTCCAGCTCACGAGCGACATCCAGCAGAGGATCGTCGTTGATACCCAGTTCACTGAGCACCTGGTGAGCTGTTTCCTGCATGACCTTGGCGCGCGGATCATAGTTCTTGTAAACCCGGTGACCGAAGCCCATCAGGCGGAAGGAATCATTCTTGTCCTTGGCGCGTCTGATGAATTCCGGAATATTGTCTACGTGACCGATTTCATTGAGCATGTTCAGGCAGGCTTCGTTGGCGCCGCCGTGAGCCGGACCCCAGAGGGAGGCGATGCCTGCTGCAATACAGGCAAAAGGATTGGCGCCGGATGAACCGGCCAGACGAACTGTTGACGTAGAGGCATTCTGTTCGTGATCGGCATGAAGGGTAAAGATCTTGTCCATGGCTTTGGCAAGGATGGGGTTAACTTCATAGGGCTCACAGTTCGGTACACCGAAGGTCATATAGAGGAAGTTCTCGGCATAGCTGAGATCATTGCGCGGGTAAACGAAAGGCTGTCCCACGGAATATTTATAGGACATGGCCGCAATTGTCGGCATTTTCGCAATCAGGCGATAAGACGCAATCTTGCGTTGTTTGGGATCGCTGATGTCGGTGCTGTCATGATAGAAGGCTGACATGGCGCCAACCACACCGACCATAATTGCCATCGGATGCGCGTCGCGACGGAAGCCGGTGAAGAACTTGTTCATCTGCTCATGCAACATGGTGTGATAGGTAATGTCATGAACGAATTTGTCTTTTTCCTGCCGGTTGGGGAGTTCCCCGTTCAGCAGAAGATAGGCAACTTCCATAAAATCGGCATTATCGGCCAGTTCGTCGATGGGATAGCCGCGATAGAGCAGGACACCCTCGTCACCGTCAATATAGGTGATGCTGGATTCACAGCTGGCTGTCGAGGTAAAGCCCGGATCATAAGTGAACATGCCGGTGTCCCGGTACAGGGTGCGGATGTCCAGAACCTTTGGACCTACTGAGCCCTCGAATATCGGCAGTTCAGTGGTTTTGTCTCCGATCGTCAGTGTTGCAGTTTCCCCTGAAACCTTTTTTTCAAATTTATTTGACATATAACCACTTCCTTTCCTTCATGATATATACTTGGGAACCGCCCGGCCTCAGCCGACATTTCCTCTCTCAATCATTAGCCATTAACTATGAACAGTATGTTACATACAATTATATATAAATAATGACTAATTTCTTATTAATGACCGCCAATATTCAACGATAAATACTGCTTTGCGATCAGCCTGCCTGATCCCTTATCCTGGCCAGACTTTCTTCCTTTCCAAGCCACAACAGAACGTCATAAATTCCGGGTGACATGTTGCTGCCGGTCAGGGCAGCACGGAGGGGCTGAGCGATCTTGCCCAGTTTCAGTTCCTGCACTTCGGCAAATGATTTAACTTCTTCTTCAAGATCGTCCATTTGCCAGTCATCGACATTTTCCAGCTGGGCGACGAGGCTGCCGAGCATTTGCCTGGCATCATCACTCAAAAGTTTTTCAGCTTTTTCATTGATACTCAGAGGGCGTGTCACGAACAGGAACAGTGTGCTTTCAGCAAGTTCATTCAGGTTTTTGGCCCGCGGCTTGAGTTCATCCATGGCGGACACAAGAAGCGCCATGTCGCTGTCAGTCAGCGCCCGGCCGATTTCAGCCTCGATTCTTTCCCTGATCAGGCCGGCAAGCGTTTCGTTGCTTTCCACTTCACGCATGTAATAACCGTTCAGATTTTCCAGTTTGGCAAAATCAAATCGGGCAGGGGACTTGCCGATGCCTTCCAGGCCAAACCATTCGATGGCCTGCTGTTCGGAAATAATCTCCTCATCTCCGTGCGCCCATCCGAGCCTTAACAGATAGTTTTTGAGGGCGCTGGTCAGATAACCCATGTCGCGATAGGCATCAACGCCCAGGGCGCCATGGCGTTTGGACAGTTTGGCGCCGTCACTGCCATGAATAAGTGGTATATGGGCATATTCGGGCAGTTCCCAGCCGATCGCCTTGATCAACTGTGCCTGGCGGAAGGCATTGGTCAGATGGTCGTCACCGCGGATCACGTGGGTCACACCCATATCACAGTCATCGACCACAACTGACAGCATATAGGTAGGGGACCCGTCCGCCCGGAGCAGGATCATGTCATCCAGTTGTTCGTTGGCAACCGTTACCTTGCCCTGGACATGGTCATTGATGACCTGTTCGCCTTCCTGCGGTGCCTTGAACCGCACGACAGGGTTTACACCTTCAGGAGCATCTGAGGCGGGCCTGTCGCGCCAGCGGCCATCATACTTTAGGGGGCGTCCTTCGGCGCGGGCCTTGTCCCTCATTTCCTGGAGCTCTTCCTGGGAGCAATAGCAATGGTATGCCTTGCCTTCAGCAAGAAGCTTCTCGGCAATCTCGACGTGACGATCCCGGCGGGCATACTGGTAAACCACTTCGCCGTCATGATGCAGGCCAAGCCAGTTCATGCCGTCAAAAATCGCTTCCACAGCTTCTTCGGTGGATCTTTTACGGTCTGTATCTTCGATGCGCAGTAAAAAGTCGCCGCCATGATGTCGGGCAAACAACCAGTTAAATAGCGCTGTTCTGGCACCGCCGATATGGAGGAAGCCGGTCGGTGATGGTGCGAAACGCGTCACAACTTTTTTGTTCTGAGTTACCATATAACCCCGATTGAGAAAGTGAATAATTAAATGGTATGTGAAGATGCTAATGGCTAGCAGAAATGCTATAATGATCTTCACAGCCAACAGGTTGGCCAGTTTCTAGCACATTTCCGAAAAAAAAAGAAATACTGTTGTGTAAAAAAAGCAATATTTTTCCGCATTGCACACTTTTTAGACAGTAGTTTGGGGGCGGATATCAAGCTGTTGCATGACATAGAAGAAGTTGCTGATCAGGAGAAGAATCGCTTTTTCCTGTGGATACCTGTTTTTATTGCGACAGGGATTGGCTTTTACTTTCATCTTGATCATGAGCCTTCCCTCATTCCGGCTGCCGCAGCCTTGTTGCCGCTCCTGCTTGTTGGATATATTTCACGGCGGATACATCATCTTTTGCCGGTACTCTTCTGGATGTTTTTCTGGCTCCATGCTGGTTTTTTTGCTGCAGGTGCGCGCAGTTTCTATCTGGATACGCCAATGATCACGGATGAAAGCCGGCCGCTTCCCCTGTCCGGCAAGGTCGAGCATGTGCAAAATCCGCAAAAATCGCTGCTCAGGCTGGTGTTGTCAGGGATAATTCTGCCCGACAGTCTGTTATCGGCTCCCGGCGAAACAATAAATGTCCGCGTGACCATACGTAAGTTCGACCAGGTACCAGACATAGGTGACCGTGTGACTGTTCCGGCTGTTCTGATGCCTCCGCCGGCAGCGAGCCTGCCCGGCGGATATGATTATGCCCGGCAACTGTGGTTTCAGGGAATTGGCGCTGTTGGATATGCCGTCGGGGCGCTCAAGATCGGCCAGGCGGACAGGAAGTGGTTTGTGGGCATCGAGCAGTATCGCATGTCAATCGCCCGGCGCATTCAATCGGAATATCCCGGCGACCGGGGCGGACTGGCGGCTGCTCTGATCACCGGTGTCCGGGACGGTATCTCGGAAAAAACAACGGAAAATATGCGCGATGCCGGCCTTGCTCATCTTCTGGCGATTTCCGGACTTCATATGGGCCTTTTTACCGGGGCCATATTTTTTATCATCCGGCTTGTCCTTGCTTGTTTTCCCGGACTGGCGCTCAGGTACCCGATCAAGAAATGGGCTGCGGTCCTCGCCGTTATTGGTGGCGGCATCTATTTGTTGCTCAGTGGCGGCAGTATTCCGACACTACGGGCCTTTATCATGGTCTCTATCGTTTTTCTCGGGGTTATATTCGATCGCAAGGCCATTTCGCTCAGACTTGTGGCGCTGGCGGCTATCCTGCTTCTGCTGACCACACCTGAAGTGCTTCTGTCCATCAGTTTTCAGATGTCATTTGCTGCAGTCACCGGACTTGTCTTCTTCTATGAACAATATGGCGCCGGGATTACCCGCTGGAGCAACCGTGGCAACAGTTTTGCCAGGAAAACCTTCAGCTATCTTCTGGCAATTATTCTGACCACGGTGATTGCGGAACTGACCATCGGTCCGATTGCCCTGTTTCATTTCAACCGCATTGTCCATTTCGGTCTTCTGGCCAATCTGGTTGCCATGCCGGTCATGGCGCTCTGGGTGATGCCGTGGATTGTATTTTACCTGTTGCTGCTTCCCTTTCATCTGGAAAGCCTGGCGCTTGATCCGATGGTGTTGGGACTTGATATGATTATTTCCAGTGCCGATTATGTGGCAGGTTTGCCTTGGTCCATCAGTCTGCTTCCTGCCATGGGGACAACCTCCCTGATAACCATGATTGCCGGTGTGTTATGGTTTATCCTCTGGCGCAGCCGCATCCGCCTGGTTGGGCCGGTTATTCTGCTATGCGGTGTTTTGATTGCGGCACTACACAGGAACCCGGATATTCTTGTGGACAACAACGGCAGCCTGATTGCCATTCGTTCAGCCGAGGGGGAACTCAGGCTTTCCGGCCTGAGGGGCAGCCGGATCGTGCGTGAACAATGGGCGCAATATTACGGACAGGAACGGGCGGAAAAATGGCTGCCTGTTGAGGAGGGCACCCAGGACATTTTACCTATCGGCTGTGATTCCATGAGCTGCCTATATCACCCGGAGCGTGGGGGATACAGCTGGCAGATTGCCTTCGTGTCGGATGAACGGGCGTTATCGGAAGACTGCCGGGCAGCTGACGTGATAGTGAGCCTGGTTCCGGTAAAGACGGAATGTTCCGGTCCGCGGCTCATTCTGGATCGCTGGGATTTCTATGAAAAGGGCGGGCATTTTATCTGGCTGCCGGGAAACCACACGGAAGAAATAAGGGTGGAAAATATCAGGGATCTCAGGGGCAGGCGTCCATGGACAAATTCAGGCCCCTGAAAGAACGATTTCTCAATATTGCCTGAGAAGGCCCACAAGGCGGCCCTGAATACGCACACGATCAGCCGGATAGATCTGGGTCTGATAGTCCCGGTTGGCCGGTTCCAGCTCGATATCCGGTCCCTTTTTACGCAATGTTTTGAGGGTCGCTTCCTGCTCGTCGACAAGGGCCACGACAATGGCGCCGTTATCAGCGGTATCGCAGCGGCGGATAACAACGGTGTCACCGTCCAGAATGCCGGCTTCGACCATGGAATCACCGTCAATTTCCAGTGCATAATGGCTGCCGCCGCCAATCATGCTGGCCGGAATGCTGATATTTTCATATTGTTCCAGGGCCTCGATCGGCGTACCTGCGGCAATCCGGCCATGCAGGGGGATATCGACAGTGTTGGGGTTGTCCTCTGTAACTGCGGCGCCAAAGTCCGGCCGGAAAATATTTTCTTCCCGCGGGCCATCCTGGTCGGGCAGGCGCAGAACTTCCAGGGCTCTGGCCCGATGGGGCAGCCGACGGATAAAACCGCGCTCCTCAAGAGCGCTGATCAGCCGGTGAATGCCGGATTTGGATTTGAGGTCAAGCGCATCCTTCATTTCATCAAAGGACGGCGAGACGCCGTTTTCATGAATGCGCTCATTGATGAACATCAAAAGATCGCGTTGCTTTTTGGTCAGCATTGCTGCCTCCTTACAAAGGTGTATTTCACTTTTGTTCTTTTATGTTCTATTTTTATTCTTTTGTCAAGGCGGCGTGTTCAGGAGGGCATGACAAGGATCGGGACCATATCGCCAAGATCAATTTCAGGGGCATTGGGGTGCCGAATAACCAGACAGTTGGCGCCGGACAGTGTACTCAGTTTTGCACTGTCCTGACTTGAGGCCGTTTCAACGGTCAGAAGGCCCTGGTTGTCAAACTCTGCCCTGGCCCGCATATAATGCTGACGGTCACCATTGGCAGGCAGATGGTTTTTAAGTCTTGCCACCTGCTGGTCGGCGCCGACCATCCGCCGTCCCATCAGGATATGCAGGGCAGGGAGCAGAAACACCATGGCACAGACGTAGGCCGACGCCGGGTTGCCGGGCAGGCCAAGCATGGGGATATTGCGGAACTGGCCGAAAATCAGCGGTTTTCCCGGACGCATGGCGATTTTCCAGAAATCCACTTTGAGGCCTTCTTCGCCAAGAACCTTCTGGACCAGGTCATGATCGCCGACAGACGCCCCGCCGATGGTGACCAACAGATCCACATCCTGCACCTTGTTGGCCATGACCCGTAGTGATTCTTCATTATCCCGGGCAATGCCCAGGTCAATTACTTCGCCGCCCTGTTCTTCAATCAGTTTCCCGATCAGAAGACTGTTGCTGCTGACAATCTGGTTCGGACCGACTTTTTCCCCCACCCTGACCAGTTCGTCGCCAGTGGCCAGAAGGGCAACACGGGGTTTTCGTGTCACAGACACTTCCGCAGCATTGGCCGCCGCCAAAAGACCCAGGTGACGGGAACCCAGGCGCAGGCCTTTTTCGACAAGGACGTCTCCCGCAGAAAAATCATTGCCCATTTTACGGATATTCCTGCCCTGCGAGGCAGTTTCCACTATTCGAATCCGGTTTTCGGGGAGCTTTTCCACATTCTCCTGAATAACCACTGTATCGGCGCCCCGGGGCAGAGGTCCGCCGGTAAAAATCCGAACAGCTTCGCCGGCACCCACGACTTCATCAAAGGCACCGCCGGCCGGGGCTTCACCAATCAGGTTGAGCTCAACCGGACAATCTTCGATATCTTCGGCCAGAACCGCATATCCATCCATGGCCGAGGCATCAAAAGGCGGCTGGGTCAGTTTGGCAGAGAGATCCTCCGCTGTCGTTCTCCCCAGTGCGGAGTGCAGAGAAACCTGTTCACTTTCGACAGGCGCCAGAGCGCTGCAGATTCGATCGAGGGCATCCTGTACAGGGAGGAGAGACATACTAATCCTGGTCCGCTTCAAAGGTTCCCGACTTGCCGCCGGATTTATAGGTCAGGCGAATGTCGCCAATGCGCATATGCTTGTCCACCGCCTTGCACATGTCATATATAGTCAGGGCGGTGACTGAAACGGCGGTCAGGGCTTCCATTTCCACCCCGGTACGTCCGAAAAGACTGGCGGAAGCGGTAATTTCCACACAGCCGCGCGCATGGTCTGCCTCAAGGTCAACATCCACATCATGCAGGGGCAGGGGATGACACAGCGGAATCAGGTCCGCAGTTCTTTTGGCCGACATAATACCGGCCAGCCGCGCGACGGAAAACACGTCGCCTTTGGCAACGCCGCGATCTTCGATCAGCTTCAGGGTTTCCGGGGCCATAAAAATGGCGCCCTTGGCAATGGCCAGCCGGTTGGTTTCCGGTTTGGCGGAGACATCCACCATGCGTGCCTTGCCGCTACTGTCTATATGGCTCAGTTTACTCATTGGCTGTTCCGATCCGGGGCTATTCCCATCAGGATTTTCGTCGCTCTTGTCACATCATTCTGCCGCATCAGGGATTCGCCAATCAGGAAGGTACTGACCCCGGCCTTGTCCCGCAGCATGACCAGATCGTCATGGCTGAAGATGCCGCTTTCACTGACCAGAAGCCGGTCCGCTTCCACCAGGTCTGCAAGACGGATCGTGGTGTCCAGGCTTGTCTCAAATGTTTTCAGGTTGCGGTTGTTGATACCGAGCAACGGGCTTTTCAGCTTGTGCGCCCTTTCAAGTTCCACTTCATCATGGACCTCGATCAGAACATCCAGTCCCATCTCAAAGGCGGTCTGTTCCAGTTCGGCGGCCAGAGTGTCGTCCAGCATCGCCATAATCAACAGGATACAGTCGCCGCCGATGGCCCGGGCCTCGACAATCTGATAGGGATCAATCATAAAGTCCTTGCGCAGGACGGGCAGGGAAACTGCGGCGCGCGCCTCGATCAGATAATCATCGGCGCCCTGGAAATACGGAATATCGGTTAGGACAGACAGGCAACTTGCACCGCCAGCCTCATAGGCACGGGCGAGGGATGGCGGATCAAAGTCCGCCCGGATCAGGCCCTTGCTTGGGCTTGCCTTTTTGACCTCACAAATCAGACCGAAACGGCCTTCATCCTGTGCCGTTTTCAGCGCGTTGTAAAACCCCCGCGGGGCAGAGACTTCGCGGGCCAGGGTTGCCAGATCGGCGATTGTGCGCCGCTGCTTGCACTGATCAACATGCTTTCTTTTATCGGCGGCTATTTTATCTAATATTGTCGTCATATCAGCTGTTGGACATCCTGATCCATTGTTGAAGTTTTTCATAGGCGGAACCATCGTCCAGGACGGAAGCCGCTAGCTCGGCGCCTTCTTTGAGATCAGTGGCCCTGTCGGCCACGACAAGGGCAGCGGCACTGTTAAGGAGCACAATGTCTCGATAGGCGTTTTTTGTACCCTTCAGGATTTCCTGAAGGGCTGCGGCGTTATAGGCAGCATCTCCGCCTTTAATTTCTTTTATATCAGAAGTTCTTATACCAATATCTTCAGGTGATACTTCAAATTCGGATACGAGGCCGTCCTTATATTCCGCCACATGGGAGGGGCCGCAGATGGTCAGTTCATCCAGACCGTCCGAGCCATGTACCACCCAGACATGTTCGGAGCCGAGTTGAGCAAGAACCTCCGCCATGGGGCGTACCCATTTTTTGTCAAAAACCCCGATCACCTGCCGTTTCGTGCCGGCCGGGTTGGCCAGCGGGCCCAGCAGGTTGAATATGGTACGGGTGCCGAGCGAGGCGCGCGCCGGACCCACATGGCGCATGGCGCTGTGGTGACGGGTAGCCATCAGAAAACCGATTCCCAGTTCCCGGATGCATTTTTCCACGATGTCATGTTCGGCCTCGATATTGACACCCAGGGTTTCCAGAACGTCGGCGGACCCCGATTTTGACGACATGGCCCGATTGCCGTGTTTGGCAACAGGCACACCGCAGGCGGAGATCACAATGGCTGCCGCTGTGGAGATGTTATAAGTGCTGGCGCCGTCACCGCCGGTGCCGCAGGTATCCACGGCACCTTCGGGGGCCTGGATTGTACTGGCCTTGGCCCGCATAACCTCGGCGGCGCCGGTGATTTCGTCGACGGTTTCGCCGCGCACGCGCAGGCCCATCAGGAAAGCACCGATCTGGGGACCGGTGGCATCACCGCTCATTATATATTCGAAACTGTCGCGGGATTCTCCCCGGCTCAAGCTCTGACCGCGGGCGATTTTGTCGATAATCTTTTTGAATTCAAAACTCATGCGGCCTGTTCCCTGTTAAAGGCTCGGGCCAGATCGATAAAATTCTGCAGAATGTCATGTCCGTGCTGGCTCTCGATGCTTTCCGGGTGGAACTGTACACCGTGAACCGGATGAGTTTTATGGCTCAGGCCCATAATCAGGCCGTCTTCGGTTTCGGCGGTAATTTCAAGACAGTCAGGCAGACTCCCCTTTTCCACGATCAGGCTGTGATAGCGGGTGGCCCGGAACGGACTTTCAAAACCTTTGAAGACGCTTTTTCCATGATGGTAGATGTCGCTGACTTTGCCGTGCATCAGGTAGGGGGCGCGAATTACCTTGCCGCCGTAGACCTGGCCGATGGACTGATGGCCCAGGCAAACCCCGAAAATGGGCAGGGTGCCGGCGGCTTTCTCGAGAAGCTCCAGACAGATTCCTGCTTCGTTGGGGGTGCAGGGTCCGGGGGAGAGAATAACTCCTCCCAGGCCGCTATTTTTGCGCAATTCAAGCACCTCGTCGGCGGTCATGGCATCATTGCGAACAACCTCTAAATCCACGCCCAGTTCGCCCAGGTAATGGTAAAGATTATAGGTAAAGCTATCGTAGTTATCGATAAGTAGAAACATTTACTGCCCAGTTATTTCTGCTATTATTCGCTACCCTTTTACAAAAGTTGACAGAAAAGGGCTAATACTAAATAACGGTCAGCGCACAAAAAACAGGTACAAATCGCACGGAAGCTGAATTTTCCCGGCTTTCGCATCAATAAAACAAGAAGGGGAGACATATTTATGTCCCATAAACATTCGATGATTGTACTTTACTTGATTGCATTGGGTATGATCGCAGGCCTGGCGGCGGGCTGGTATTTCGGGGAAGATATTCTGGTCGTTAAATGGCTGGGCGTTCTTTTCCTGAATGCGCTTAAAATGACTATTATTCCTCTGATTTTGGCAGCGGTGATTTCCGGTGTTGCCTCGCTCGGGGATGTGCGAAAGCTCGGACGGCCCGGCGGCCTGACGATGCTGTATTATCTATCCACCACTATTCTCGCGATTATTATTGGCCTGTTCCTGGTGAACCTGATTGAACCGGGTGTCGGTGTCGAAATGACCGCCGAAGCAAAGGCTGCCGGTGCCTCCCTTGCCCAGGAAAAAGGCGGGTCCACCTTTGTCGACATCATTATGAGCCTGATTTCGCCAAATCTGGTGCAGTCCGCGGCCGAGCTTCAACTTCTGCCGCTGGTGGTGTTTGCCGTGATTTTCGGCGCTGCTGTGACCACGGTAGGCGACTCCGGGGCTGCCGTGATCCGCTTTTTCGAAGGGCTTAACGAAGCCATGATGAAACTGGTGGGCTGGATCATGTATTTCGCGCCTGTCGGTGTATTTGCCCTTGTGGCCTCTTCCCTTGGTGAAGCGGGAGGCGGGGACGCCTTCATGGCGACCGTGACGGGAATTGGTAAATATGTAAGTACGGTGCTTATTGCCCTGGCGGTCCATTCAGTGTTGTTGTTTGTGATAATGATATTCCTGTCCCGTCGGGGACCGAGCTTCCTGACCGATATGGCCCGGGCTTTGATGACCGCTTTCGGTACGGCGAGCTCCTCGGCAACCCTGCCCATCACCATGGAATGCGCCAAGGAACATGGCCTTAGTGACCGCTCCGTTCGCTTTGTCCTGCCTCTGGGCAGTACGGTGAATATGAACGGCACCGCGCTTTACGAAGCCATCGCCGCCATGTTCATCGCCCAGATGTATGGTATCGATCTGGGGATGGGTGAGCAGATATTGATCGTGATTACCGCAACCCTTGCCGCCATCGGGGCGGCCGGTATTCCGCAGGCGGGCACCGTCACCATGCTGATCGTGCTGGCGGCCGTTGGACTTCCGGCTGAAGGCATTGGTGTGCTTCTGTCTGTTGACTGGTTCCTGGATCGTTTCCGCACCACGGTCAATGTGTGGGGTGATGCCGTTGGCGCCGCCGTCATGAATAAATATATGATGGCAGACGAAGAGAAAGCCATGGTCGAAGTCTTCAAGGACAAGATCGAGGAAGCCGAAGGCTGATCCGGAGATATATCCAAATATAGGGCCCCGGTGTAAAAGCCGGGGCTTTTTTGTGGAAAAATCATCTGAGAGGAAATTTGGATCCGGGGACTGGATTCGAACCAGTACTGATGGAGTCAGAGTCCATAGTTCTACCATTAAACTACCCCGGATCAGGGGTGATGATCCTGCGTTGCCGCCGGATGGTGCCCTTATATAAAGATTTTTCCGGCAAGGTCCAGTCTAAAATGTGCATCTGCTTTAATAAAATTGTCTCTTTTTCCTAGGAAGGGCGGCAAAGGCACTCTATATAAAATATTATAGATTGTTTTTACAAAGATTTTGGACGGGCAAGATCCCGACGGACATGAATAACCAGGTCAAGATAGATAAAAGTGACAAGGCTGCGGCCAAATCTGACACAAGTCCGGGAAAAAAACAGACAAGGAAAGGAAGCAGAGGCAGGTTTTTCAGGAAGCGTAACAACTCCCCTGCCTTTGGCGCCATCGACCTTGGCACCAACAACTGCCGCCTTCTGGTGGCCCACCCCACATCGACGGGGTTCAAGGTTGTGGATGCTTTTTCCCGTATCGTCAGGCTAGGCGAGGGGCTATCCCAGAGCGGCGAGCTTTCCGAGCAGGCCATAGAGCGCACGCTGGAGGCGCTCCGGGTCTGTGTTGAGAAAATGGAGCGTCGTCAGGTCAGGTTCAGCCGCAATGTGGCGACCCAGGCCTGCCGGGAAGCGACTAACTGCGCCGAATTCATTGAACGGGTTGAGCGGGAGATCCGTATCAAGCTGGACATCATTGATCCCCAGGAGGAAGCCCGCCTCGCGGTCATGGGCTGCAAGGCGCTTCTGGACCAACGCTTTGCCAATGCCATCGTCTTTGATATCGGCGGCGGCAGCACCGAGCTGATCTGGTTGAGAATCGGTGAAAATGTCACGCCGGAGATCATCGGCTGGACGTCCGTGCCTTATGGCGTGGTCAATCTGTCGGAAAAATACGGCACCAAACATGCCCTGACCGACGAGCAATATCTTGAAATGAAGAATATGGTGAAGGCTGAACTTCTGGCCTTTGAGGAAGAGCATAAAATGCGCGCCCAGGTGGACCGCGGCGAAGTGCAGCTTCTGGGCACGTCCGGCACCATTACCACCCTGACCAGCATGCATCTGGACCTGGAACGTTATGACCGCGATAAGGTGGACGGCACCTGGGTGACCAGCGCCCATATGCAGAGTTTATGTCTGGAGCTCTCCGGCATGAGCTATGAGCAACGGGCCGCCCGGGGCGGTATCGGTCTGGACCGGGCGGAACTTGTTGTGGCCGGCTGTGCCATTCTCGAAGCGATTATGGATCTCTGGCCCATCGAGCATATTAGGGTCGCCGACCGGGGAATCAGGGAAGGGGTCCTGCTTGACCTTATGGAAAAGAACAGGCCCCAACTCAAAAAGAAGAAAACCTTTCGTCGGCGTCACAGGAAACCGGCAGGAGATGCTTCCGCCGGGGGAGAAAATAAATGAAACGGCCCAAGCTGACCAGAACCGGCAAAGAGCGTAAAATCTCAGGCCACGGTATCACCAGCGGCAAGAAAGAACGTGTGCATACAGCCCGGGGGCGCAAGCTGTCCTCCACCCGCTGGCTGCAGCGTCAATTGAACGACCCCTATGTGGCTGCTGCCCGGAAAGAGGGATACCGTTCCCGTGCGGCGTACAAGCTGATCGAAATTGACGAAAAGTTTCATTTCCTTAAAAACGCCCGCACGATTGTCGACCTTGGCGCAGCCCCCGGGGGCTGGACCCAGGTGGTGATGAAACGCTGTCCTAAAGATGCGGTTGTTGTCGGTATAGATATCCTTCCGATGGAACCTGTTGCGGGCGCCACCATTCTGGAAATGGATTTTCTGTCCGAAGCGGCAGAGAAGGAGCTTTCCAACCTGATCAACGGACAGGCCGATGTGGTGCTCAGCGACATGGCGGCGCCGACGACCGGCCACAAGGAAACAGACCATATACGGACCATGGCGCTGGTGGAAGCGGCCTATTATTTTGCCGAAGACGTCCTGAAACCCGGCGGCGCTTTTGTCGCCAAGGTGTTTGCCGGCGGCACCAATAACGAACTTCTGGACCGCATCAAGGGCCGGTTTGACACAATCCGCCACTATAAACCGCCCGCCAGCCGCACCGGCTCGCCTGAGACCTATCTGGTGGCCATGGGCTTCCGGGGCTAGCTATTTTGCATAAAATGGCTGCTACGTGATTTCCCTTTTGACCTTTGGCGGAATTGCTGATATTTACCCAAGGCCAATACCCGAACCAATTGGCAATGATACATATTCCTGCCAAGAGGGGGTTTTTTTATAAAAATCTCAGCCAAGTTAGGAATAACGATGACGATCCGCGAAGCTCTCACATTTGACGATGTTCTTCTTGTCCCGCAGGCGTCCGACGTCCTGCCGGCGCAGGTCAATGTGCAGACGCAGATGACACGCAATATTACCCTGAATATTCCCCTGGTCGCAGCGGCCATGGATACAGTGACCGAGGCCCCGATGGCCATCGCCATGGCCCAGGCCGGCGGCATCGGTATTATTCACAAAAACTATTCCGATGCAGAACAGGCCGAACAAGTCCGTCTGGTTAAAAAATATGAATCCGGCATGGTGGTCAACCCGGTCACCATTTTTCCGGACAATACCCTGGCTGAAACCCTGCAGTTGATGGTGGACAACAAGATATCCGGTGTCCCGGTGGTCGAACGCAGCAACGGCAAGCTGGTTGGCGTCATCACCAACCGGGATGTCCGCTTCGCCACCAATATGAAGCAGCCGGTCAGCGAACTTATGACGAAGGAAAACCTGATCACGGTCCGCCCGGGTGTGACCATGGATGAGGCCAAGGCGCTTCTGCATACACATCGGATCGAAAAGATCCTGGTTGTGGATGATAACTACCGCTGTATCGGCCTGATTACCGTCAAGGACATTGAAAAAGCCAAAACCCATCCCAATGCCTGCAAGGATGAGGAAGGCCGCCTTCGGGTCGGTGCAGCGACCTCCGTGGGCGATGCCGGATACGAGCGTACGCAGGCCCTGATCGATGCCGGTGTGGATCTTGTGGTGGTGGACACTGCCCATGGTCACAACAATGGTGTTCTTGATGCGGTTGCCCGGATCAAGAGAGAATACAGCCATATCCAGGTGGTTGGCGGTAACGTCGCCACAGCGGACGGCACGCAGGCCCTGATTGATGCCGGTGTGGATGCGGTCAAGGTCGGTATCGGCCCGGGCTCCATATGTACCACCCGCGTGGTGGCCGGTGTCGGCGTGCCGCAGCTGACGGCAATTATGGATTCTGTGTCAGTCGCCCGCAAGGCCGGCGTTCCCATCATCGGCGACGGCGGTCTGAAAACTTCCGGCGACATCGCCAAGGCCATTGCCGCAGGCGCCAACACGGTCATGATCGGCTCGCTTCTGGCCGGTACCGAGGAATCCCCCGGTGAGGTATTCCTTTATAAGGGACGTTCTTACAAGTCCTATCGCGGCATGGGATCCCTTGGCGCCATGGCGCGGGGCTCCGCAGACCGTTATTTCCAGCAGGAAGTCCAGGATAACCTGAAACTTGTACCGGAAGGTATTGAGGGACAGGTGCCGTTCAAGGGTCCGGTCGGCGCGATGATTCACCAGCTTGTCGGCGGTCTTCGGGCAGCGATGGGCTATACGGGCAGCGCCACGGTGCCGGACCTGCACAAGCGGGCCACATTCGTGAAGATTTCCAATGCGGGACTTAGGGAAAGTCATGTACATGACGTGACCATCACGCGGGAATCTCCAAACTATCCTTCCCAGTAATCTGGGCCCAATAGATCGGGACATATATGATTGACGCAGCAAGAATTCAGTCGGTTGTCGAACTTCTTGACCGGCTCGCGCACAGTTTTTCCGAAGGCGGTGCGTCAGCGGACGTCATTCTGCGCCAGTATTTTCAGGGCCGCCGCTATGCCGGGTCAAAAGACCGGCGGGCCATATCAGGGCTATATTACCAGATCATCCGTCACTGGGGTGGACTGCTGAATAGTGTAGGGGAATTTTCCTCCCGCAGGATGGTCATCGCCGGGCTTCTGTATATTCAGTCCCAGGAGGAGACGGACGTCCGGAACCTGTTTTCCGGCCAGACCCACGGGCCGGATGCCCTGTCTGTGGACGAAGAGGCGTTTCTCGAAAAGATCTCCGCCACGCCTTTCGAAGACGTGCTGTATCCGGACTGGATGGAAAAAACCCTTGAGGACCGCTTTGGCGACGGCCTTGCCGACGCCATGACGTCATTGAACGAACGTGCGCCAGTGGGTGTGCGGGTGAACTTCCAGAAAGGCACTAAGGCCGAGGTTGCGAAAACCCTTCAGGAGAAAGAAATTTCCTGCACGGAAGGGCAATGGGCTACGACCTGCCTTAATCTGGAAGACCAGGTGCAGCTTCGGGACCTGCCGATCTATAAAAACGGGCTGGTGGAAATTCAGGATGAAGCCGCCCAGTTGGCCGTTGAGCTTGCCGATATTCAGCCGGGGCAGCAGGTGATGGATTATTGTGCCGGGGCAGGGGGAAAGACCCTGGCCGCCGCCGCCTTCATGCAGAACAAGGGGCAGATTTATGCCCTTGATGTCAGCAAGAGCCGTCTCAATGATCTGAAACCCCGGGCCAAACGGGCCGGGGCCCATGTCATCCAGACTATACTTCTGGGTCACAGTGCAGCGAAACGGGAAAAACAGCTTGAAGAACATGGCGGCCGGATAGACCGGCTTCTCCTTGATGTTCCCTGCAGCGGATCCGGCACCTGGCGGCGCAACCCTGAAAGCAAATGGCGTCTTAACGAAGACCAGCTTGCCGAATATGTGAGAACACAGAAGGAACTGCTGGCCGAGGTCTGGCCCTATGTGAAAAAGGGCGGCCGGCTGATCTATATGACCTGTTCATTATTCCCCGAGGAAAATGAACGGCAGATTGAAGCGTTTTTGAAGGCCGCGCCCGAGGCAGGGCTGCGCGATTACAAGGATTTTATCAGGGGGGAATGCCCGCAGTCCCTGTCCCGCTTGCCCGGGACGCTGCAGCTTGCCCCGCACAAACATGGTTGCGACGGTTTCTTCGTCGCCATACTGGAAAGGAGGGCTTGAACAGTCGCCTGAAGCCCCGGTCAGGGGCAGGACAATCGGCTGGACAAGCCATGGAACAAAGGGTATTTTTCGTCCATGACAGACCGTATTCTAATCATTGATTTTGGCTCCCAGGTGACCCAGCTGATTGCCCGCCGGGTTCGGGAAAGTGGCGTTTATTCGGAAATCGTCCCGTTCAACAAGGCGGAAGAGGCGCTGGAGGACTTTGATCCGGCCGGTATTATCCTGTCCGGCGGTCCAAACAGTGTGACCGGCATTGATACGCCAAGAGCCCCGGAAAAGGTCTTTACCATGGGACTGCCTGTTCTTGGTATCTGCTACGGTGAGCAGACCATGTGCGAGCAGCTTGGCGGTAAGGTGGAAAGCTCCGACGAACGGGAATTCGGCCGCGCTTTCCTTGATATCATCGAAGACTGCAAGCTGTTTGACGGCGTCTGGAACAAAGGTGAAAAACACCAGGTCTGGATGAGCCACGGCGACCGGGTGGTGGCCCTGCCGGAAGGCTTCCATGTGATCGGTGTCAGCGACAATGCCCCTTATGCGGCCATTGCCAATGAAGAAAAGCGTTTTTACGCGGTTCAGTTCCATCCGGAAGTGGTTCATACGCCAGATGGGGCGAAGCTGCTGTCCAACTTTGTTCATAACATCTGCGGCTGTGCCGGTGACTGGACTATGGCTTCCTTTAAGGAAACTGCCATTGAAACCGTACGTGCCCAGGTCGGCAGCGGCCGGGTCATCTGCGGCCTGTCCGGCGGTGTGGACAGTTCCGTTGTAGCCGTCCTTCTTCATGAAGCCATTGGCGACCAGCTGACCTGTGTGTTTGTCGATCATGGCCTGATGCGCGCCAACGAAGCCGATGAAGTGGTGACCCTGTTCCGGGATCATTATAATATTCACCTCATTCACAAGGATGCCAGCGATATGTTCCTCGGCAAGCTGGATGGGGTGAGTGATCCGGAAAAGAAACGCAAGATTATCGGCGGCCTGTTCATCGATGTGTTCGAGGAAGAGGCCAGAAAAATTGGCGGCGCCGATTTCCTGGCCCAGGGGACGCTCTATCCCGACGTGATTGAAAGCGTATCCTTCACCGGCGGCCCGAGCGTAACTATTAAATCACACCATAATGTTGGCGGCCTGCCGGAGCGCATGAATATGGCGCTGGTCGAGCCGCTGCGTGAGCTGTTCAAGGATGAAGTCCGCGTTCTCGGCCGCGAACTCGGGCTGCCGGACAGCTTCATTGGTCGTCATCCGTTCCCGGGTCCGGGTCTTGCGATCCGAATTCCCGGCGACATTACAGAGGAAAAATGCGACATCCTGCGCAAGGCAGACAGTATTTACCTGCAGGAAATTCGTAATGCGGGGCTCTATGATGCCATCTGGCAGGCCTTTGCCGTGCTTTTGCCGGTGCGAACCGTTGGTGTGATGGGAGATGAGCGGACGTATGAATATGTCTGCGCGCTGCGGGCGGTAACCTCGACCGACGGCATGACGGCGGACTATTATCATTTCGATCACGAGTTCCTGTCCCGGGTTTCCACCCGGATCATCAACGAGGTCAGGGGCATCAACCGGGTTGTCTATGACATTACCTCCAAGCCTCCGGGAACCATCGAGTGGGAATAATGACTGATGAGAATAGGAAGCTGGGGGAACCTGTCGAGAACTGGTCACCTCCTCCTGCGCCATCCAGTAATCTGAAACTGGAGGGAGAATATGTCTCCCTTCAGCCACTTTCTGCCGAAATACACGCAGAACAGCTCTTTCAGGCGAATAGCCTGGATAGAGAGGGCGGGATTTGGGATTACCTGGCATATGGGCCATTTGCCTCTTTGGATGACTATCTTAAATGGGTGAAATCCATGGAGGGCAAATCAGACCCCTTTTGCCTCGCCATCCAGAGAAAAGATAGCGGCGAGTTTTGCGGTGTGGCGAGTTTCATGCGCATCACACCCCGGGCCGGCTCATTGGAAGTGGGGCATCTCTGCTTTTCCCCAAAGCTTCAGAAAACCGTCGCCGCTACCGAGGCCATGTTCCTTATGATGAAATGGGCCTTTGAAGCCGGCTACCGTCGTTATGAATGGAAATGTAATTCCCTCAACCTGGCGTCCCGTAGGGCGGCACAGAGGCTCGGCTTTTCCTATGAAGGCATCTTCCGTCAGGCTCTGGTGAGCAAGGGGCGGAACCGGGATACTGCATGGTTTGCCGTTATCGACAAGGAATGGCCGGAACTGGAAAATGCATTTCAGGCCTATCTGGCGCCAGAAAATTTTGATCAGGATGGCAGGCAGATATGCTCGCTTGCTTTATTGACCCGGAAGCTTCTTTACAAGACTGATTTTGCCCTCACTGCTCCTGAATAATCTTTTGTGCGCCTGCTCAAAGAATGCTAGAAACATTTCCTGTAAAATAATAATTGCGACATGAGTGATATGCCGAGGAGAAGACCATGTATGCAGATCATAAAGCAAAACGCAAAACCGTAAGGGATATTGCCAAGCTGAAGGGGGATCGTCCCATTGTTTCCCTGACTGCCTATACGGCGCCGATGGCTAACTGGCTGGATGATCACGTGGATTTCCTGCTGGTCGGTGACAGCCTCGATATGGTGCTTTACGGCTTTGAAAGCACTACAGGCATGACCCTGGACATTATGATCGAGCATACCAAGGCGGTGATGCGCGGCTCGACCAATGCCATGGTGATCCTGGATCTGCCCTTCGGGTCCTATGAGGAAAGCCCGGAAGCAGCCTTTCATAACGCGGCGCATGCGATCAAGGAAACAGGTTGCGCCGCCGTCAAGCTTGAAGGCGGTGTGGAGATGGCCGAAACCATTCAGTATCTGACCGACCGCAAGGTAGCGGTTCTGGCCCATATCGGCCTGAAACCCCAGGCGGTGAATGTGATGGGCGGCTATATCGCGCAAGGAAGGACGGAAGAAAGCTGGGGCCCGATCCTCGACGATGCCTTTGCCGTGCAGGAAGCCGGCGCCTTTGCCGTTGTGCTGGAAGGGGTTACCGAGCCGCTGGCGAAAAAAATCACCGAGGAACTGGATATCCCGACCATCGGCATCGGCGCCGGCAAATATTGCGACGGCCAGATCCTGGTAACCGAAGATATGCTCGGCCTGTTCCCGGGTAATCCCAAGTTCGTCAAGCGTTATGCGGAAATGGGTAAAATGATTGACGAGGCTGTTGGAAAATATGCCGAGGACGTCAAATCACGGACGTTCCCGGCCACAGAACATACCTATGCCATGAAACCTGAAAAGTGACGTCGAATTCCTGACACTTTTTCATGCTGTTTTCTATTGCGCGTTGCCTTATGGGGAAAGGCGGGCTATCTTGTCCGCTGATTAAATATTTAGTCCAATTTATTTGGAACAGGAGAGCCTGATTGTCTGAGGAATTTATTCGGGAAGTAGACGAAGATCTACGTCACCACCAGCTTGCCAGCCTTTGGAAAAAATACGGTAAATATGTCATTGCTGTCGCCGTCGCGATTGTCCTTTTTGTCGCGGCAACACAGGGATATAAAAAATACACAGAGAGCAAATATCTGGACGTGGCCAGTCAATATGCTGCCGCCCTGGAAAATATTGAATCCGGCAACCAGCAGCAGGCGATGGCCGTGCTGTCGGCGCTTTCCGACAAGGACGTGCCCGGTTATGAAATCCTTTCTGCCATGAAACAGGCGGAACTGCATCTGCAGAACGGGGACAAGTCTCTGGCCGTCGGGGTGCTGGATAAAATGTCGAAAAACACCGACATCGGTGATTTTTACCGCGACCTTGCCAGCCTGCAGGCGGCGACCATCCTGATGGACGAGGCCACCTACGAGGAAACCACTGCCCGTCTTGAACCGTTGCTGGAGCGGGGCAATCAAATGCGCTATCTGGCCCGGGAACTGCTGGCCATGTCAGCGATCCAGAACGGCGATATCGAAAAGGCCCGCGGACTTCTGCGTGACCTCAGTGAAGACCTGGAAACACCGGAACAGGTGAAATTCCGGGCTGACCAGCTTATAACAGTCATTGAATAAGGCAGATAATGGGATATTTTATGGCAACCAACAGCATTCTAGGCCGTACGGCAGTTCGTGTATCATGTGTGGTTCTGGTGTTTGCGGGTCTTGCGGCCTGCAGTGATTCCGGCAAGAAAGACAAAAACCGGCTGGAAGGCGAGCGAATTCCTGTTCTGACCTTTGAGCAGAACCTCAAGATCGACAGCCAGGTGGCGAGCTACCAGATTACCCTGCCGGCCCCGACCGTAAATGCCGACTGGCCCCAGGCCGGGCAGAATCCGAAACATTATGTCGGTCATCCGGCCCTGTCTGACCGTCCGGTAAAGATCTGGTCGACGGATATCGGCGAAGGGTCAAACGGCAGGCGCGCCCTCGGCGGTATGCCGGTGATTGCGGACGGCAAACTGTTCATGGTTGATGCCGTGTCCAAAGTGACGGCTTTTAATGCGGAAACCGGGAAGAAACTGTGGGATCAGGAATTCAGGGAAAAGGGTGAAACCACCAGGAATGCCTATGGCGGCGGTGTGGCTTACGGCAGCGGTTCGCTTTTTGTGACAAACGGCTACGGCCATATTGCGGCCCTTGATCCGGCCAACGGTACTGTGAAATGGCAGGCGAAGACCGGCGTTCCCATGCGTGGCGCGCCAACCTATGCGGACGGACGGTTATTTGCCCTGACCCATGACAACCAGACCTATGCCCTGGATGCCAATACCGGCGAAATTCTGTGGAATGAAATCGGGATCTCCGAGAATGCCGGCCTGTCCGGTGCGGCAAGCCCGGCGGTGACCGGCAATACGGTGATTTCCGCCTATAGTTCCGGCGAAGTTTACGCCATGCGGGTGGAAAATGGCCGCACGCTGTGGTCGGATACCCTTTCCCGTCAGGGCAGGCTTACCGCCATGGCCAGCCTGCGTGATGTGGATGGTGAGCCGGTGATCTATGATAACAAGGTTTATGCCGTCAGCCACTCCGGCCGGATGGTCGCCATTGACTTGCGCACCGGGACCCGCATCTGGGAACAGAATGTAGGCTCACAATATACCCCCTGGGTGGCCGGTGACTTCATCTTTGTGGTGACACCCGAAGGCCAGGTTGTCTGTGTCACCCGCCGTGAAGGCAAAGTGCGCTGGATTACCCAGCTCGAACGTTATAAAGACCCCAACGACCGGGACGAGCCGGTACATTGGGCCGGACCGTTGCTGGCCGGTGACCGCCTTCTGGTCACCTCGTCCCACGGTTATGCGGTTTCCCTGTCACCCTATACCGGGGACGTGCTCAGCGGCATGGATTTGCCGGATGACGCGGAAATGGGACCGATTATTGCCAACGGCACACTCTATTTCATGACAAAGGACGGCGAAATAGTCGCTTACCGCTAAGTTATGTCATAATCAGATTGATTCTTTGGCCCGTTTTGGTAAAAGCGGGCCAGTTTCTTTTACAGGTACAGAAAAATGGGCCTCACTATCGCCATCATCGGCCGGCCGAATGTCGGAAAATCCACCTTGTTCAACCGTCTGGTTGGTAAACGGCTGGCTATTGTCGACGATACGCCGGGGGTGACCCGCGACCGCCGGGAAGCCATGGGCTCACTCGGCCATTATAAATTCAAGATCATTGATACCGCCGGGCTTGAGGAAGGCAAGGAAGCCAGCCTGTCCGCCCGCATGTGGCAGCAGACTGAAAAAGCCATCGCCGAAGCCGATTTCTCCCTGTTCATGATCGACGCCCGGGCCGGGGTGACCCCGCTCGACAAACATTTCGCCGAACTTCTGCGCCGGGGCAATCACCCGATGATCCTGCTCGCCAACAAGGCCGAGGGCCGGGCCGGGCAAGAGGGACTCTATGACGCTTTCAGCCTCGGGCTCGGGGAGCCTATTCCGGTCTCTGCCGAGCACGGCGAGGGACTGGCCGACCTGATCGAGGCCTTTGATGAAAAGATCCGTGAACTGGGCATTGATGTAGATGCCGACGGTGAGGAAGAAGTCACCAGTTTCTCTGTCGCCATCGAAGGCGAAGTCAGCGAAGAAGACGAGGCTGCCAGTGAAATACTGGACAACAGCCAGCCGTTGCAGATGGCCATTGTCGGCCGTCCCAACGTGGGTAAATCCACCCTGGTCAACAGGATCCTGGGCGAGGAACGGCAGATCACCGGGCCGGAAGCCGGCCTGACCCGCGATACCATCGGCGTCAGTTTCGACTATGAAGGCCGGGAAATCCGTATGTTTGATACCGCGGGTCTTCGCCGGAAAGCAAAAGTCCAGGAAAAACTGGAAAAGCTGTCCGTCGCCGATACCATCAGGGCGCTGAACTTTGCCGAGGTCGTCGTCCTGATGATTGACGCCACCATGCCGTTCGAACGGCAGGACCTGAGCATTGCCAGCCTGATCGTGCAGGAAGGCCGGGCCCTGGTGCTGGCGCTCAACAAATATGACCTGATTGAAAACCGCCAGGAAGTCCTGAAAGACATTGCCGAGAAGCTGGAACATACCCTGCCGCAGGTCAAGGGCATTCCGGTGGTGCCGATCAGCGCGCTGACCGGGCGCGGCATTGACAAGCTGATGCCGGCGGTCTTTGAGGCCTACCGTTTGTGGAACCGGCGCATCAGCACCTCCAAGCTCAACCGCTGGCTCGCCGAAACCACCGAATATCATCCGGCCCCGTCGGTCAGTGGCCGTCGTATCAAAATGCGCTATATGACCCAGGTGAAAACCCGGCCGCCGACCTTTGCTATCTTCTGCAACCGGTCAAAGGATGTGGCCGACAGCTACCAGCGCTATCTGATGAATGAACTCAGGTGGGACTTTGAGCTGCCCGGTGTGCCGATCCGGATTCTGCTGCGCAGTGGCGATAATCCCTATCACAAGAAGAAATAATTCTCTCCATCCGTCACCCCGGCGAAAGCCGGGGTCCATTTCACAGCCTGAGAAAACTTTCAAGACGAGCTATGGATTCCTGCTTTCGCAGGAATGACGACACTTTATCCGCTAACTCCATCGTCATTCCCGACCTGATCGGGAATCCATGTTAAGTTCGAAAAGACTGCGTCAGGAGGCCCAGTGAGCGGCAATTCTCTTCACATCACTTTGTATGGCATCCAAATTTAGTTGAATAATTTCTTTATGGTCTGGAAGCCGCGAACATGTAGTTGCTTTTCTATAAGTGAATTGTTTTATTATCTCACAAAAATCGCTCAAAATTTGTGGTAGGCCACAAATGTCCATAGACAAACCTTGAGGTCTGAAGTGATCCAAAAGATTTCTATGCTCATGTAGTATTTTTATTGAGAAATCCATTGATGTATTTGGTTCGATTGCATGAGCCTCAGTAAGGTATTTTTCTTTTTTTGCTAATTTGTATAGCTCGTTCATCGGCAATAATTTTTCTTTGGGCCAAGGCATATTTTGCAACTGCCTATCTCGATCATTTAACCTTTCCAAAACTGCTTTTGCACTGGCGGGGGTTAAGTATAGTGTGCCAGAAGTATCGTGACCGCCGATGTGGCAAATCAGCGCACCTTCAAGAGTATTATGTAAGGTAAGTATTACCCACTTCCAGGTTGCGGGATTATCGAGAACTAACTTGAGGAGGTGAGAAAGATGTTTTAAATCTCCGAGAAACTCGTTTGTTTCATCAGTTCGAATCCATACTTCTTTGTTTTTCGCCATAGCATTAGTCTTTCTAAAGAAAACTAAATGCTATCAGGCAAATATATTTAGTGCAATCAATGGTAGTGATGGGTGCTAGCCTGTAGCTACTTCTTCCACTCGCGGAAATCAAACACCTGGCCGGTTTCGCTGAACGCCTCAGAACACATGTCCACAAACATCGGGGCGATTTCACGGGGATGGGGAATGCTTTCCGGATCCTCGCCGGGCATGGCCTTGGCGCGCATGTGGGTTCTCATCGGGCCCGGGTTAATCAGGTTTGCCCTGATGCCGGTGATTTTCATTTCCTCGGCCCAGGTTTTCACCAGCACCTCAAGCGCCGCCTTGCTCATGGCATAGCCGCCCCAATAGGGTTTACTCTTGTGCGCGGCGCCGGAGGTGACAAAAACAGCCCGACCGGCGTCTGAGGCCTTGAGCAGCGGCTCCAGTGAGCGGATCAGGCGGTAATTGGCCGTGATATTCACATTGACCAGTGTGTCCCAGTCCTTGGGGGCAATGTGGCTGACCGGGGACAGGACGCCCAGCGCGCCGGCATTGCCGACCAGAATATCCAGCCTGCCGAATTTTTCGTAGAGCGCTGCGCCCAGACGGTCGATGCCGTCATAGTCGGTGATGTCAAGCGGCACGAGGGTAGCTTCCCGGCCGGTTTCCGCCTTGATGCGATCGTCCATTTCCTCAAGGGCCCCGACGGTTCGGGCGACCAGGATGACCTCTGCGCCTTCACGGGCGAATTCCAGAGCCACTTCACGACCGATACCGCGGGAGGCCCCGGTAATGAGGGCGATTTTTCCGTCAAGTTTACCCATGCTCAGTCCGTTCGCCGCCGTTAATCTGTAAGAAACGAGAATTGCTTGTTATCCTGGCCCAGTTCCTCGTCAGTGAGGCGGGTCGGATAGTCGCCGCTGAAGCAGGCGTCGCAATATTGCGGACTGTCATCGTCGCGGCTGGTTTCGCCAACAGCCCGGTACAGGCCGTCAATGCTGACGAAGGCGAGGCTGTCGGCCTTGATATATTTGGCCATTTCCTCGACGCTCATGCGGGAGGCGAGGAGCTTGTCTTTCTGTGGCGTATCCACGCCGTAGAAGCAGCTGTTGGTGGTGGGCGGGCTGGCGATGCGCATATGCACTTCCTTGGCCCCGGCAGCGCGCATCATTTCGACGATTTTAACGGAAGTCGTGCCGCGCACGATACTGTCATCAATCAGGATAATGCGTTTGCCTTCGATTTCCGGCTTGTTGGCATTGTGCTTCAGCTTCACGCCCAGATGGCGGATCTGGTCCGACGGTTCAATGAAGGTCCGTCCCACATAATGGTTGCGGATGATGCCGAGTTCGAACGGGATGCCGGACTGCTGGGCATAGCCAATGGCGGCCGGCACACCGGAATCGGGCACCGGAATCACCAGATCGGCGTCAACCAGACTTTCCTTGGCAAGCTCCTTGCCGATGTTTTTACGGACGTTGTAAATGCTGCCATTGCTGGTGATGCTGTCCGGGCGGGAAAAATAGACATGTTCAAAGATACAGGCCCGGGATTTCAGCCTCGGGAATGGAAAGTGGGATTTGAACCCGTCCGCATCAATGACAATAAGTTCACCGGGCTCCACGTCACGAATATAGTCCGCGCCGATAATGTCGAGGGCGCAGGTTTCCGAGGCAAAGATATAGGTATCATCGGACAGCTTGCCGAGCACCAGCGGACGCACACCAAGCGGGTCGCGGGCGCCGATCAGCTTTTTCTGGGACAGCGCCACAACGGAATAGGCGCCTTCGATGCGGCGCAGGGCATCAATGACCCGGTCAATCAGGTTGGTATAGGTACTGGTTGCCACCAGGTGGATCATCACTTCCGAATCCGAAGTGGACTGGAAAATAGCGCCTTTTTCCACCAGCAGCTTGCGCAGGGTCCAGGCATTGGTCAGGTTGCCGTTATGGGCGACGGCAAAACCGCCGGAGGACAGGTCGGCAAACAGCGGCTGGATATTGCGCATGGCCGAACCACCGGTGGTGGAATAACGCACATGGCCGATGGCGGACATGCCGGGCAGGGCCTGGATTACCTTCTGGCTGTTGAAGTTGTCGGCCACATGGCCCATGCATTTATGGGAATGAAAGTTCTTGCCGTCAAAGGCCACGATGCCGGCGGCTTCCTGGCCGCGGTGCTGCAGGGCATGCAGGCCGAGCACCGTATGGGCGGCGGATTCCGCATGGTTATAGATGCCGAAGACACCGCATTCCTCATGCAGTTTATCGTCATCAAAGGGATTTGTTCCGCTAAGGTCCTCGGAGTCGTTTTGGGGAGCAGTAATTTCCGTCATATGGTCAACTCGTCACAAAGTTTGTTGAGCGTCAATTGTGTGATGGCCTCTGGGGCGTTATATGTCGAAACGGTTTCTATGTGAACCTTTTTTTACTCATCTGAGAGTTTCTTGAACAGATCATCCATCTCTTCGGTACTGTCCTTGTCATAACCGTCTTCTTTTTTGGCGCTGCCGGGAAAGGAGGGCATCATCTTTTTGAGCCGCTCCAGCGCCTCGATATCCTTTCTGGTTTCATCCAGGTCGATATCGTCCTTGTAGGGATTCATGGCATTCAGCATGCTGGCGCCATATTCGACCAGCGGCCGGGACTTGGCTTCCTTGTACCAGTCCGGATAATTCTTCGCTGAAATGAACGGCGTGGTCAAAAGATAAATGAAACAGATCAGCAGCATGCCCCGCAGGGTGCCGAACAGGATCCCCAGACCGCGGTCGAGGGCGCCGACATGGCTTTCCTTGATCTTCCGGCCGATGGCGCCGGCGATCAGCTTCAGAACCACCAGGCTGACCACACCCAGCAGCGCATAGGTAATGATGTCGGCCATGAGTTCCGGCTGGATCAGCTCGTAAGCATAGGGCGAGGCGATCGGATGACCCTGCAGCGTGATGATCGCGGCCCCCGCCCAGGCGCCGAGGCTCAGGGCCTCGGTGGTAAAACCCTTGGTCCAGGAGACAATGCCGGAAATCAACAACGTCGAGATTACTATCACGTCAAACGGGTTCAGCAGGCCTTCCATCAATGTTCCTCCAGATCTGCGGCGATCAGGTCAACAAGTTTACGGATCTCATCGAGCTCCACCGTCCGCAGTTCCTTGCCCTTTTGCTTGATATTGGCCGGGATGTAGGCCTGTTCAAAGCCAAGCTTGGCGGATTCTTTCAGCCGGGCGTCGGCCTGGCCCACAGGTCTGATTTCTCCGGACAGACTGATCTCGCCGAACAATACCGTGTTTTTTGCGATAGAATACCCCGAAAGTGACGAAATGAGGGCGGCGGCGACGGCCATGTCCGCGCCTGGTTCCGAGATTCGCAACCCGCCTGCCACATTCAGGTATATATCAAAGGCGCCAAGTCCAAGCCCGCAACGAGCGTCGAGGACGGCGATGATCATGGCCAGGCGGCCAGAATCCCAGCCGACAACCGCCCGGCGTGGCGTGCCAAGCGAGGAGGGCGCCACCAGCGCCTGGATTTCCACCAGCATGGGCCTTGACCCCTCCATGCCGGCAAAGACTGCGGAACCGGCCACATCGCCGGTATGGTTGCCGAGGAACAGGGTCGAGGGATTATGGACTTCCTGCAGCCCCATGTCGCTCATCTCAAAGACACCGATCTCATCGGTGCCGCCGAAGCGGTTCTTGACCGCGCGCAGAATTCTGAACTGGTGACCGCGATCGCCTTCGAAATAGAGCACCGTATCGACCATATGTTCCAGCACCCGTGGTCCGGCAATCTGGCCGTCCTTGGTGACATGGCCGACCAGTACCACAGCGACATTACGTCGTTTGGCGAAACGGATCAGCTCCTGGGCGCAGGTCCTGACCTGGGCGACGGTGCCGGGGGCGGATTCAATGGTATCGGCGAACATGGTCTGAATGGAATCAATGACAACCACCTGCGGCAGGTCGCCATGTTCCAGGGTGGCAATGATATTGCGCAGGTTGGTTTCCGACCCCAGCTTGACCGGGTTTTCCTCCAGCCCGAGCCGCTTGGCCCGCATGCGGACCTGGCTGGTGGATTCCTCGCCGGAAATATAAACGGTATGATGACCGGCGCCGGCAAGACGGGCCATGGCCTGCAACAGGATGGTAGATTTACCGATGCCCGGATCGCCGCCGATCAGGGTGGCAGAACCCGGCACCAGGCCGCTGCCACAGGCCCGGTCGAATTCAGCCATGCCAGACATCATGCGGGCGGGCGGGGTTTCCGTACCCTGCAGGTCACCAAGTTCGATCACCGTGCCCTTGGCCGGCGAGGATCCTTTGCCGAGCCCGCTGGGCAGGCTTTGGTCGGCTTCCTCGACAATGCTGTTCCATTCGCCGCAGGATTCGCATTGGCCCATCCATTTGGATGTGACGCTGCCGCAGGACTGGCAGACATATGTGCGACGGGATTTGGCCATTACATCAGGCTTTCAGGATATCCATCTTGATCGGACCTTCGGCCCGGCCATGGATGAATTGGTCCACATAATCGTTACCGCTTTGATCGATGTCGGTTCTCGGACCGCTCCAGATAATATTGCCCTTGTAGATCATGGCGCATTTATCGGCGATTTTACGGACGCTGGCCATATCATGGGTAATGCTGAGTGCGGTCGCGCCCAGATCCTTCACACATTCCACAATCAGGTCGTTGATGACATCGGCCATAATCGGGTCAAGGCCGGTTGTCGGTTCGTCAAAGAAAATGATTTCCGGCTCGTCGGCAATGGCCCGGGCAAGGCCCACACGTTTCTGCATGCCGCCGGACAATTCTGCCGGGCTTAGGGCACCGACATCGGCCTCAAGGCCAACTCGCTGGAGTTTCTCGATGGCGAGCTCCCTGGCATCTTTGCGGGATAATTTTTTTTCGGCCAGAAGACGAAAGGATACATTTTCCCATACGGGCAGGCTGTCAAACAGGGCCGCCCCCTGGAACAGCATGCCGAATTTATCCATGATCCGGCGCCGGTCCTTGCCCCTCATGCCGACAGTTTCCTCGCCGTCAATCTTTATGCTGCCGGAATCAGGAGTCAAAAGGCCGAGAATGCATTTCAGGGTCACGGATTTGCCAGAGCCGGAGCCGCCGATAATGACCATGGATTCTCCGGGCATCACATCCAGGTCCACACTATCTAGGACGACCTTGCTGCCAAAAGTCTTGCGAACGCCTCTAAGGCTTATTTTTGGTGTTATCTCGGGTTGGGTCATGTGGAAAAGAACATCTCTGTTACGATATAATTAGTGAACAAAATCATGATACAGGCGGATACCACCGCATTGGTGGTGGCAATTCCGACACCCTGGGCGCCGCCGCGGCTGTTATAGCCGTGGTAACAGCCCATCAGGGCGACGACGAAACCGAATACGGCCCCTTTGGTCAGGCTGGCCTTCACATCGATGGCTTCCAGAAAATCCATGGTGGTGGTCATATAGACACTGGGATTAAACCCCAGTTTGCCGGTGGCAATCAGAAAACCGCCCATCACCCCGATGGTATCGGCCACGACAACCAGCATGAACGGCATCATGATAAGGGTGGCCAGAATACGGGGAGAAACCAGATATTTGAAGGGATCTGTGGACAGGGTGGACAGGGCGTCAATCTGCTCGGTAACCCGCATTGTACCAATTTCGGCTGCCATGGAGGCGCTGACCCGGCCGGCGACAATAAGGCCGCAAAGCACCGGACCCAGCTCGCGGACGATACCGATCACCACGATGGACGGCAAAACGCTTTCCGCGTCAAAACGGGATCCGCCTTCATAGATATTAAGGGCAAGGGCAGCCCCGGTGAAGAAAGCAGTCAGGCCCACCACCGGCAGGCTGTAATAGCCGATCACAATCATTTGTCGCAAAAGGGCGCGGGGATAAAAGGGCGGAGAAAAAATATTTGTGACAGCCGATATGGCAAAAAGCCCCAAATGTCCGGCAGCCTCCAGAAACATAAATACCACACGCCCAATTCTGGCAAGAAAATTCATTTATCCGATATTCCCTAACTATTTAACCGGTATATAGACTCTTTGATAACGTTCCCGAACGCCGGTCAAAATCTCGTACTGGCTTAGGTTAGACAGTTCGGACGCCTTTTCAAGTGTAATATGCTGTCCCAGCAGTTCTATTTCATCACCTTCGGAAACAGCCGCGAAAGGCGCGTCGGAAATATCGATAGCCAGCATATCCATGGAAACCCGACCAATGACCGGCACTTCACTGCCCTGAAGATAAAGATGGCCAACATTGTTGAATACCTGAAGGTAACCGTCCGCATATCCGATATTAACGATGGCGATGCGGCTTCTGTGCGGGGCCGTCCAGCCTGAACCGTAGCCCACACTCATGCCTTCGCGCAGTTCCCGGACCTGGAGGATCCTCCCGGTTATGGTGAACGCCGGGCGGATGCCGGCGGGCAGCGGCTGCGAGGCGGACGGATTGCCGCCGAACAACAAAAGACCAGGCCGGACCATATCAAAATGATACTCGGGACCAAGCAGAATGCCGCCGGAATTCGCCAGAGATGCCGGAATGCCGGGAAAATGGGAAGTGATCTTTCGGAAGGCATCAAGCTGTCTGAGATTGAGGCTGTTCTGTTCATCGTCGGCACAGGCGAGGTGGCTCATCACCAGGGCGATATTGACCTGTCCGGTACTATTGGGTTGGCGAAGCAACTGGACGGTTTCGTCCGGGGAAAAACCAAGCCGGTTAATGCCGGTATCAAAATGCAGGGCGCAGGGCAGGCTGGCGCAGGACTTTTTCCAGAGCTCAAGCTGTTCCAGGCTGTTGATGACCGGACGAAGATCATGCGCTGAAAAATAGTCTTCGTGCCCCGGAAATAAGCCGTTTAGCACATAGATGCAGGCATCCGGTGTATAACTGCGTAAAGCCACGGCTTCGGCCAGGTTCGCGACAAAGAAATTCCGGCAACCGGCTTCGTGGAACAGGGCCGGAGCGACTTCGGAAAGCCCCATGCCATAAGCATCCGCCTTGACCATGGCGGCGGCATCCGTTCCCCCGGCCAGTTGGCGGACAGTCAGGTAATTGTCAACGATAGCCGGCAGGTCGATGGTAAGTGTCGCCTGACAATTAGCGGGCAGGGACGCCATAACGTCTTCTTGCATCAGAGATTCCGCTCCGGCAGATACTCGTCAGAGACCGGCGGATCGAAGAATTTTGTGGTTTCGCTGTTAAACATAAGCTCGATAATACCGGTGGGACCATGGCGCTGCTTGCCGATAATAAATTCGGCCTTGCCCATCATTCTCTCACATTCTTCCAGCCAGATGGCATGCTCCGGTGTGCCCATGTCCGGCTGCTGCTGATGCAGGTAATATTCCGGCCGGTAAACAAAGGTCACCATATCCGCGTCCTGTTCGATGGAGCCGGATTCCCGAAGATCGGACAGCAGCGGGCGTTTGTTATCGCGTGATTCGATGGTCCGGCTGAGCTGGGACAATGCCAGAACCGGAATCTGAAGTTCTTTCGCCAACCCTTTGAGACCACGAGTAATTTCTGAAATTTCCTGAACCCTGTTTTCCGGTCCGCGTCCACGATCTCCGCCGCGCAGGAGTTGCAGATAATCGACGACGACCAGACCGAGCCCGTGCTGGCGCTTCAGGCGTCGTGCCCGGGTTCTTAAGCCCCCGATGCTGAGTGACGGGGTGTCGTCAATAAACAGGGGCAGTTCCTCAAGCTCCATGCTGGTGCGGGCGAGGGCGCTGAACTGGTCCTGGTTGATCTGGCCTTTCCTCAGATCCTGCGACGGCAGGTTGGCCTGTTCCGCCAGAATACGGGTGGCCAGCTGGTCGGCTGACATCTCGAGGGAGAAAAAGGCGGTTACGGCGCCGCGGTTTTCCTCGTGGGGAATACCGGCGCGCTCCTGTTCCAGATAGAATTTGGAGGCGTTGAAAGCGATATTTGTCGCCAGTGCCGTTTTACCCATGGCCGGCCGACCCGCCAGAATCATCAGGTCAGACCTGTGCAGGCCGCCAATGTGATTGTTTATCGAGGTGAAACCCGTATTGACGCCGGACAATTTGCCCGAATTCTTACGGGAAATCTCGATCACATTGACCGCTTCCGTCGCAGCCTTGGCGAAGGTTTTGAACCCGCCTTCCGAATTTCCCGTTTCTGCAAGTGAATAAAGCGACCGCTCGGCCTGCTCAATCTGGTCCTGGGCAGTTTTATCCACATCATGATCGTAGGCGTCGTTGACGATTTCAGTGCCCACACTGATCAGTTCCCGTTTCAGGGCCATCTGGTGAATGATCTGGCCATATTCGGCCGCATTGATAATGCTGATGGCGGAGGAGGCCAGGGACGCCAGATATTTTGCTCCGCCGACATCTGCCAGATGTTCCTCCCGCTCGAAATAGGGTTTCAGGGTCACTGGCGAGGCAACAAGCCCTTTTTCAATAAGTTTGCGGGTCGCATCGTAAATTTTCTGATGGGCCGCATTGATAAAATGTTCGGCCTGAAGGAAATCCTGAACCTTGGACAGAGCTTCATTATTGGTCAGAATGGCACCAAGCAGAGCTTGCTCCGCTTCCAGGTTATGTGGTGTTTCGCGAAATGTGGCCTTCACCACATTATCGTTCTCATCACTCTGGGGAATATCAGGAAAATCTTCCATGCTTGTTATTCTGCTCCGAATCTAGGGTCATTTATACTAGTAAAGAAATAGGTCAGAAACAAGGAACTCGAGAAGGGAAATATGTTCAGAAAATAAAAAGGGCAACCCTCAGGCTGCCCTTCTTCAAAATATTTTTGCTAAAGAAAGTTATTCGGATTTTTCTTCTTCGGTTTCTTCCGCAGCGATCTCTTCCACAGCTTCTTCTTCAGTTTCCTCTGAAAGAACAGCTTCGGCAGCCTCGGCAGCTTCAGGAGTCTCGAAATAATCTTCAACGGAGATGTCGGCAGCAGCAGCTTCTTCTGCAGCAGCAGCGGCAACGCCCTGCTCCTGCATTTCAGCTTCCGCAGCGGAACGTGCTACGTTGATCTTGACGGTAATGCTGACTTCCGGGTGAAGGCGGATTTCGATTTCCTCAATACCCAGAGCCTTGATGGCTTTGTCGAGAACAACCTGCGAACGGTTGATGTTATATCCCTGTTCAGCCAGAACTTCCACGATATCACGGGTGGACACAGAACCGTAAAGCTGACCTGTTTCACCGGCGCTGCGGATGATGATTGCTGAAACATCGTCCATTTTGGCGGCAACAGCTTCAGCCTCTTTTTTGGCTTCCAGGTTGCGAGCTTCGATTTCCTTGCGCTGGGCTTCGAAAACTTCAAGATTTGCCTTGGTGGCGCGAAGAGCCTTGTTCTGCGGCAGAAGGAAGTTACGGGCAAAGCCGTTCTTCACAGATACCACATCACCGATCTGGCCCAGTTTCGCAACGCGTTCAAGTAGAATGACTTCCATGTTCTATCTCCCTACTGAATCACATATGGCAAAAGAGCCAGGTTCCGGGCGCGTTTGATGGCGCGGGCCAGTTCACGCTGTTTCTTTGCGGAAACGGCAGTGATACGGCTGGGAACGATCTTGCCGCGTTCTGAAATATATTTGGATAGCGTACGCACATCCTTATAGTCGATCGGAGTCGCGCCTTCACCTGAGAAGGGGCAGGTTTTCCGGCGACGGAAAAACGGACGACGGGCGCCGCCGCCTGACCGTGTATTTTCTCTTTTTTCTGACATTTTGTAAGTCCTTTACAAGAAATTCTTAGGAGGCTGAGGCGGGTTTTGAATCGCCGCCGCGCTCGACGCGATCACCACGATCTCCGCGATCGTTTCTGTCACCACGATCTCCGCGATCACGATCGTTCCTGTCGCCACGATCAAAACGGCCACCGCGTTCTTCGCGACCTTCACGGCCTTTGGAACGAAGAACTACAGATTCACCTTCTTCGAATTCTTCCACACGGATTGTCATGTAACGAACAACATCTTCGTGCAGGCGTGAATTACGCTCCAGTTCGGCGATTGCATCGGCAGAACCGTCTACGTTCAGGTGAACATAATGACCTTTTTTGTATTTCTTGATACGATAGGCAAGACTACGCAGACCCCAATATTCTGATTTGGTCACTTTACCACCATTGTTTTCAATGATGGCTGTCAGATCATTGGTAATCGCTTCAACCTGTTGAGGTTGGATATCCTGCCGAGCGATATATGTATATTCATAACAAGGCATCGGTATTCCTTTTAACCTTAGAGTTTTAACATTCCGGGGTGGCCACGAATATCAAATGTGCCACATCACATATTTAACCGGTTTATGCTTCCGCCCTGTGCAATGCATGGGGCAGAAGGCGCGATATATACATGAACCTCCCGCAAATACAAGCCTTTTCCCCTAAAAAGTCGGAAGAATCAGGTAAAATTATCGGATTAGTAACCCGGCGTTCGGATACAGGGGACAATACTCCCGATTTCCCTTCAGTTTAGCATGTATCCTTGACACATTCCCGGCATGCGTTATGAGAAAGGGCAGGATATCACAATATCAGAGGAATAGAATTCAATGACACGTGCATTCACCTTTCCGGGACAGGGAAGCCAGATTGTGGGCATGGGTCGTGAACTGGCGGAAAATATGCCGGTTGCAGCCCGGGTATTCGAGGAAGTCAATGACGCACTGGGTGAAAACCTCAGTGCGATCATGTTCACAGGTCCGCAGGAGGACCTGACCCTGACTCATAATGCGCAACCGGCCCTGATGGCGGTCAGTATCGCTGTCATGCGTGTGCTGGAAAATGATTTCGGTGTCAGACTTCAGGATGCCGCCGCCTATGTGGCCGGTCATTCACTCGGTGAATATTCAGCCCTGACCGCTGCCGGGGCACTTTCCCTGACTGATGCCGCCAAGCTTCTGCGTCTGCGCGGACAGGCGATGCAACGGGCCGTTCCGGTCGGTGAGGGCGCCATGGCGGCGATCCTCGGCCTGGATATGGATATTGTTGAAGAAGTGGTAAAGGAAGCGGCTGACGGCGAAGTCTGCACAGCCGCCAATGACAATGCCAACGGCCAGATCGTTATTAGCGGGCACAAGGGCGCTGTCGAACGCGCAATTCCGATTGCCAAGGAAAAAGGCGCCATGAAAGGTGTTCTTCTTCCGGTAAGCGCCCCGTTCCATTGCTCCCTTATGCAGCCCGCAGCCGAAGAAATGCAGGCAGCCCTCGCGGAAACCACAATTAATGTGCCGGTTGTACCCCTTATTGCCAATGTGACCGCCCAGCCGGAAACGGATCCGGATAAAATCCGCGACCTGCTGGTGCAGCAGGTTACAGGTCGTGTTCGCTGGCGTGAGTCCGTTCTTAAAATGGCCGAACTTGGCGTAGATACGCTGGTGGAAGCCGGCGCCGGCAAGGTGCTGACCGGAATGGTGCGCCGGATCGACAGGTCCCTGACGGGAATATCCCTGCAGAGTGCAGAAGATATTGAAGCCTTTGCCGCTTCCCTGAAAAGCTAATTGTTATTGGGAGAAAAAGAAGATGTTTAATCTTGAGGGAAAATGTGCGCTCGTAACCGGTGCTTCCGGTGGTCTGGGCAAGGCGATTGCAACGGCCCTTCACAGCCAGGGCGCAAAAGTCGCTCTTTCCGGCACACGGGTGGAACCGCTTGAGGCGCTGGCGGCGGAGCTCGGAGAAGGCGCTTTTGTTGTACCGGCCAATCTAAGTGATCCGGAAAGCGTTGCCGCACTGCCGAAAGCAGCCGAAGAAGTCCTGGGTCAGATCGATATTCTGGTCAATAACGCCGGCATTACCCGGGACAATCTGGCCATGCGCCTTAAGGACGAGGACTGGGACCTGGTGCAGCAGGTTAACCTGAAAGCGGCTTTCAAGCTGAGCCAGGCCATGCTGCGCGGGATGATGAAGCGCCGTTTTGGCCGCATTATTAATATAACCTCTGTTGTTGGTGTGACCGGTAATCCCGGGCAGGCAAACTATGCCGCATCGAAAGCCGGTTTGATCGGCATGAGCAAATCACTGGCCCAGGAAGTGGCCAGCCGCGGCATCACCGTCAATTGCCTGGCGCCGGGTTTCATCGAAAGTCCGATGACCGACGTCCTGGATGAGGGACAGAAAGACCGCATTCTGGTCAATGTGCCTATGGGCCGTTTGGGTCAGGCGGCGGAAATTGCCTCCGGAGTGGTCTATCTGGCCAGTGACGAGGCGGCATATGTGACCGGACAAACACTTCATATCAATGGCGGCATGGCCATGATCTGATCATGCAGGGAACCGGGAGTAAACACTGGTTCCCGACGCGGCTTTTTATACTGTTGCATATAACACTTGGCAAAGGCCTGAAATGTATGTTAGGTAGCCCTCGAAATTCGAAATGTTTCAATTAGATGGCAAAAAGTCGCAAGATTGTCTTTTGAAAATATCAATCTTGGGGTATTTAGTACTGGTTCGCCAGACATAGTTTTGTTACTAACTGGATCAGACAGGTCCACAGAACTAAAGGAAATAGAATATGAGTGACGTAGCTGAGCGCGTTAAAAAAATCGTAGTTGAGCATCTGGGTGTCGAAGAAGACAAAGTTACAGATGCAGCCAGCTTTATTGACGATCTGGGCGCTGACAGCCTCGATACTGTTGAACTGGTAATGGCATTTGAAGAAGAGTTCGGTTGTGAAATTCCTGACGATGCTGCTGAAAAGATCCTTACTGTTAAGGATGCTATTGATTTTATCAGCGCTAACGCGTAAATCCGCAGGCCATTTTGAATCGTCAAATGCCGCGCAATCCTGCTCTTGCCGTTTTCGGTAGCAGAATTGACGCGGCTTTGTCATATTTGACGCATATTACCGAATAAAAACACTAAAAGAACAGAGGTCGATATTATGAGACGAGTGGTAGTTACGGGACTTGGACTGGTTACTCCCCTGGCAACTGGGGTGGATTTAACCTGGGAAAGACTTATCGCCGGGGAATCCGGTGCAGGACCGATCACCAAGTTTGATCCCTCCGATTTGTCTGCCCGCATTGCCTGTGAAGTCAAGCAGGGCGACGGCACAAACGGAACCTTCAACCCGGATGACTGGATGAGCGCCAAGGATCGCCGTCGTATTGATGACTTCATTCTTTATGGCATCGCTGCCTGCGATATGGCTCTGGAGGATTCTGGATGGAAACCGGAAACTGAGGAAGATCGCTGCCGTACCGGAATACTCACCGGTTCCGGTATCGGGGGCCTGCCGGGCATCCAGGACGAATCCATCAATATGCACGAACGCGGCGTTCGCCGGGTAAGCCCGCACTTCATACCCCGCTGCCTGATCAACCTGATTTCCGGGAATGTCTCCATTCGTCACGGCCTGAAAGGCCCGAACCACGCCGTTGTGACCGCCTGTGCGACCGGCACCCATGCTTTGGGTGACGCTGCCCGGCTGATTATGTGGGATGATGCGGACGTGATGGTTGCCGGCGGGGCGGAAGCCGCGATCTGCCGGATTGGCGTCGCCGGTTTTAACCAGGCCAAGGCGCTGAGTACTCATTTCAATGATACGCCGGAAAAAGCCTCCCGTCCCTGGGATCAGGATCGCGACGGTTTTGTGATCGGCGAAGGCGCCGGTATGGTGGTTCTTGAAGAGTATGAACATGCCAAAGCCCGTGGCGCGAAAATTTATGCGGAAGTTGTCGGTTACGGCCTGTCCGGCGATGCCTATCATGTGACGGCTCCGGCACCTGACGGTAACGGCGGTTACCGGGCCATGGAAATGGCCTTGAAACGGTCCGGCCTGACACCGGAGGATATTGACTATGTCAACGCCCACGGCACGTCCACGCCGCTCGGGGATGAGCTGGAATTTGGTTCGGTCAAGCGTCTGTTCGGTGATGCAGCCGGCAAGATAGCCATGTCCTCCACCAAGTCCGCTATCGGTCATCTTCTGGGCGCAGCCGGCAGTACGGAGGCTATCTTCTCGATCCTGGCGATGAACAACAATGTTTGTCCGCCGACCCTGAACCTGGATAATCCGTCAGAAGGCGTCAGCGGTATCAACCTTGTGCCCCATGAGGCCCAGGACAAGAAGATCAACGCAGTGCTGTCCAACAGTTTCGGTTTTGGCGGCACCAATGCGTCCCTGATTTTCAAAGCGGTCTGATACCCCATGCGGGGGTTGAGGAAATATATACTTTTACTGTTGGTGGGCAGCGTCGCTTTTGCGGCGCTGTTTGCCTATCTGGGCTATCGTGAGTTTACCGGAAAAGCCACCTTGAGCGAGACGGTTGTCTATGTTCTGCCAAAGGGGCAGGGGGTCGGTAAAACAGCTTTTGACCTATCCGAAAGAGGCATCATCAGCAATGCCGGTATCTTTCGGCTTGGCGTGCGCCTTTTGGGAATGGATAAATCCTTCAAGGCCGGCGAATATGAAATAGCGTCAGGTTCCAGCATGCGGGATATTATGGAGCTGTTCGCCAGTGGAGAAATTATCCGGCACCATCTGACCATTGTCGAGGGCTGGACGAGCCATCAGATTGTCACCTACCTGAATTCCGTTGAAAACCTCACCGGTGCACTGACAACGTTGCCGACAGAAGGCAGCATCATGCCGGAAACATACCAGTATCTTCGTGATGACGACAGGGCGGCGCTGGTTCAACGCATGCAGGCCCGGCAGGAGGAATTCCTTCTGGATGAATGGTCCCTGCGTGATCCCGAGTTGCCGCTGGAGACACCTGAGGAAGCCCTGATCCTGGCCAGTATTGTCGAAAAGGAAACCTCTCTGGAGGAGGAGCGGGCCCGGATCGCCGGCGTTTTTATAAACCGGCTGCGGAAGAATATGCGCCTGCAGACCGATCCGACAGTGATCTACGGCCTCAATAAAACCGGCGACCTTGGCCGGCCGCTTTCCAAAAAGGACCTGCGCACCCACACATATTACAACACCTATGTAATTCGCGGCCTGCCGCCGACGCCGATCGCCCATCCGGGCAAGGCCAGTATCCGGGCGGTGCTGCATCCCCTGCCGACCGATGAACTTTATTTTGTTGCCAACGGGGACGGCGGGCACAGCTTTGCCGGCAGCAATGAGGAACATAACAAAAATGTCCTGAAATTGCGGAAACTTGAAAAAGAGCGTAAGCTGAACACAGACTGACGGAACAAAACGGGGGGTAATATGTTCAAAAGACTTTTCGGTTGTTTGAGCATGGCTCTGCTCCTGAATTCCTGTGCCAGCATGTTTCTGCCCGACTGCAGCAAGTTAACCGGGGACTTTCAGAAGTACCGGGAGTGTCAGGCCAAAAACGGTAACAGGGAAGCGCAGTATAATATCGGCCGCGAGGCCTTTGTGGCGGGTGACTACAAGACCGCTCTTAAATGGCTGAAGATTGCGGCCACGCCAAACCCCGGTTTTACCTACATCTATATCCCCCCGGTCGGGTCACAGAAATATGGCACCACCCAAAGAATTGATACTCACGACGCCCATCCAGGTCATTCCGGCGCCCAGAGTTTGCTGGCGGAGATATATGAAAAGGGCCTGGGCGTAAAAAAAGATTCCAAAAAATCGGAAAAATACCGCAAAATGTCATTTCACTGAAATTTGATAATTTCCACTAAAAATAGTATATTAAAAAAAACTAAATTATCACGTACCCTAAAATGCAACGATTTTGAATTTAACCGTGTTTTCATAAACAGGAGCATCGCTATGTGTGCACGCTTTATCCGTCTTTCTTTCCTGGGTATTCTTTCTACCCTATTCCTTCTGCCGACAGCCCTGTTGGCCGGGGAAAAACAGGAAAAAATGAAGTCAGAAATGGAAAAAACCAAAACAGAAATGGAACGGGCTGCTGAAGAAGTGCAGCAGGTAGATCCGGCCGCCGGCCCGACTGGCGAGGAAGACGCCATTAAATATGACGAGGAAGGGGTAATGGTAATCCCGGAATCAAAAGCAATTTATAAAAAGTCCGATACGGAAAAAACCAAAGACCAGCCGGAACCGGAATAAAATCCTCAAATATTGTTTCAAAGGGGCCTGCAGGCCCCTTTTTTATGTCTTGTCCGGAAGGGCTCTTAAAAAACGATCCATCAGGAATTCCGGCAGGAACCTGACTGCCCCGCCAAACATCAGCCGGATCTGCCAGGGAAATGTGATTCGCGCCTTGTTCCTGGCAAGTCCCCTGCGAATTATCCTTGCCGCTTTTTCCCCGGTCATCAGAAAGGGCATGGGAAACTTGTTGCGGCGGGTGATGCGGCTCTCGACAAAACCCGGACAGATTACGGTCACCTTGATGCCATCTGACCAGTAGGCCCCCCTCAGGGCCTCCCCGTAAGCCTTGACGCAGGCTTTGCTGGTCGAATAGGCCGGTGAGGAAGGCATGCCGTGGTAGGCCGCCAGTGACGCCATGATGGCAATCTGCCCGTGCCCCTTTTTGCGCATCAGGTCAAGGGACGGGTGAATGGTATGGAATACGCCGTTAACATTAACCGCAAATATATCTGCAGTGTGTTTTTCGATATCCACATCCTTGTTAAAGCCCAGTCCAATGCCGGCGTTGGCAATGACAAGATCCAGCGGCTTTGTCGCATGACAGGCATTGATCCAGTCGGTCATGGCATCTTGATCGCGCACGTCGATAACTTTTCCCTCAGCTGTGGCGCCTTTTGTCCTGCAGGCCTCGGCGATGGTATCAGTTCTTTCCCTGTCACGTCCTGACAGAAACAGATGGGTGCCCGGGGCTGCATATTCCAGGGCGAGGGCTTCGCCGATACCGCTGCTGGCGCCAGTGATCAAAATAGATTTGGGATTGTCCATGAGGGGATGTTCCTGCTATAGCATTACAAATTGCAAACTATAATCAAGAGACAGGCGACTGCAAATGACTTTATCGAGCATGACGGGGTTTGCCCGCACCCAGGGTCAATGGGAAAATTACAGCTGGGTCTGGGAAATCAGAAGCGTCAACGGTCGCGGTCTGGACATCCGCTGTCGAATTCCGTCCGGTTTTGAAGCGATGGATCAGACAGTGCGCGGGCACTTGAAGAAACACATTGCCCGGGGCAGCCTGAACGTCAATCTGCAGATGCACAGGGAAAGTGAGGAAGTCCAGGTCAAGGTCAACCAGGTGGCATTGGACCAGCTTGTCGCTATTGTTGTGGAGACAAGCTCGAACAATCATCTTCCGCAGCCGGATATTTCCAACCTGATGAGTGTCCGTGACCTGGTGCAGATTATCGAAGGCGAAGAGGACGAGAATTTCCGCAAGGCCCGGGACAAGGCAATTGAAGAAAGTTTTCTCGAGGCTATTGCCGCCCTGAAGGAAAACCGTCTGTCCGAAGGTGCAGCCACCAGCGAAATGCTTCAGAAAATTATTATTGATATCGAAGCAAGTGTTGCGGAAGCGACAAAGGTTGCCGCCGGACAGCCAAACCTGATCCGGGATAGATTCATGGATAAGGTCAACGCCCTTCTGGATGACAACAAGGGACTTGATCCCGACCGGATCGCCCAGGAGGTCACCATCCTGGCCACCAAGGCTGACGTCAAGGAGGAAATGGACCGCCTTGTTGCTCATATTGATGCCGCCCGCAAACTGCTGGTGGAGAAGGAGCCGGTTGGCCGGAAACTTGATTTTCTGTCCCAGGAATTCAACCGCGAAGCCAATACCCTGTGCAGCAAGTCGTCGGATATTGCCCTGACCCAGATCGGCCTTTCCCTGAAAGCCTCCATCGATCAGCTTAAAGAGCAGGTTCAGAATATCGAATAGGGCAATGACCATGGAAATCAAACGTCGCGGATTGCTGCTTGTTTTGTCTTCTCCTTCCGGAGCCGGGAAATCGACCCTGAGCCGGCTTCTTCTGGAGAAGGATGAGGCCATTACCATGAGCATTTCCACTACGACCCGGTCGCCGCGTCCCAGTGAAGTTGAGGGGGTGGACTATAATTTCGTGACCATCCCCGAGTTCGAGGCGCTGGTTGAAGAAGATGGTTTTCTCGAGCATGCCCGGGTGTTTGACAATTATTACGGCACGCCGGGCGCCCCGGTGGAAAAAGCATTAACTGAAGGCCGGGATATCCTGTTTGATATTGACTGGCAGGGCACACAGCAGCTTGCCCAGAAGGTCAAAAGCGATCTGGTGCGGGTCTTTATCCTGCCGCCCAGCAAACAGGAACTTGAAAAGCGGCTCAAGACCCGGGCCCAGGATTCCGAAGAAGTGGTTGCCAAGCGCATGGCCAAGGCCAATCAGGAAATCAGTCACTGGGCGGAATATGACTATATCATCGTCAATGAAGATCTTGAAAAGGCCGAACAGGAACTATTCTCCATCCTCAAGTCGGAACGCCTGAAGCGGGAACGGCAGACCGGCCTTGTTTCTTTCGTCAAGGAACTGATGGGTGAGGAAGACTGAGAATTCCTAGGTCGACCAAGAGAGAAGCCGGATCGCCGTCAGCACCAGCAGGATTATTACAATAAAACAACCCAGCGTAAAAATACTGCGGCGCAGGGGGACGAAATTGTTTCCTGTGTGAATGGCAGCATGAACGATGCGCGTTGCCGGAAATAACCAGGCAGCGACATGGGCCAGCAGAGTGACATCGCCAAGCATATAGAGTGTCAGGACAAGGGCGTAATAAAGAACCGGTAATTCAAACTGGTTCCGGATGCTGTTGTTCAGCTGTATGACATTATCCGGCCAGGCATCCGCGTAAAGGCTGCGCCGTGCTTCATCCACGGTTCCTTCTGCGGCGGCTTTCTTTTTACCCTTTGCCAGACGGACATAGAGCCAGAGCGGGATAAGCATCTGTACAAGCATCGGCCAGAGAATGAGTTGATCTTTCACCTAATTTTCCTCTCCGTTCTCGGTTATTTCAAAGTGCAGATATTTAATATCGTACCCTGTTGCCATTCCCAATATCAAAAATTGAATATGATGCATGCAGGAAATTCGAAAACTCAATGGTTCTCGTACATCCGGGCCAGGCGACAAAAGTCCTCGACGGATAATTCTTCCGCCCGTGACGTCTCCTTGATTCCGACAGCTTCCAGTTTTGGCAATGGGTCGATGCCTAGGCTTTTCAGGCTGGCGCGCAGCATTTTACGGCGCTGGCCGAAGGCGGCACTGACCACCCGTTCCAGGACCTTCTGTGTCGGTGTATCCGGTTTTTCTTCATGGGGGACGATGTTCACAATACAGCTGGTGACCTTGGGCGGCGGCACGAAAGCCCGGGCCGGCACGTCAAATACCTTTCGCGCCTCGGCCCGGTACTGGGCCAAAACGGAAAGCCGTCCATAGGCCTTGCTGCCGGGCTGTGCAACAATTCGATCGCCGACTTCTTTCTGGAACATCAGGGTCAGGGACTTGTACCAGGGCAGCCAGGTTTCTTCAGTGAGCCATTTGACCAGCAGGGCGGTGCCTACATTATAGGGCAGGTTGGCGACGATACGGATATCCCGGCCTTCCGGGTCACCGATCAGTTCCCGTTCGTTCATATTCATGGCGTCGCCGTGAATGACATCGAGCCGTCCGGGGTAGGCGGCCTGGATCTGTTTCTGCGCCTCGATGCAGCGTTCATCCATTTCCACAGCGACCACCCGGTGCGCGCCGTTCATCAGCAGCGCGCGGGTCAGGGCGCCGGGGCCGGGGCCGACCTCATAGACAATACTGTTGGAAAGGTCACCGGCGGAGCGGGCGATCCTTCCGGTCAGATTAAGATCGGTCAGGAAGTTCTGGCCCAGGGATTTTTTGGCGGCAAGGCCAAAGCTGTTGATTACTTCCCGGATAGGCGGCAGGCCGTCATCAGTCATTTGAGGCCTCTTTGCAGGGACATTTCATGGGCCATCTGTATCGCCTTGATCAGGCTTTTGGGATTGGCTTTACCCTGTCCGGCGATATTGAGCGCCGTACCGTGATCGGGGCTTGTCCGGATCAGGGGCAGGCCGAGGGTTACATTGACCCCGCCGTCGAAATCGAGGGTTTTGATCGGGATCAGGGCCTGGTCGTGATACATACACAGGGCCACGTCATAGGTGGTGCGCGCAAGATCATGAAACATGGTATCCGCCGCCAAAGGGCCGAAGACGTTCAGGCCTTCATCCTGAAGCGTTTTGATGGCTGGCGCGATTATATCTATTTCCTCCCGGCCAAGACCGCCATCCTCACCCGCGTGGGGGTTAAGGCCGGCGACGGCAATTCGGGGTTGGGAGAGGCCGAAATCCGCCTGCAAAGCCGAGTTGATCTTGCGACAGGTCTCCTCAAGAAGTTCTTCCGTGATCAGGGCAGGGACGTTGGCGAGAGGCACATGGATTGTCAACGGGACGACCCGCAGTTCGTCACAGGCCAGCATCATTACGGCGGTCTGGGGCGCACCGGTATGGTTTGCGCAAAGCTGGGCCAGATATTCCGTATGACCCGGACAGTCGAAACCGGCTTGATAAAGAACCGATTTCTGGATCGGCGCCGTCACCAGCCCCGAAATCCGCCCGCCAAAAAACAACTCCGCAGCCATATCGAGGGCACGGATTACCATCGCTGCGGTGTCTTCTATCGGCTTGCCGGGGGTAACGTCACCAACGGCAGGAATATCCAGCACCGGCAAGGCCGCGGGAAAAATATTGTCACAGTCTTCCGGCCTGACGATCTTTTCCATAGCAATATCGGGGAGAAGCTGTTTGAGCAGGGCCACAGACCCCAGGACAAAGAAAGGCGGAAGCTTTTCCTTGTGTCGGGATGTCCAGGCCTTTCCGATAATTTCAGGTCCGATACCGGCCGGCTCTCCGATGGAAACGGCCAGAGGTTTCATTGATTTGGCCTGTTTATCTATAGTCGATGATGGCATCGCGTCGCAGGTCCCGCAAATGACGGCGGGCCATCAGGCCAACGCGCTGGTTTGTCAGGTTGTTCTGCACAGCGTCGTAATCCGGAATATTTATTTCCGGTACCTTTCGGTCACAGATCACCATCAACCTGAAGCCGTCTTCTTCACGAAGGGGTTTTGTTGCCTTGCCCACCTCTGTTTCAAGCAATGTCTGATGCATGGATTCAGGCAATTCACCGACGCGCAGGGTGCCGAGCTCACCGCTGCTGCTGGCATCAAGGGCAGCTGCCTTGGCACTTACGTCGGCACAGCCTTCAATTTGTTTACCCATTGATCCGACAGCTTTCTCCAGGGCGGAAATTTCATCTTCCTGGGCCCCGTCAGATATTTTGAAGAACAGGTGGCTAAGGGTAACTTCAGTATCTTCCGGGCTTGGGGTCAGAACCTGCCGCTTTTCCTCGAGCTGCAGGACGTAATATCCATCTTCTCTTTCAATGGGGGGAATGATGTCGCCTTTTTTTGCAGTGGCGATCGCTTTGGCAAATTCCTTGGGCAGTTCACTTTTCATTACCCAGCCCATATCACCGCCGACGGCAGATGTAGTCGACGCGGAAAACTGGCGGGCCATGATCGGAAACTGGGCCGAACCGGCTTTCAACTGGTCATAAATACGGGTGGCGGCGTCTTTCGTTTCTTCGCGACGTGTGTTGTCTGTAACCAGCAGGAAAATTTCCCTGATGCGGAATTCATCCTGGCCCTTGTTATGCTCAAAGCGCTCGATTGTATTGTAGATTTCATCGTCAGTTACGCTGACCTGAGGCATAAGCAGGCCGCCGACCACCTGTTCCCAGGCGAGGCTGGCTTCAATCTGCTTCAGCATGGATTTCTTGTCGATGCCGGCCTGGTTCAGCTGTTGTTCAAACTGTTCCGCATTCAGGTTAAACTGCTGGGCGTAACCTGCGAAATTCTGCTCCAGTTCTTCATCAGAAATGACCGCGCTGTATTTCTCCGCCTCGCCGATTTTCAGTTTATCGTCGATCAGGCTCTGCAGGGACTGCTGCTGTATGTAGCGGGTTTCTTCTTCGTTGAGTTTCTGACGGCCTGAGGAAATCAGAAACAGGAGCATGCGCTGTTTCAGATCATACAGGGAAATCACCTCGTCGTTGACAATGGCAACAATTTCCTGAACGTCATCCAGTTGCTGTTGTTGCTGTGCCCAAAGAGGTCCGGCTGAAAATAGAAAACAGCCCAGAAGACTGTAACAAATCAGCCTGTATAAATTTTTCATTCCGCGTACTCTCATAATCCCTATAGCCTTTAGTGGCATTCTGTTTAACTTCTAAACCGTTTTATTTTAAAAATCCAGCCTAACCCAGATTCTTCAGCACAAGTCTGAAGTGAATGGTCTTTGACGGAGCAATATCCCTGTCGGAAGTAAACCTTTGTTCATAACGCAGGCCAAATTCCAGACACTCGTTGCGATAGAGCACTCCGGCATCATATGAAATGGTTTTTTCATTCAGAAGGTCCTGTACCCAGCTGCCGTGCACTGTCCAGTTGCTGTCGACATAAACCTCCGCTCCCATGCCCAGTTCCTGTCGATTCTCCAGTTCCGTGCCGGTCAGGTCGGTAGTATCACGGTCCAGGTCAAGATAGCGGATATTTGCCTGAAACCATTTCCACCCACCGGAGATCAGCATTTCATTCCGGCGCAGGGCAAAACTGTTTTTATCAAGCCGGAACCTGTGCACATAATCCAGGTATTTGCCGATACTCACATCCAGACGACCCACAAAGTCGGAAAGATTGCCGTCAAAACCGGAACCTACCGGATAGGCTTCGGAATCATCGACGCGGTAGCTCTGCCCTAATGTTGCCTGGAGGTTAAACAGGTTGGAATAAAGGCTGTACCGGACGCCGTAATTTACCCGGGTGCCGCCTTCCCACAAGTCATAGCCATTGTAGCGATTGTGATTGAACAGGTTATTTTCATCGAACTCGAAATTGCGGCTGTCCTCGTTTGTAATTTCAGGGATGTTTTTGTCATTCGGCGCAACAATGACACTTACAAGGGGCTCGATAATCTGTTGGGTGGCGTCACCATGACGAATAAACGGCATCCGCCAGTCCAGTGCCAACATGGGCAGAAGACGCCCATAGGTGCCGTCTTCACCGGCATATTGAGCTTTGTCTGGTTCGTCTGTTTGCTGGTTGTAATAGACATCACTGCGGACACTGGCGGAAAAGCTGTAAAAATCACCCATGGCGCCCTGAACCGGTAGTTTCCACTCGCTACCCACGCTGGCCCGGTGGGTGTTCATGCCTTCCACACGATAGACAGAGGCGGTGTTGAAATTGGTTGTCAGGGTGCTGTTCCAGAACAGGGGGCGGCTGACAAGGTTGAGATCAATGGCGGGCAGGGCCTGGGGTGTTTTGTCGATATCATCTTCTTCGTCAAGACCCTGAAAGCCATAAATACCAAGCGAGGCGTAGTCAGTGCCGTTAAACCATTCCATCCGGGCATGGCTTTCAAGTACGTCCGATTTGTCCGCATAATAGCGCCGGAGATAGGTATCATCACTGACCCAGTGCAGGGTATAGTCCCACTGCCAGTCGCCCTGGTCAAAGGGGCGGAATGTATCGAGGGTAAATTTGCCATCGGTCAGGAAATGACTGCGAATCTCATGGTCGCCTGTTTTATTGAAATTTTCATCCCGCTCATTGACGTTTGACAGGGAACCATTAATGCGGAACTGTCCATTACCTGTGTGCTGGCGAAAGGTGCCGCCGGCGACAACCCCTTCATCGGAGGAGAAGATGGGTTCAAAGGTAAAGTCCCTGAACGGGTCAATGGCAAAATAATAGGGAATATGGGCGAAAACACCAAGCTCGCCCGAGCTGCCGATCTCGGGCACCAGAAAGCCGGACATATATTTGACCGTTGGATCCGGATGGGAAAAAATGGGGGAGTAGAAAATTGGGACACCAGCCACCTCAAGCACGACGCCTTCATACCGGATGATATGATCATTTTCGTCATGAGTGACTTTCTTTGCCCGGATCTGCCACAGGGGTTTCTGCGGGCCTTCTTCAAGGCAGACCTTACAGGGAGAGTAAATGGCATTGCTGACAATGGTCTGTTTTCCCTTGCGCTCACCTTGTCGGGCCATCAGCCGGGAATCGTCAGAAAACAGAACCCGCACATTCCGGATAAAACCGTCGCGGAAACTGTCCTCCAGTTCCGCGTTTTCAACATACAGGATATTGCCGCTTTGATCCCGGATGGTCACTTTGCCCTCAGCCTTGACCAGTCCTGTTTTCTCATTGTAGGTGACCAGGTCAGCCCTGAGGACCCGGCCGTCCTGAAACAGGGTGACATCGCCGCTGGCCGTTACCTCACCGGTATCCGGATCATAGACAATGCTGTCCGCCGCAAAGTCTATTTTTTCCTGTTCGGTAGTAGCGTTAGTGCGTTCCTCATCGCTTTCGGCGCCGTGGCTCAGAGGTACCACGAGCGTACAGAGGGAAGATGACAGCAATAACAATAACAAAGATATTTTCATGAAGGCCTGTTTTACAGATTTTTGTTTTTCTTGCCTACCTTAATTTACTGAAATGCTGGCGGAAGGGATTTTTTATTCGGAAATTCGTTTAACGGGAGTTTCTTCTTGAACATCACGGTGCGCAGGTCTATCTCTTTTAGATGAATATTTTAGAAGTGACCTAGACATAATTGAGGCAAAGATGAAAATAAATTTCCTGAAAACCGATCTTCCCGCAAAAGGCAATTTGGTAACCTTCGCCTACAATGACTGCAGACTTTCCTCTTTTGCCAGAAAAGTTGACAAGGAAATGGGCGGTCAGTTGTCCCGGGCCCTGGGTGCTGCCAGGTTCAAAGGGAAATTTGGAGAGTTTTTGGCCGTTCCCGCACCGGCGGGCCTGGAGGTGCGGAATGTCTATGTCATGGGTCTCGGAAACGCTGATGATCTGAATGATCTCAAAATGCAGCAGGCCGGCGGTAAAATTATTGCCCGGCTCATGTCCTGCGGCGAGGAAGAAATCTCCGTTGCCGCCGAGGCACTGAAAAAAGCAGACATGAGCGCCGAGGAAGTGGCCGCGAATGTTGCTTTTGGCGCCAGACTCCGCCGCTATCGCTTTGATAAATACAGGACAAAGGAACCGGAAGACAAGAAGCCAACCGTGATCCTTTTCAATGTGTTATGTTCGGCACCGTCCAGGGCGGAAACTGTTTTCGGACCTTTGGACAAGGTGGCTGACGGTGTGCTTTTTGCCCGTGACCTTGTTACCGAACCAGGTAATGTGATCTACCCAGAAAGTTATGTGGAACATATCAGGGAACTTTCTGATCTTGGCGTTGATGTGGAAGTGCTTGGCGAAGACGAAATGGAAGAACTCGGCATGGGGGCCCTGCTTGGGGTCGGGCAGGGCAGTGCCAGTGAATCCCATCTGGTCATTATGCGCTGGAATGGTCTCGACAAGAAAAAAGCACCTCTTGCCTTTATCGGCAAAGGCGTGACCTTTGACACCGGCGGGATCAGCCTGAAACCGGGGGCCGGAATGGAAGATATGAAATTTGACATGGGCGGTTCCGCCGCCGTCGTCGGATTAATGAAAGCCCTTGCCGGCCGCAAGGCGAAGGCGAATGTCATTGGTGTTGTCGGTCTGGTTGAAAACATGCCCTCCGGAACGGCCCAGCGGCCTGGTGACGTTGTGACCAGCATGTCCGGCCAAACCATAGAAGTGATCAATACCGATGCCGAAGGGCGTCTGGTTCTTTGCGATGCGCTGTGGTACACACAGGACAGGTTCAAACCCAAATTCATGATTGACCTGGCTACCCTGACCGGCGCCATGATGGTTGCTCTCGGCCAGGAATATGCGGGTATTTTTTCCAACGATGACAAGATCTCCGAGCAGCTCTTCAAGGCCGGCGAAGAAGTCGGGGAAGCTGTCTGGCGCATGCCGATTGGTCCCGCCTACGACGAACTGATCAATTCTGATATTGCAGACATGAAAAACATGGGCAACAAATATGCCGGAAGTATCACCGCAGCGCAGTTCCTGCAGCGCTTTGTCAATGATGTTCCCTGGGTCCATATCGATATTGCCGGCACTGCCTGGAAACAGACCCCGTCTGATTTGGCTGACAAGGGTGCAACCGGTTACGGGGTCAGGCTGCTTGACCGGTTTATACAGGAAAACTACGAAGACTGATGAGCGATATCAGCTTCTATCACCTGCAGCGCCAAACCCTGCTCGAAGCCCTGCCGAAACTTCTGGATAAGGTTCTGGAGCGGGGGCACCGGGCTGTTGTCATGACAGGAAGCCGGGAGAGTATGGAAGAACTGGATCAGGCCCTCTGGACTTATGATCCGGCAAGCTTTCTTCCCCATGGTTGCAAAGGCAGCAAGTGGGCGGGAAGTCAGCCCGTTTATATTACAACGGAAAATGACAATCCCAATGATGCGGATATTCTTGTTCTGGCGGATGGCAGGAGCCTGGAGGATTTATCGGCATATGCCAGAATTCTCGAAATGTTTGACGGAACAAACCCTGATATGCTGCAGGCTGCTCGCAATCGTTGGACAACTTATAAAGCTGCAGGTCATACGTTGACCTACTGGCAACAGACAGATTCCGGCGGGTGGTCCCGGAAAGACAGCTGATCTATACCCTGACCCCGGTCGGTCTCACAAACTCGAATTCCTTCACTTCAATGATCTGGCTGACCACGAACCCCTTGCGGGAAGGATATTTCTTTTCGATCTGGCTGAGAGCTTCTTCAGCTGTACTGCATTCGAAGGTAAAGAAGTTCAAATCTGCCCAGGAAGTGTCAAAGCTGGGATGAACGCGACCTTTCCTTTCATAGTCACGCACCTGCTGGTTGTAGAGCGAAACTTCAAATCTTTTTAACGCTGTCAAGCCGTCCTGCTGCATTACTTTCACCACATATATAAAGTTACTTGTTCCATACCCTTGCTTGTAACTTAACGTCTTTACATACATGTATATCTATGGGAGGTAAAATCAGCGTTAATATTCATGTAAAAATTTAACTACTTTATGCACGCTTGAGATGTTTCTCCAGTTTTTCGCTGATTTCAACCCAGTCAGCTTCTTTATCTTCCAGCTGTTGCGACAGATCGGCTCTTTCCTGGGTAAATTTCTTCAGGGCGGCCCTCGACTTGGGATCGTCGTGATCATAAAGCTTTGGATTTTTCAGCGCCCGGTCATATTTGGCGATTTCCTGCTCAAGGGTTTCAATGTTCCGTTCCAGTTTTGCCGCCTGTTTTTCAAGTTTTTCCAACTCGACCTGATGATTGTCTGACTGAATGGGTTGATTGGTCTTTTTTGATTTTTCCGGTTTGCTGCCGGCGCGTTGGCGCAGGATGAATTTCCGGTAGTCTTCCATATCGCCTTCGTAAGGTGTCACAGTTCCGTCGTGGACAAGCCACAGGCGGTCGGCACAGGCTTCGATCAGGTGCCTGTCGTGGCTGATCATGATAACGGCGCCTTCATAGCCGTTGATGGCATGAACCAGCGCTTCACGACTTTCCACATCAAGGTGGTTTGTCGGCTCGTCAAGGATCAGGATGTGCGGGGCGCGAAGGCTCATGATACAAAATAACAAGCGGGCTTTTTCACCGCCGGAGAGATTTTCCACCACGGTTTCCGCCTTGTCGGCGCCAAAGCTGAAACTTCCCAGTTTGGCTCTGACCTTGCTCTGCGCTATATCCGGCATGCGCTCTGTCAGATGGCTGAGCGGGGTACCTTTGGGATTAAGCTCATCCAGCTGATGCTGGGCAAAATAACCGACTTCCAGTTTGCCGGATTTTTTCAATTCCCCGTTCATGAGCTCGAGCCGGCCGGCAACCAGTTTTGCGAATGTGGATTTACCATTGCCATTCTGACCCAGAAGGGCGATGCGGTCATCCATATCCATGCGCAGGTTCAGGCGGCTCAGAACCGGGCTATCTGTATTGTATCCCACTTCGCCATTTTCGACCGTCAACAGGGGAGGTGCCAAGGGAGCGGGATTGGGAAATTCGAATGAAAATCCCCTTTCCTCGATAATTGACTCGAGTGGGCCCATTTTTTCCAGCATCTTGACCCGGCTCTGTGCCTGTTTGGCCTTGCTGGCCTTGGCCTTGAAACGATCGATAAAGCTTTGCAGGTGTTTTCTGGCAGCTTCCTGCTTGACGATATCAGCCTGTTTCAGGGCCAGTTGCTCGCGTCTTAATTTCTCGAAATTGTCGTAGCCGCCTGTGTATAGCTTCAGCTTGTGCTGATCAAGATGGAGTATGGCGGACACGGAACTGTTGAGCAGGTCCCGGTCATGGCTCACGATAATTACGGTAAAGGGGTAGGTGCGAATGAAATTTTCAAGCCACATGACACCTTCAAGGTCCAGATAGTTGGTCGGTTCGTCAAGCAGCAACAGGTCCGGGCGGGTAAACAGGGTACAGGCCAGGGCAACACGCATGCGCCAGCCGCCGGAAAAGGACGAACAGGGACGTGCCTGGGCCTCATCGTCGAAACCAAGACCGGCCAGGATGCTGGCGGCGCGGGAAACCGCGGTATGGGCATCGATGTCTGCCAGGCGGTTATGTATTTCGGCAATCTTGTGCGGATCGGTTTCCGTCTTGGCCTGCGTTTCAAGGGACTGTAATTCCTGATCAGCCTCCAGAACCGTCTCCAGCAGGCTTTCAGGCCCGCCCGGTGCCTCCTGGGCCACCTGACCCAGTCGAACCCTGTTCTGTATCTGTATACGGCCGCTGTCCACTTCAAGCGCACCGGATATCAGTCGAAGGAGGGTTGACTTGCCGGCGCCATTGCGTCCGACAATCCCCACCTTATGGCCGGCCGGGATGCGGGCCGAGGCACCGTCCAATAGTAATTTCCCGCCAACACGGTAACTGACTTCCTGAATTTGTAACATATTTTCTTTCCGGTTAATTGGACTACAGGATTTAACAGGATTTCTTAAAAGTGCAACGGATCATTTCTACTGTTGCACAAAGTTGCGGAACACACTATAAACCGCCGCAAACTGCTGTTAAATTAACTCAAGGACTATAAATATGGCTATCCAACGCACCTTTTCCATCATCAAACCAGATGCCACCAAACGCAACCTGACCGGTGCTGTGACTAAAAAGCTTGAAGACGGCGGCCTTCGTGTTGTCGCTTCCAAGCGCATCCGCATGACCAAAGAACAGGCTGAAGGTTTTTACGCCGTTCACAAGGAACGTCCTTTCTTTGGCGAACTGGTGGAGTTCATGATGTCAGAACCGGTTGTTGTTCAGGTTCTGGAAGGTGAAGATGCCGTGGCCCGCAACCGCGAGATCATGGGTGCAACTAACCCTGAAGAAGCTGCCCCCGGAACCATCCGCAAGGAATACGCCCTGTCCATCGGCGAAAATTCCGTTCACGGTTCAGATTCCCAGGAAAATGCTGAAATCGAGATCAAATTCTTCTTCAACGATGATGAAATCGTCGGCTGATCAGGAAACACGTCTGATGTTGAAAAGGCTCCGTTTTATACGGAGCCTTTTTTATTGGGTGGTTATTCTTCTCTCGCCCGGGCGTCTGCCACAGCCTGCTTCAGGGTTGGCAGGCGGTAACCGCCGACCAGGATATTGTCTCCGATGATAAAGCTGGGAGTGCCGGTTATATTCAGGCGTTCTCCGAGGGCGGAATTTTCCTGAAGGGTTCTTTCGATCAGAGGATCGAGCATATCTATGGCGAGTTTCTGTTCGTCAATGCCCAGACCTGCGGCAATTTTGAAGATCAGTTTTTCAGTCAACGGTTTGCTGTTTTCCAGCAGCGCCCGGTGAAGTTCCAGATATTTGCCCTGGCGTTTGGCGGCAAGGACGGCTTTGGCAGCGGTAACCGAACTTTCCGCCAGTATAGGATATTCCTTGTAAATGACCCGCAGGTCAGGATCCTGCTTTTTCAGATTTTCGATGGTGGCGTAGCTGCTCTTGCAAACACTACAGTTATAGTCAAGAAACTCGACCACAGTCACATCACCGTCGGGATTGCCGTCTATATAGCTCACACCGTCTTGATAAATCGGGACATGCAGCTGTTTGAGAACCTCTGAAGTATGCCTTTGCTGAAGAATACCTATCGCTTCAGGAATAATATCAGGATTATCAAGAATATACTGACGGATCAGGCTGTTGATTTCCTTTTTCTGTGCCGGTGAAAAAGAGCCGTCTTCAGAGATGGCAGAAGAACTGAAGAGCAGCGATGTGGTTATAATAATATAGCTGCCGGCAAGCCGGCAGAGTCTGGGAAATCTGTAATTCATTGTTTTTTCCTGATTAATATCCTTTGAGCAAGGCACTTCTGGCAGAAGTCTGCCTGAACTGATTATCCTGATCCGGTTTATCTTCGGGGAGAGGAGGGAGTTTCTTCTGAGCCTCATCGCTGAGATTTGACTGGGTGATGACAAGTATGTCCTGTGCCCTGATCCATTCACTGGAGTTCTTTGGCAGGCTATCCATGGCAAATTTGGCATTTACCATTGCGCCGCGAACATCACCGGCCAGAAGAAACCGTTCGGCCGTCGCATATCTGGTCATGGCCTCATTACCTTTGCGATGATAGGCGACGGAGGCCTGGAGCCAGGCAAAATAGTTATTGGGATCTCTTGCCAGGGCAAATTCCAGACTTTCCAGCGCCTCACTAACCAGGCTGTCATCTTCTGTCCCTAACAGGGCCTGGGCAAAAGTGACCCGGATCAGGGCATTGTTCGGCAGATATTTTACCGCCAGTCGGTAAGCATCGGAGGCTTCCCTGACAAATCCGTTCTCAAAAAGAATTTGCCCTTTGGTTTCATGGAAGTAGGGGTCTTTGGGATATGCCTCGATCAGCGAGTTGATCTCGCCAATGGCTTCCCGGACCTGGTGCAGCTTGTGATAGGCGAAGGCCCTGGCATATTTGGCAAAGACGCTCTGGTCCGACAGCGGATATTTGTTCAGGGTTGTTTGACCCGGCTTCAGATAGCCAAATAGTTTGGCCTGCATGCGGCGGAACTTGTATTCCGCGACAGGATCCGGTGGCGCCTTGTACCAGGGCGAGGAGGTGACCCGTTGCTGCAGTTTTGAAATCCGCTCGATACTGACCGGATGGGTGCGGGCGTAGGGGTCCTGCTGATAGGAACTCAGCAGCTCCTGGTCGCCAAGATAGTCAAGAAATGTAATAAGGCCTTCACCGCTCTGGTGTGTCTTTTCCAGTATGGTCAGGCCGGCCTGGTCGGCAGCGGATTCCTGGGTCCTGCTGTACTTTAGGTAGCTTCTCTGCCCAAGGTGCTGTCCTCCCATCATCAGGGCCATGCCGGCATCTCCTGAACCTGCCGCAATTGCGGCAGCTCCGAGAATAGTGCCGAGGATGGTCATTGCCGTGGCGCCTTTGAGGCCGTCTGAAAAGCGAGAAATATGGCCGCCGGTAATATGCCCGGTTTCGTGGGCAATGACGCCAACCAGTTGGTTATAGTCGGTTGCCTCGATAATCAGGCCGGTATGGATGAAAATATTCTGTCCGCCGGCCACGAATGCATTGAGCGTATTGTCATTTACAAGATAGGTATCAACCGAATCCGGGGTTAGTTCCGCCGCTTCAAAAAGGGGCTCTGAAAAATCCCGGATCGTCTTTTCAATTTCCGCGTCCCGGAGGATTGACAAACCGCCGCCGCGCTGGGCATGGGCAACGGAACTCAGGACCATACTGATTGGGAGTATGACAGAGAGGATTCTGGAAAACCCGGATTTTGCCGATATGAAAGACATCATCGTAAAGGTATGGTTCCTCCGGAATTACGTCAAATAAAAACTCACCACACCCCCGTACATCATAGACCAGGATGTAGACAAAAAATAAGGCCCAATCATGACTGGGCCTTATTTATATTGTGACTTTACGACGTTAATCAATCACCAAAGGTTCTTTGCCACCAACCTTTTTTTGTACTTTTGTCATCACCTCTGGCGGCATCCTGATCTTTTTTCTCAGGCTTGCTGCCGACTTCGATGACATTGACAAAGGGAGAGGGCGCAGGTGCGGCCTTGGTCTCAACTTTTTTCTCCGGCGCCGGAGCCGGCTTAACAACTTCCTTCTGCTTCGGGGCCGGTTCGCGGGCCTCCGGAGTTTCGGTTTTTATTTCCTGCGTTGCTTCCGCAGCTTCCGCTTTGGGTTTGCGGGTACGGCGTCTTTTCGGTTTCTCAGTTGTTTCACCCTCCGCGACTGTTGCTTGAGGAATTTCTGGAGAAGCCTCCGGAGCAGTCTGTGCAGTAACTTCCACACCGGTTTCCGGTTTCCGGGTCCTGCGGCGCCGCGGTTTTTTCGGTGCTTCGCCGGTTTCTGTCGCTTCTACAGGCGCCTGAACATCAGCAGGCGTTTCTGTCACCTCTGACACCTCGGAAGGTGTCTCGTCGGTTGTTGAACCTTCCTGCTGGTCAGTTCTGTCACGACGGTTTCTGCGACGGGGACGACGACGACGGGTAGAGGTTTTTTTCTCGCCATCTTCAGTTTCTGAACTTTCTGAGCCTTCCGGTTCAGTCACTTCTCTGGCTTCAGTTTCAGAATCCCCCGTTTCCATTTCAGGTGTTTCACCTTCATCGGCACGTGGCTTCCTGCGACGGCGACGGCGTTTGCGTTTGGGCTTTTCACGATCTTCATCATCGGCGTGGGTATGGGCCGGGGCAGGGGCAGGGGAAACATCATCTTCAGTCACATCAACCAGAGTGGATATATCACCACCGAGCTGGAGACTGTTTTTTGATTCAGTTTTAAGTTTCTGTCCTTCGGTCCGGTCCATCCGGTACCCGTTTTCGGTCAGGCTTTCATCAATAGAAATCCCGACGCTGAAGCCGTGTCTCTGTTCCAGATCCATCAACTGCTGCCGTTTCTGGTTCAGGATATAGATTGCCACATTTGCCGGCAGGTAAAGAACAATATTACTTGTTCTTTTGCGTATTCCTTCTTCCTCAATGACACGCAGGATATGCAGCGACTGAGATTCAACGGACCGGATGACGCCTGTTCCGTCACAATGCGGACAGGTCCGGGTGCTCGATTCCAAAACCCCGGCGCGAAGGCGCTGCCGTGACATTTCCATCAGGCCAAAGGTGCTGATTTTTCCGACCTGAATACGGGCCCGGTCAGACTTCAGGCAATCTTTTATCTTGCGTTCGACAGACCGGATATTACCGCGATCTTCCATGTCGATAAAGTCGATAACGATCAGCCCGGCCATATCCCGCAATTTCAGCTGGCGGGCAATTTCTTCCGCAGCTTCCATGTTGGTTTTATAGGCTGTTTCCTCGATATTGTGTTCTTTGGTCGCCTTGCCGGAGTTCACATCGATGGAGACCAGTGCCTCAGTCGGGTTGATGACGATATAACCGCCGGAACGCAGCTGAACGGAAGGGTTATACATGGAGTCCAGATGGCTCTCCACCTGGAATCTTTGCAGAAGCGGGATCTCATCCTGGTAATGCTGAACCTTCTTGGCGTGGCTCGGCATCAAAAGTTTCATGTAGGTTTTTGCAGTTTTGTAGCCTTCCTCGCCCTCGACAAAAATCTCATCGATTTCGCGGGTGTAAAGGTCACGAATACTGCGTTTGATCAGATTGCCTTCTTCATAGATGAGGGCCGGCGCGATTGACTTGAGGGTCAGTTCGCGGATTTTCTCCCACATGCGGTTCAGGTAATCGTAATCCCGTTTGACTTCCAGTTTGGTCCGGCTGGCGCCGGCCGTACGGATGATACAGGCCATGCCCTGAGGCATGTTAAGGCCGGAAAGAATGGTTTTAAGGCGTTTACGGTCCTGGCCGCTGGAAATCTTGCGGCTCACGCCGCCGCCATGCAGCGTATTCGGCATCAGCACGCAATAACGGCCGGGCAGGGACAGATAGGTGGTCAGGGCAGCACCCTTGTTACCGCGTTCTTCCTTGACGACCTGAACCAGGATGATCTGGCGTTTTTTAATGACTTCCTGAATTTTATACTTGTGGCGAAGACGCTTTGCCATACGCAGCCTTATTCTGGCTTCTTCCTCTTCATCATCGGCATGAAGGGATTCAACATCTTCGTCTGAGATATCTTCACCATTTCCGTTTTCTGCGGAGCCATCGGATGATTTATCCTGTTCTGCGGTTTCGTCAGCCAAAGCTGACTCTTCAGAGAATTCGGCTTCTTCTTCCGGAATATTGTCAGGCTGTGTATCAGCAGGAATTTCCCCGGCGGGGGCTTCTTCTTCAAGAATATCGACGTTGGCGGCCGCTTCCTGTGCGATCAGGGCTTCCCGATCAGCAACGGGGATCTGGTAATAGTCAGGATGAATCTCGCTGAAGGCCAGGAATCCATGACGGTTTCCCCCGTAATCAACGAAGGCGGCCTGCAGGGAAGGTTCTACCCTGGTTACCTTGGCGAGATAGATATTTCCTTTGAGGGGTTTCTTGGAAGTTGACTCATAGTCGAATTCCTCTACACGGTTCCCACGAACGACGGCTACACGAGTCTCTTCCTCGTGCGATGCGTCGATGAGCATACGAATTGCCATTTAAATATTCTCCACAACAAGGATCGCTCAAACGCACAGGCACTCGGGGCGCCTGCGGGCGAGCTGATCTTTGCTTTAAAAGGTTTGGTTGTTTGGATGATAGAGAACCCATCAACTTACCCAGCGCGACAGGATTACCCCGGCTGGCAAAAGTACGTTGACAGTTAATTGCCGGAACGTCCTCTGGGAATTGATGAGTTTTGAATTTCATATTCGGTTACTTTAATTATTATTTTTATTTTCCAACGAAAATAAAGAGCCCCGGTTATCGGGAAAAAGAAACACAGTCACCTGAAATTTCTTTTTTGTAAGACGCTTGGATCGACATTCAGCAGGGAGGCTTTGCCTTCATTCTGTCCGCAGACCAGTTCGTCAAAAAACTTGCCAACCTTCAGCCCGGCATTTCCATAATTAACTAAACGGCTTACGGAAATTGGACTTCCAGTATTCGCATAACATAAGCCGACACTTCTGCCGATACAATAGATAAAGTGATATTTATACATAAAAGATGAAAAAACCTTTAGATGAAGTCCGATTTATATTAAAAATAATTTTCAGGCCAGATTGGGACCAGTAAGGAATGATGATTACAAGCAACTCTGCATCGAAGGCGTTACTGCTCTTTTCCCTGATTTTTTCATATGTTGTCAGCGCATCATGTGGCTTTTCAGCAGTTCCCGAAGTGACCGCCGCAAGAATTGGCGTTGATAAACATCGCACCCGATTTGTTCTTGAATTGAGTGACAAGGTGGAATTTTCCATTTTTACCCTTGCAGATCCCAACCGGATTGTTATCGACATTGCCGAGGTCGACTGGAAAATCGGTCCCGGCGGCGCCGAGGGCGACGGCTTCATCGAGCGGTATCGTTATGGTCTGTTCAAGCCCGGCACATCACGCATCGTTCTTGATCTGAAATATCCGGTCAAGGTTGATAAATCCTTCTTTCTTCCGCCCAAGAAAAACTATCCCTACAGGTTTGTGCTTGATCTCAAGAAAACTTCCCAGACGGATTTTGCCGGCAACATTCGCAAGCCGCGCAAGATGACCCTTGCCTCACGGCCGCCGGAGCCGGTCGTGGAAAGCACCCGTTCGGGACGGACGAAAAAGCTGATTGTCCTGGATCCCGGCCACGGGGGACATGACCCCGGTAATCTGGGCAAAAACGGCTCTTCTGCATTCCCTGAAAAAACCGTTGCCCTGACGGCGGCGCAAACCATCAAGCGCGAGCTTGAAAGGACCGGGCGTTATGAAGTAATTCTGACCCGCAGCCGGGATATCTATGTGAAGCACCGGGCTCGAAGCGGGGTAGCGCATTCCCACCAGGCTGACCTGTTTATCTCTGTCCATTGCGATTCAATTGCCGACAGCCGGGTGCGGGGCGCGACTGTCTATACCCTGTCCGAAAAGGCATCGGACCGGGAAGCCGCAGCACTGGCCGCCCGGGAAAATAAATCGGACATCATTGCCGGTATGGATCTGGAGGCGGAACCGGACGAAGTCCAGGGCATCCTGATTGAGCTTCTGCAGCGGGAAACGATGAATTTATCAAGCAGTTTCGCAACAGAACTGGTTGGTCAGTTGAAAAGCTCAACCCTGCTCAGAACCCGGCCGCACAGAACGGCAAACCTTCTGGTCCTTAAAGGTCTCGATGTGCCTTCGGTTCTGCTTGAACTGGGCTATCTCACCAACAAGACAGATGCGGCTCTCTTGATGCAGAAAGAAACCCAGCAGAAAATCGGCCGGTCCATCGTCAGGGCGGTCGACCATTATTTCCAGAAGAATTTTGCTTCAAATTGAAGATAATCTTTGGTCAAAATAAAGAAATGGGCCATATAGATGACACATTGAGCATCTATGAAGATGCGATTATTTGCAGGGTTTAGGTATAGTTTTTCACCAATTGTCAGGCCATATGTCAAAACGGACAAAAATCTGGATAAACATTCTTGGGGCAGCCACAGTTGTGGTTCTGGTCGGTTTTGTCTGTGCCGTGGGCGGGATACTCTATCTTCTTAATTCCTATGGCCGGGACCTGCCCAATTATCACCAACTGGCAGACTATGAACCACCGGTGGTCAGCCGCATTTATGCAGGTGATGGTAGCCTGCTGTCCGAATATGCCCGGCAAAAGCGCCTGTTTGTGCCGATTTCCGCCATTCCCAAACCCCTGATTCATGCGTTTCTGGCAGCCGAGGATAAATCTTTTTATACCCATGGCGGCGTTGACTACACGGGTGTCCTGCGGGCGGTGCTGGTCAATGTCAAGAATAGCTTCAGCGGCCGCCGCCCGGTCGGGGCCTCGACCATTACCCAGCAGGTGGCGAAAAACTTCCTGCTGTCCGGTGTGGTCAGCTATGAACGAAAAATCAAGGAAGCGATCCTTGCCTACCGCATAGAACAGGCGTTTACCAAGGACGAGATCCTGGAACTGTACCTGAATGAAATCTATCTCGGTTCCGGATCATACGGTGTGGCTGCAGCCAGCCTTTATTATTTCAACAAGTCGCTCGATGAACTCACGCTGGAAGAAATCGCCTATCTGGCGGCGCTGCCCAAGGCCCCGAACAATTATCATCCCGTGCGCAAATATGACGCGGCAGTCGGCCGGCGAAACTGGGTTCTTGGCCGTATGGCAGAAGAAGGCTATATCTCTGACGCCGATGCAGAAACCGCCCGTCAGGTGCCTCTGGTGACCCGGAAGCCCGAAAGGGCCAACATTTTCAAGGCCGAGTATTTTACCGAGGAAGTGCGTCGGGAACTCAAGGTCCTTTACGGTGATGATGAACTATACGGGGGCGGACTGTTTGTTCGCACAACCCTCTCGCCGCGGCTTCAGGCCATTGCCGAGCGGGAGCTGAAAAACGGCCTGGTCACTTATGATCGTCGACATGGTTACAAGGGCCCGGTAACAAGATTATCGCGCGAGGAAGACTGGCTGAAGGCGCTGGCGGATATGGATATACCGCTGGGCATGGACAGCTGGCAGCTTGCCGTGGTCCGGGATGTTCAGGATCAACGGGCTTCGATCCTGACAAGGGATGGAACCCTCGGGCAAATTCCTCTTGATGAAGTCAAATGGGCGCGCAAATGGCTGAAGGGCGAGTATCTTGGAGCTGCCATAAAGGCTGTCGGAGAAGTCTTGTCTGTCGGTGACGTGATTATTGTCGAAGATCTGGGAGATACTGACAATTCACAGGTCGAACCGGAATTTTCTGTTTTCGGTCTGCGCCAGATACCCGAAATCAACGGCGGCATCGTGGCCATGGATCCTCACACCGGTCGCGTACTCGCCATGTCCGGTGGCTTTGATTACAATCTGAGCGAATATAACCGCGCCACACAGGCCAAAAGACAGCCCGGCAGTGCGTTCAAACCTTTTGTCTACGCCGTAGCGCTGGAAAAAGGTTTCACGCCTTCCAGCCTCATCCTTGATGCTCCCTTTGTGATGGAACAGGGATTTGGGCTCGGCAAATGGAAACCCAAGAACTCCAGCGATAAATTCTATGGGCCAAGTACCCTGCGGCTCGGTCTGGAAAAATCCCGAAACCTGATGACCGTCCGTCTGGCCCAGTATATCAAGATGGACGGCATTGTGGATATCGCGGATCGCATGGGAATTACCCGCAACCTGCCGCGCCTCCTGTCCATGTCACTTGGGGCAGGGGATACCACCCTGATGAACCTGACGGCGGCTTACGGCATGATTGTCAATGGCGGCAAGAAAATCTCTCCCACTCTGGTTGACCGTATTCAGGACCGTTACGGGGAAACCATATTCCGGCACGACCAGCGTGTCTGCGAAAACTGTCAGGTCGGCGAATGGCAATATCAGGAGGAACCAAAACTTCCGGATGAACGCAAACGGGTGCTTGATGAAGTCACAGCCTATCAGCTTGTGTCCATGATGGAAGGCGTAGTGCAGCGGGGGACCGGCGTGCGGATTCGTGTGCTGGGCAAACCGCTTGCCGGCAAAACCGGAACGTCCAATGACAGCTTTGATACCTGGTTTGTCGGCTTTTCACCAGACCTGGTGGTCGGGGTATTTGCCGGATTTGACACACCGCGTTCTCTGGGGAACCGGGAAGAGGGTTCCAGCGTGGCGGTACCAATCTTCCGCGATTTTATGAAAGACGCCCTGAAGAACGAACCCTCCATTCCGTTCCGTATCCCGCCGGGTGTGCGGCTTGTTCGGGTCAATCCGAAAACCGGTCAGATCGCCCAGGCCGGTGAGAAAAACACAATTCTGGAGGCTTTCCGCCAGGGTACTTTTCCGACAAAAACCGCAGATGTACTTGACGGATTTAATTCCCTGGTGCAAACAGGGACGAAAGTTCGCACCGGTACCGGTGGAATCTATTAACAACCTGTAATTTCACGAGAATACCTTAAGATGAAAGCTGAAACGCAACATCATGTTGATAAAATCAAGCAGTCTCTCACACTGCTGAGGAGGCATCTTTGACTGGGATGTCGCACTTGACAGACTGGCAGAACTGAACGCCCTTTCCGAAGATCCCAACCTCTGGAACGACGCCGCCAAGGCACAGAAACTGATGCAGGAACGTACAAAACTGGATCAGGCCGTAAGCTTGTGCAGAGACGTTGAGCAGGAACTCAGTGACAATATCGAACTTATCGAGATGGGCGAGATGGAGGGCGACGAGGACGTCGTCGCCGAAGCCGAGCAGGCCATTGAGGCACTGACGGCGAGAGCCGGTGAAATGGAGTTCCAGACCCTGCTCAGCGGCGAAGCCGATGGCAATGACACCTATCTTGAGGTTCATTCTGGTGCCGGTGGCACCGAAAGCCAGGACTGGGCCAGCATGCTTTTGCGCATGTATACCCGCTGGGCGGAAAAGCATGGCTACAAAGTGGAGATGATGGAATATCATTCCGGTGACGAAGCCGGCATCAAATCCGCGACCCTGCAGATCAAGGGCGAGAATGCCTATGGCTGGCTCAAGACCGAAAGTGGTGTTCATCGCCTGGTCCGTATTTCTCCCTATGATTCAAATGCCCGGCGCCATACCAGTTTTGCCAGCGTCTGGGTTTACCCGGTAGTGGACGATAATTTCGAGGTGGACATCAACGAAAGCGAACTTCGGGTGGATACCTATCGGGCCAGTGGCGCCGGTGGTCAGCATGTGAACACTACCGACAGTGCCATTCGTATTACCCATATCCCGACCAATATCGTGGTGCAGTGCCAGAATGACCGCTCCCAGCATAAAAACCGGGCGACGGCCATGAATATGCTGAAAGCCCGTCTTTATGAGGCGGAACTGCAGCGCCGGGAAGAAGAGGCCAATGCGGAGCACCAGAGCAAGACAGAGATCGGCTGGGGACACCAGTTGAGGTCTTATGTGCTGCAGCCCTATCAGATGGTTAAGGACCTGCGCACCGGTGTGGAAAGCGGCCAGCCTGACAAAGTTCTGGATGGTGATCTTGACCAGTTCCTGACAGCCGCGCTGGCCGCGCGGGTGCACGGCACGTCGACGGAAGTCGAAGATATCGACTAGGCCGCCAGGTTAGAACAAGAAAAAGCCTCCCAAATTCTTGGGAGGCTTTTTAAATTCTGCACTTCAGGAAAGTCTGTTAAGCGCTTTTCTGCTCTTCAGCCTTTACTTCAACGGTTTTAACCGCTTTTGGTCCGGACTCCTGCATGGGGTTGTCCTTGTGGGTCAGGGAACCTTCGATAAAGGCGCCAGCTTCCACACTCAGGGTTTCATGCATGATGTCACCCTTGACCTTGGCGGTTTTTTCGAGACGGATATTGCGTCCCTTGATCTGTCCGGTGATAGAGCCTTTCACAACCACATTGTTAGCCACAACCGTACCGTTGACCGCGCCATGCTCACCCACCGTCACAGATTCACTGCGCACATCACCGTCTACGATGCCATCAAGCTGGATTTCACCAAGTGTTGTTACATCGCCGTTGATGGTGACGTCTGAACCGATAATAGAGGGAGCTGCGTTGTTGCTGGGTTTCATTGCTTTCACTTCTTTAGCTGCTGGTATATTCTTGTCGCTGGATTTTGAGAACATCATCTGCTGCCTTGAATAACTTCAGAGGGTTAATGGGTTTACCGTTAAACCAGATTTCATAATGCAAATGGGGACTGGTACTACGCCCTGTGCTTCCCATCAAACCGATCTCCTGTTCAACGCTGACCTGCTGGCCACGTTTTACTTTTATCTTCGAAAGATGGCCATATCGTGACTTAAATCCGTTTCCATGGTCAATTTCGATAAAATTGCCGTAGGCGCCATTGCGGCCGGCCTTTGTCACTATGCCGTTGCCTGACGCATAAATGGGGGTTTTCCACCAGCCGGCCATATCAAGTCCATGATGCTGGGCCCAGGTTTTCTTGAAAGGGTCCCGGCGCGCGCCAAAGCCGCTGGAGATATAATATTTCTTTGCGGGAATAGCCACCGGCATGCTTTGAACGGCCGCTTCCAGGTCGATCAGCTTGTTGTAATGGGCCTGCAGTCGGGCGAAAGGTTCGGAGGGCACCATTGATCCGTCAAAGCTGTCTGCAAAGACGACAAGAGGACCACCCTGACCAACCAGGTCGGAAGACGGACGATCCTGGGCGATCTGGATCAGCTTGGCAGTTTTAATGCCGGATTTCTCCAGGGTAGTGTCAATATAGGCCAGCTTGTTAGAAATACCGAGGATCATGACTTCAGCAAGCTGGCGCTGCTGGTTCTCAATCCGTTTCAGTTCGAAACGGTAATAGGCGATCTCTTTCAGGCGGTTTTCATGCTGCTGCTGTTTCTGTTTGCTGCTGAAAACAAACGAAATAAGATCTGAACCGTCACCGGTTTGCTCGCCGCTTTCCTGTGTCGGTGCGACACTTTCCTGGTCGGCCTCGTCAGCCTGTTCCGACAGGGACTGATCCGTATCGATAAGCTGTTGTAGATAGATCTGACGTTGTTCCAGATTACGGGCGGTTTCCTCGATATCGCTTTTCAGGGTCTCGAACTGCTGGCTGACGGCCTCATATTCCCGATTGGCTTCCTGAACTTTTTCTTCCTTGGCCGCGAGGATTTGCTGTTCGAAGGCAAAGAAGACGGACGTCACAATTACCCACGTCAGCAGAGCCAGCAGAAGACTGACAAAAGTCAGCTGCATTCTCTCGGATACGGTGACGAAACGGACAACACCGTTTGTCCTGAAGTACATCTGACGCTCAGGGAAATATCTGGCGCTGAGTTCCCTCAATTTTCTGGCAAGATTGCGGATTGTTCCTACCCCTGCTTGCTACAATAACCACTTTTAAATCAAAGCTTTTCTTTTATAGATGGCATTTGATACCAAAAGGTAAAGGAATGCAACGGTTTTTAATAATTATGTATCTGAAAGAGGTAAATAATAAGCCTCGTCCAATCCCGCCGCTGCTCGGGCCGAAACATTGAAGGGCGGTTTCAGTTTGCCGCTGAAATGCTGGCGCACAAGGTCCTGGTATTTTTCCTGCCCGTCCCAGCCTGATTTTTCACATAACCAGGAAAACCATTTCTGTCCTTTGCGCACATGGTCAATTTCCTCGTCATATATCACTTGCAGGGCTTCGGCACTTTTTGTATCGCCGAAATTTTCCAGGCGTTTGATCATGCCGGGTGTTACATCCAGACCACGAGCTTCCAGTACCATCGGGACAATGGCCAGCCGGGCTGCAAGGTCATTCCGTGTATCAAAGGCGGCCTGCCATAATCCGTCATGAGCCGGCAGAGCCCCGTAACCGGCGCCAAGTTCTGTAAGACGTTCTTCGATCATGATGAAATGCCGGGCTTCATCATCGCCGACGCCAACCCAGTCATCGATAAAATCGTCCGGCATGTCGTGGCCGAACCGGGCGACCATGTCCCAGGCCAGATCAATGGCATTCAGCTCAATATGGGCAATGGCATGCATCAGGGCGATGCGATTTTCCAGATTGCCGCCCTTGCCGCGTTTGGGCATATCCCTGGGCAATAAAAGTTCCGGTTTTTCCGGACGGGCGGGTCGGTCCACCGGCAATGCCTTTGTTTTCCCAGCGAATTTTCCCTGCCGCCAGTCATGAGCCAGTTCGCGGGCTGCAGTCGCCTTGTGCCGGGCGTCTGCCGTTTCCAGCACACGGAGGGCAGCCTGGCAAATGGATGCCGGTTTACTCATAAGCTGATCAGAGAGCCTGAGCGGCGGCCAGGACTTCCTCGGCATGGCCCTTGACTTTGACCTTGCGCCAGATGTTGCGGATGACGCCTTCATCGTCAATCAGGAAAGTGGCCCGCTCTATGCCCATATATTCACGACCATAGAGCTTCTTCAGGACCCAGACTGTGTAGGCTTCGCACAGGGTGCCGTCCTCATCGGAAATAAGTTTTACCTTGAGATCCTGTTTGGCGATGAAATTCTGATGCCGTTTGACGCTGTCTTTGGAGGCGCCGAGCACAACAGTGTTGCAGGCATCGAATTTGCCGATCAGGCCGCTGAAGTCCCTGGCCTCATTGGTGCAGCCCGGTGTGCTGTCCTTGGGGTAGAAATACAGCACCACATTTTTTCCCTTGAAGTCTGACAGGGAGACCTCGTTGCCTGTTTCATCGGGCAATTTAAATTCCGGTGCTTTTTGTCCTGTTTCGAGCATTTTTTCTTCCTTTAGTCTGTCGCCTGGTCCACTGGGTTTCCAAGTGGTGTAACCGGAGCAGGGGGTAACATGGATGATGCCGGTTTTTCAATAATTTCCTCGTAAATTCCATATACGCCGGCCTGGGCGTGACGGATTTTTTCTTCCAGTTCTTCAAGTGACCCAGTGCCGGTTCTCTGAAGCAGGATCTTCACCAGGGCGGGGGGCTTGTTTTCACTTTTGGAGGCGCTCCCCACGCAAAGTCTGAGAATAAGCTGTACTTTTTGCATGAGCAGTGTCGCCGACGATAAAATATCTGCAACTTCCCGGGTGATGACTTTCTCACCGGCTACTTTTTCAAGAAACTCCAGGGTATTTGTGCTCAGGATGCCCGGTTTTGTCGAAGCATGGGCAAGCAGGAGATACTGGCAGATGAATTCAATATCGACCAAACCGCCACGCATGTGCTTTACTGCCCAGAGATTGTCTGTTTTAAATTCCTGACGCATCCTGTTGCGCATCTTGCTGACTTCAAACAGGAGATTTTCCTGATCCCTGTTTTTATGGGTCAGGATAGTATATATCGCGGTTCTGACTTTCTCCGACAGAACATCGTCTCCGGCGATCGGCCGAGCCCGGGTCAGAGCCATATGCTCCCAGGTCCAGGCCTTTCCTTCCTGATATTCATTGAAGGTGGAAAGGTTCACCGCGATAGGCCCCGCATTTCCGGAGGGCCGCAACCGCATGTCAACTTCATACAATTTGCCTTCACCAGTCAGGGCGGTCAGGGCATTGATGACATTCTGACCCAGACGGGCAAAATAATGGTTCACACTCAGTGATTTCTGTCCGTCAGAGAAACCCGAGGTTTCCCCGGCGTCATATATAAAAACCAAATCGAGGTCAGAGGTTGTTGTCAGTTCATAACCGCCGAGCTTGCCCATGGCCAGGATACAAAAGGTTCCGCCGGAGATGTTGCCGTGTTTTATGGCGAACTCTTTCATGACTTCCCGCAACATTCGGCTGACCACCACCTCCGCCAGTGTGGTCAGTAACTTGCCGGAAGTTCTGGCGTCAATAACATTCCGCAGGATCTGGACACCAATCTGGAATTTTTGCTCGTTAGCCCATTTCCGCATTATATCGAGAACATCCTGGAAATCCCGGGCCGTTTCCAGAAGCACGGACAGACTTTCTTCCAGTTCTTCCCGCTCCGGAAAGGAGGTAAAGAAATCCGGTGTCAGGACCGCATCCAGCAATAAGGGGCGTCGTGCCAGTTGCTCGGACAGGGAAGGGGCACTGACCATAATTTCGGTCAGTAGTTCCAGCAGCCACGGATGGGCGTTAATGAAGGCGAAAAGCTGCACGCCGGAGGGCAGCTTTGACAGGAAATCGTCAAACCGCCTGAGAGCGCCATCGGGATTATCGCTGTGGGAAAAGGCCTCCAGAATATGAACAATCAGGCCGCGCAGGATATTACGGGCCCGCTCTGTCCTGCAGGCCCGGTAGCGGCCAAGCAACCAGTTCTGGATTATATCATAAGCGCCCTGTGGGTCTGTAAATCCGTTCTGACGGATAACCTCCATTGTTTCGGGATGGTAGTCTCCGGCCGGAAACTGAAGCTCCTGTTCAGCCGTACTGTCAGGTGTCTGGCGGCTGTCTTTCAGCAGATCATCAAAAAGGCCATGAACTTTCTCCAGATGGAAGAGCGTGGCCTTGTCGAATTCGTCAACATTTTCAAACCCCATGAAACGCGCAATCCGGTATATGTCTTCCGGACGTTCGGGAATGGAATGTGTCTGATCGTCATTGATCATCTGCAGGCGGTGTTCCAGGGTTCTGAAATAGACATAGGCGGTCTGCAGTATCTGGTTATCTTCCTGTTCCAGATGACCTTCCTCAACCAGCACATCAAGGGCGGTACAGGTAGGCGCAACCCGCAGCGCCGGTTCCCGGCCGCCGGAAATCAGCTGGTGGATCTGGGCGAAGAACTCGATTTCCCGGATGCCGCCCGGGCCAAGCTTGATGTCCTGCCCCGCCAGGGCGATATCACCATGCTTGTGATGCTTGTGAATCAGTTTCTTGATGGCATAAATGTCTTCCAGTGCTGCATAGTCCAGATGTTTGCGCCAGACAAATCCCCTTATCCGATCCAGAAACTCCTGGCCGGCCAGCAAGTCGCCGGCAACCGGGCGGGCCTTGATCATGGCGGCCCGTTCCCAGTTCAGGCCAACACTCTGGTAATAGGTTTCGGCAGCTGCCATGGACATGGCCACCGGCATGGCGCCCGGGTCCGGGCGCAGTCTCAGGTCTGTCCGGAAAACATATCCCTCCGCCGTTCTGTCCTGCATGATATTAACCAGGCTTCGGGTGATGCGGACAAACAGGTCTTTGGCCGATTTGCGCCCCGTGTAGCGGACAATATCCTGATCAAACAGCACAATCAGGTCAATGTCGCTGGAATAATTCAGTTCCCGCCCGCCAAGTTTGCCCATGCCCAGGACAGTATATCCGCTATTCCCAGAGGGGGTATCCGCACCGCCGGTGAGTTCAAGATCCCCTGCTGCGACAGCCTTGGCGATCAGATGATCGACCGAAAGTTTCAGGCAGGTTTCGGCAAAATGGCTCAGTGTGCCGGTTATTCTGGGAAGCGGCCACTGCCCGGAAAGATCGCCCCAGGCGGTGAGCAGTGCCACCCTTGCTTTTGCCGTTCGCAGGTGGCCTTTGAGCTTCTCGGTCTCAATCTTTTCCGGCAACAAATCGGCCAGTTCCCGGTTGATGTCTTCCAGACAGTCATCCGGCGACCCCTCCATAAGCTTGACGAAAAAACTCTGGTTTTTCGAGATCAGAGTGGACAAATAGGGGCTGTCGACCAATATGGATCTTAACAGGTCGCTATTTTGTTTTTTTGCCAGGACTTTTTCCACTTCCGTTAATCCCCGGTCAATGCAGGACTGGATAAAATCCTTAAGTCTGCTTTCGGCAGACTCGGGATTAACGGGTAAGGGAAAACGGGATGAAAATTGATCAGTCACAGAAGCTTGCCTTACTTTATTTGCTTTTATCCTTTAAACTAGCACCCAAGTGATATTAGCTGTAAAGAAAACAGCAAAAAAGAGAAAACTGGTTTTGAGACGACCTACGGGAACATTAAAGATATTATCCATATTTCTGGCGCTGATGGCTTTGTCTGCGCTTGTTTTTATATGGCGGCTGAGTATGGGGCCGGTCGCGCTGAACTGGGCTGCGCCCTATCTGAAGTCCACACTGGCCAGAAACTTTACCGACCTCAAGATAGATTTTGATGATGTGGTTCTGACCTGGCACCCTGCGACCGGAGATTTTCAGACCAGCAGCGGAATTGAGGTTCGTTTTGTCAATATCTCGCTCACGGACAGAATAAACGAGTTGTCGGTCAATATTCCGGAAGCTTATGTGGAGTTCAGTGCTCTGGGAATGCTGCGAGGGATGCTGGCGCCGGTTCGTGCCGATTTCTCAAAGTTGCACTTTGAATTCCCTCTGCCTGGAGATTTCTGGGAAAGTGGCGGTGAAGAACCCTTCCAGGTAAAGCTGCAAAGGCTCCTTGACGATTTCCAGACAAGTCAGAAAATCATTCCGCGCATGACCCGGCAGCTCTTGTCTGAACCCGCGCCGATGAACGCTGCGGGCTATCTCAAGGAACTGACTTTCCGGGACAGCTCCTTCACTTTCATCGATGAAGCGTCGGGCAGTCACTGGATTATACCCGGCGCCGTGCTGAATATGAAAAGAACAGATGAAGGCCTGCTGGCATTGCTAGAGGGAGATATCCTTTTTTCCGAAATCAACATTGCCCCCCTGCATCTTTCCATTGCCCACAACAACAGACGCAAGGATGCTATTCTTCAGCTTAGGTTTTCAAACCTGTCACCGGGCACTTTTGCCGGCGACGTCAAAGAGCTGGAACAGCTAAAATCCCTGAATGTTCCGCTCAATGGTATCATTGATATTGCAGTTGGAACCGAACTTGCTCTGGACAGTGTCATCTTCGAGGTCGAGGCCGGGGCAGGTACCCTGAATGCAATGGAACTCTATCCGGCACCGGTTGCTTTGGACAATATATATCTGAGCGGTCATTACAGCGGTGATCAACAGATCATATTTCTGGATCAGTTTCTGCTCAGGATAGACAAAGCTGAAATTAACGGAGATGGCCTGCTCTATGGAAGCCTGCGGGAACCTGGCGTGACACTTAATGCCCGCATCGGGGAGCTCCTGTTTTCCAATCTCGTGACCTACTGGCCGCCGGAAAAAGCCCGCGGGGCCAGAAAATGGATCAGCAAAAATATCAGCGCCGGATCCGTGAGAAACGGAACCATTGATGTGAAGATTGATCCTGAAATGTGGAAGGCGGAGCAGCTCCCGGAAACGGCCTTTGAGTTTCGTTTTGATATCAGGGATGTCGCTGCCGACTATCTTCATCCCATGCCGTTACTCAAAAATGTATCCGGTTCAGGATACCTGAATTTGAAAACATTCACCCTGACGGCTGACCAGGGGGATATCGATAATGTAACTGTTAGCAACGGCGAACTGCTGTTCAGGGATATTGACAAAAAGGGCGGGGCATTGGCCAGCTTTAAACTTCCCCTGTCAGGATCCGTAGAAGATATTCTTGCGGTTATTGATCACAAGCCACTCGGTTATCCGTCGAAATACGGGATTGAACCCGGCAGTGTAACGGGTAAAGGGACTGCAATACTTTCCCTCGAGTTCCCCTTGCTTAAGAAACTTTCACTCAAGCAGGTCGAGTTTCAGGTGGACGCTCAAATTGATAACCTGAAGATTCCCCATATATCTGACAAATTGTCCATTATGGATGGGAATATAAACCTGTCTGTGAATGGCAATTCCCTAAGGGCTGAGGGTGATATTCTGCTCAATGGTGTCAAATTTGCAGCGGTCTGGAACGAAGCGTTCGAAACAACCGGGAATGAACTTCCGACTAGTTATCACATAAAAGGTCCCATGGCCGGGGCAGACTGGGATGCCTTTAATCTTCCTTTCCGTCCCTATGTGGAAGGTCCCGCAGTTCTCGACCTTGAACTCAGGGGCAGGGGCGCGAGTATGAAAACCGGCACCGGGCATGTCGATCTGCTTTCAACGCGTATCACGTTTGATCCAATTGGCTGGATCAAGGAAGAAAATATATCCGCCGGGGCTGACTTCAAACTGGACTTCAAAAACGGAAACATTATCGAGGTTCGTGACATAAATATTGTCAGTTCTGATTTTCAGGCCTCTTCAGAGGTTCTGATCGTTGAGGACCGCACGGCTCGTCTCGCCATATCCAGGCTGAGAATGCCTGATATGGACTTTGACATGGAAATGGTCTGGAATGCGGAAAAACAAAATTACAATACGTCAATCAGAGCCCGGGAGTTTGATGCCAGGCCTATTTTGAAGATTTTAAAAAACGCCGGGTCTGGTGACGAAGACAGCACAATGCCGGATTTCGATGTAAGCGCCAGCCTGCAGAAAGTAAAAGCCGAAAACGGGGTCACCCTGTGGGATACGACCCTGCAAGGCGCTTATACCGGAGGCGATTTCAGAAGCCTTGACCTCAAGGCTTTCTTCGAGGATGGCAAAGAATTTACTGTTAACCTCGGCCAGGGGGAAAAAGACCGTCTGTTGAAAGTTAAAAGCAGTAATGCCGGGGAGACCCTGCGTGGAACGGGTGTCTTTAATGTTGGTGTTAATGGAACGATGGAGATCGCCGCGGATTATGGCCGACGGGATGGCGGCTTGTCCATCGAGGGACGCATGACCGCTGAAGATTTCCTGATAAGCGATTCACCGGGAGTTTCCAAGCTTCTGGAGGAAAAAGACTTTTCCAAAGCCCGGGAAGAACTTAAAAAAGGCGGATTGCAATTTGACAAGTTCCAGATGGACTTTCATCAATATAACGGCATTCTGGATATCAAAAAGGGGACAGCCCGGGGTAATGCACTGGGCGTGACCATGTCCGGCAAGGTCGATCAATCCTACAATGAGGTCAATATCGAGGGAACCATTGTGCCCGCCTACGGACTGAACTCCCTGTTCAGCAACATTCCCATTATTGGCGCAATCCTGACCGGCGGCAAGGGGCAGGGCATTTTTGCGGCCACTTTTGAAATGACAGGCACCATGCAGGAAACCGACATACGGGTGAACCCGCTGGCTGCTCTGGCCCCAGGGATACTCAGGAATATTTTCAGCGTACTCGGAGGTTCCGATAAAAAGACCCTGCGGGAAGAAGCCGAGGAGCTGCAGGGAATTTCGCCGGATACTCCTCCGCCAGGACCGCAGGACTAGGCCGGTTCAACCAGAATATGCCGTTTTCTACCGGCAGACAGCTTGATCGTGCCTTCTTCATTCAGCATGGCTGTGGTAACCATCAACTCGCTGTCATCAATTTTTTCATCATTGAGACGGGCGCCGCCACCTTTGACCAGGCGTCTTGCTTCCCCTTTTGAGGTTGCAAGGCCCGCCCGGGTAAAAAGATCACTGAAGGCGACACCTGCTTCAAGTTCTGCTTTGGGCACAGAAATCTTTGGCAGGTCAGCAGCAAGGGATTTTTCCTCAAAGGCCTTGCGCGCTGTTTCCTCGGCAGCATGGGCAGCATCCTCGCCGTGGCACATTTTTGTTGCCTCATTGGCCAGAACTTTTTTGGCCTCGTTGATTTCAGCGCCTTCCAGGGATTCCAGTTTCTCTATTTCAGTCATGGGAAGTTCTGTAAACAGGCGGAGAAACCGGCCAACATCCGCATCATCGGTGTTACGCCAGAACTGCCAGAAATCATAAGGGGACAGCATATCATCGTTAAGCCATATGGCGCCGCCCATGGTTTTACCCATTTTCTGGCCGTTGGCCAAGGTCACAAGAGGGGTCGTAAGGCCAAAGGTTTCCTTCTGGTCGACCCTGCGGTTCAGTTCCACGCCGTTAATGATGTTACCCCACTGGTCAGAGCCGCCCATCTGAAAACAACAGCCGTAGTTGCGGTTCAGTTCCAGAAAGTCATAGGCCTGAAGGATCATGTAGTTGAACTCCAGGAAGGTCATCGGCTGCTCACGTTCCAGGCGCAGCTTGACACTGTCAAAGGTCAACATGCGGTTGATGGTGAAATGGACGCCCATATCCCGCAGGAACTCAATGTATTTCAGTTCATCAAGCCAGTCGGCGTTGTTGACCAGGATGGCATCTGTCTCACCGTCGCCAAAGGAAATGTATTTTTCGAACACCTTGCGGATGCCGTCCATATTGGCCTGGATCTGCTCGTCAGTCAGCATGGCCCGGGATTCATCCCGGCCCGTGGGGTCACCAATCCGCGTGGTGCCGCCGCCAAGAAGCACGATGGGTTTATGCCCGGATTTCTGCAGGTGACGCAGCATCATGATCTGAACCAGGGAACCCACATGCAGGCTGGTGGCCGTGCAGTCAAAACCGATATATGCCGGTACAATTTTCTCCTGCAATGCGGAATCCAGACCTCCAGGGTCGGTGCACTGATGGATATATCCCCGGTCCTTCATGGTTGAAAGAAACGAGGATTTTGGCAGAAAACTGTCGGCTGTGTCGGTCATAATATTATTCTTTGGTTGCATTTGAAAAAAGTTGCGGATTTATTTTCTGTAACATTTCAGGCGCATCATGTAGCATAGGTTCAGGTAATAATTAAACGGAAACTTCATGGAAAAACAGCTTTCCGACAAAAAAATACTTGCCGTCGGCCTGATGAGTGGGACCTCTCTGGATGGTGTCGACGCTTCACTGCTGCTGACGGATGGCATCGGTGCAGAGCCATATGGTCACCCTGTCCATATTCCCTATAATAGAGAAATACAGAATCTCCTTCTCGAAGGACTGGCAACCGCGAGGCTACACAATAAGCCGGCCCAGGACGATGCAAAAATAAACCGTCTCGCGGAAATCCTGACGGAACATCATATACTCGCCGTCAAAGACCTGTTGAGCAATAACGGCCTGAAAAAAAAGGAAATCGAGGTCGTCGGTTTTCATGGCCAGACGTTGCTTCATCGCCCGGCGGAGGGCTGGACCTGGCAGATTGGCGACGGTCAGATGATGGCAGACAGCCTGCAGGTTCCTGTTGTCAGTGACTTCCGCAGTATGGATGTGGCGGCCGGTGGACAGGGGGCGCCGCTCGTGCCAATCTATCATCTTGCTCTTATTTCGGCGCGTCCCGGCGATGCTGATCTCGCAATCATCAACATTGGCGGTGTGTCAAATGTGACCTGGATTCCCGGCAATCGTAGTCAGGACGAACTTCACTCCTGTGATGCCGGCCCGGGCAATGCGTTACTCAATGACTGGATCAGAAATCACACGGGCGAGGACTGCGATCAGGATGGCTGTCATGCGCGTCAGGGAAAGATTCATGATGACCTGTTGGGAGCCTGGATGGACCATGAATATTTCCGCCAGCCTCCGCCCAAGTCACTGGACAGAAACAGTTTTACAGTACCAGGGCTGGAAAAATTGTCACTGGAAGACGGGGCGGCGACATTGACGGCTTTTACTGCTCAGTCCATTGCGGCAACTATGAACCTGTTTCCGCGACCGCCTGAAAGCTGCTTTGTATGCGGCGGCGGACGGCATAATCCGGTGTTGATGGAACAGCTTGAATCCCGAACATCTGCCTTGATTTCACCGGTGGAATCCATCGGCTGGCACGGAGATTTTATTGAGGCGGAAGCCTTTGCCTATCTGGCTGTGCGCAGGCTGAAGAACCTGCCCATAACATTTCCCGGCACGACCGGCGTGAACCGTCCGATGCCGGGAGGCGTTGTACATTTGCCTACAGACCGGTGATTAGTAGCCGAGCCGTTTGGTCAGATATTCATCAATTTTGCGCACCAGCGGCTCGTGATGATTTTCATAAAAATGGTCGGCATTTTCGACTTTTTCATAGTCAATGGTAATGCCTTTCTGACTTTGCAGTTTTTCAACCAGTTTCTGGACAGACGGTTCAGATACCACTGTATCGGCCGTGCCCTGCATAACCAGCCCGGAAGAGGGGCAGGGGGCAAGGAAACTGAAATCATAAAGGTTTGCCGGCGGGGATACTGAAAGGAACCCCTCGATCTCCGGACGACGCATCAGAAGCTGCATGCCAATCCAGGCCCCGAAGGAAAAACCCGCAATCCAGCAGCTTGAGGCATCCCGGTTAAAGGACTGCAGCCAGTCAAGTGCCGCCGCGGCATCGCTAAGTTCGCCAATGCCGCTGTCAAATTCACCCTGGCTTCTGCCAACACCGCGGAAATTAAACCGCAGAACCGAAAAACCACGGCGTGCGAAGGAGTGATACTGGTAATAACAGATCTTGTTGTTCATATTTCCGCCATATTGCGGATCGGAATGCAGGATCAGGGCAATAGGGGCATTTTCCCCTTTGCCGGGGTGATAACGCCCTTCCAGGCGGCCCTCAGGGCCATTAAAAATTACTTCAGGCATATCTTGATTGTCTTACCTCACAAATGCAAAAGTCAAATATCTCTCAATATATTGTGACCGACTGTCCTTTTGGCAATACCTTGACGTGATTGATTGCCGCGCTTATATGAACTATTATATAGTTAGTACTAACAAGCTAGTCTGACCGATTCCGTGTCTTTATAACATAAAAGCGGGTCAAAAGGGCAAGCTGTCATTTGGCAGAAAACCATGTTTGACAATATTCGCCACGATATATCCATCGCAATGGAGCGAGATCCGGCCGCCCGGTCCCGTGTAGAAGCCTTTTTTGCCTATCCCGGCATCCACGCCCTGATCTTCTATCGCTGGGCCCACTGGTGCTGGAATTCGGGCTTTCACACCATGGGACGCATTCTGTCCCACATCGGCCGTGTTTTTACCGGCATCGAAATTCATCCAGGCGCCAAAATAGGTAAAGGTGTCTTTATTGATCACGGCATGGGGGTAGTTATCGGTGAGACGGCTGAAGTCGGCGATAATGTGACCCTTTACCAAGGGGTAACCCTTGGCGGTACCTCGCTGGAAAAAGGCAAACGACACCCGACCCTTGAAGAAGGTGTCATTGTCGGCGCCGGGGCCAAGGTGCTTGGACCCATTATTCTGGGCAGAGGGTGCCGTGTCGGATCGAACGCCGTTGTGGTCAAACCGGTACCGGAAAATACATCTGTTGTCGGTATTCCTGCCAAGGTCGTACAGCCGCCGGAAAGCAGGAAAGTGGAAGACTTCTGTGCTTATGGCATGCCGACCGATGATATTCCCGATCCGATCGCCCGTTCTCTTGAAGGCATGTTTGACATGGTCTGCGGACTTCGTGCGCGGGTGGAAGAGCTGGAAAAGGAAGTGGCAGAGCTTGAAACAGAAAACACTCTGCTGGCCCGCTCGAAAGACCCGGAGAACAAGACAGCAGACAAAAAAGTCCCGGCCGGCGAATAAAGCAGGTTCGGAAACGGGGTGATTTCCATTGACCAGACCAGTGATCTACCTGGACTATAACGCCACAGTGCCGGTCCGGCCCGAAGTCATTGACGAAATGGGCCGGGTTATGGCTGCTGGCGGCAATGCCTCCTCTGTCCACTCCCTCGGCCGTAAGGCCAAGGCGACACTTGAAAAATCACGTCAGGGCATCGCCGACATGATCAACTGTCGTCCGCAGATGATCACCTTTACCAGCGGCGGTACCGAAGCCAATAATATAGCCCTTCGCTGCGTTGGTGCAGGACGCCTCATTGTCGCGGCGACAGAGCATGATTCAATTCTCGACGTCGCCCGAAATTTTCCCGGTGAAACGGTCATTCTTCCGGTTAGCTCCAATGGCCTGATCGACCCGGCGAAACTTGCAACACTTCTTCAGGAAAGCGACCGGAAAACGGTCGTTTCCATCATGCTGGCCAATAATGAAACCGGTATCCTTCAGGATATTGCCGTCCTATCAGAATTGGTTCATGAACACGGCGCGCTGATGCACACCGATGCAGTCCAGGCGTTTGGCAAGATTCCGCTGGATTTCCGGGCCCTCGGTGTGGATATGATGAGCCTTTCTGCTCACAAGATTGGTGGCCCGCAGGGCGTTGGAGCCTTTGTTGCCTGGGAAAAGATAAATGTCGAGCCCCTGATCCGGGGGGGCGGGCAGGAACTTGGTCGCCGGTCCGGGACCGAAAATCTGCCCGGAATCGCCGGGTTTGGCGTGGCGGCCGGACTGGTGCCGAAATCAATTCAGTTGATGAAACAGGTTGGTGAATGGCGGGACCGGATCGAGAATACCCTGTCGCAGCATAGCAATACGGTACGATTTTTCGGTGTGCAAAGCCCGCGCCTGCCGAATGTCACCAGCGTCCTGATGCCGGGTGTATCCAGCGAAACCCAGGTTATGGCCATGGATTTGGAAGGAATTTGTGTGAGCGCCGGTTCGGCCTGTTCTTCAGGCAAGGTCAAGGCGTCGCATGTCATCACGGCCATGGGGGGAACACCGGATGAGGCAGCCTCGACCCTGAGGATCAGTCTCGGCTGGAACAGCCGTGAGGAAGATGTCGACCGTTTTATTGCGGCCTGGTGCAGACTTTATGACAGGAAACATGGTGCATGACCCGACCGAACCTGCCCATCTATCTGGACTATCAGGCGACAACGCCCCTGGACGGGCGGGTCCTCGACGTCATGATGCCTTATATGACCACGAAATTCGGCAATCCTCATTCGATCAATCATTCGTTCGGCTGGGAAGCCTCTGCCGGGGTTGAAAAGGCCCGGCGGGAAATTGCCGCCCTGATAGGGGCAGACGAAGAGGAAGTTGTTTTTACCTCCGGTGCCACGGAATCGAACAATCTGGCCATTAAAGGCATGGCCTATGCCCTGTACCCGGACAAAAATCATATCGTAACCGTCTGCACGGAACATAGTTGCGTAATTGAAAGTTGCAGGTCACTGGAACAAAGCGGCCTTGAGGTCACCTACCTTCCGGTGGGTGCCGACGGCATTCTGGATCTGGACCTTCTTGCCGAAAGCATCACTGATAAAACCGGACTTGTTTCGGTAATGGCGGTGAATAATGAAATCGGCGTGATCCAGTATCTGGCGAAAATCAGCAGGATCTGCCGGGATAAAGCTGTTTGTTTCCATACAGATGCCGCGCAGGGTGTGGGGAAAATCCCGCTGGACATGAAAGCTCTTGAAGTCGACCTGATGAGCATTTCCGGGCACAAGCTCTATGGCCCCAAGGGAATTGGCGCCCTTTATGTGAACACAAACCTGAAACCGCAGCCGGTGCCCTTGTTCAGTGGCGGCGGGCAGGAAAGGGGGCTTCGTTCGGGAACTCTCGCCCCTGCATTATGTGCCGGACTTGGGGCGGCCTGTGCACTGGCGGAAAAAGAGATGGAACAGGACAATGCCCATGTTCAGCAACTTGCCGGTCGTTTTCTGGAACAACTGCAAACTGTCCTCGACGGAATAACGGTCAATGGCTCCAGGGACAAGCGCTGGCCGGGCAACCTGAACCTCACGTTTGAGGGCGTCAAAAGTGACATTCTGGTGTCCGGCATCCGGGACATTGCCCTGTCCACGGGCGCGGCCTGCTCGGCAGCAACACCAAAGCCATCTCATGTCCTGACCGCACTCGGCCTTGACCGGAAAAAAATCGATTGCAGTGTTCGGGTAGGGTTTGGCCGCATGTCCAGCGAAGCCGAAGTGGATTTTGCCACTGACCTGATCATCGAAGCCGTCCAGAAAGCCCGCAATCCTTACTGAGCGCCGTTGGCAAAAGGTTTCAGACAGACGTAACAGAGGGAATGCACCGGCGTCGGCACGCCATATTTCTGACCCAGCCGGTGAATGGTGCCCTGTATCCATTCCACTTCCAGCTTGTTGCCATGCAGCTTTGCATATGCCTGGGAAGCGAGCAGGTTCTGGCCCTTGAGGGCGTCAATGCGGGCCATCATCATGGGGACAAGGCCCTGCTGCAGGCTAACACCGGCGGCGTTGGCCACGGCCTCCACTTCCTTCAAAGCCATTTCAAACAGCGGGCGAATGTCGGGATCCTGACACATGGCGCCAGCCTCCATTCCGGTCATGGCGCCAAGTCCCGCATTGGCCGCCAGCAGGACAAATTTTTCCCACAACATGACCATCATATCCGGATGTCTGTCACCGGCCATGGCGCTGTCCTGGACAACGGCGGCAATCTTTTCATACTGTTTTTCATCGATGCCGTCTGGTCCCGCATACATCATCATGCCAGCGCCGCCGTTATGACGAATGACACCCGGGCCTTCGATATTGGCGGAGACATAGATAGATCCGGCAATTGTCTTGTTGTGGCCGACCACTTCGGAAATCATATCAACGCTTTCCACGCCGTTCTGCAGGGTCAGGATAATAGTGTCCGGTCCCATCATAGGCAGACACAGTCTGGCGCCCTCCATTGTGTCATAAAGTTTGACGCTGAAGACGATCAGGTCCATTTCCCCAAAAGAAGAAGGGTCTTCTGCGGCGATGAAACTGGTGACGGTCGTGTCCCTTTCTTCCTCGCGAAGGGTCAGGCCTTTTTCTTTCATGGCCTCCAGGTGTTTTCCGCGGGCAACAAAAAAGACCTCATGTCCGGCTTCGGCAAGCTTGACACCGAGAAACCCACCCATGCCGCCAGCGCCGATTATTCCTATCTTCATCTCTCAGTCCTCCAGAAAATCCATAACCAGTTTGGTAAATTCCTGCGGTTTTTCCGCATGCAGCCAGTGTCCGGCACCGGCCAAGGTTTCTATTCGGGCATTGGGAAACAGCTCGCGGATCGCCGGATAAAAACTTTCCGGAATATATTCAGATAATTCACCGCGGATGAACAGGGCGGCTTTCTCAAAAGGAGCTCCCCTGGGGGCGGCAGCAATCTGATCATACTCATGTTCAAGGACCGGCAAGTTCATGCGCCAGTAAAAGCCCTGGTCTTTTTTACGGGCGAGATTGCTCAGCAGGAACAGGCGCACACCGGGATTTGAAATATAGTTTTTGAGCACAGTTTCCGCCTCGCCCCGGGAGCTGATCGCATTCAGGTCGAGGGCGTTGAGGCCGTCAAAAACTTCTGTGTGGTTGGGCGGATAGGTGACCGGCGCAATGTCACCGACAATCAGTTTATTGACCCTGTCCGGATGACTGAGCGCCAGCTGCATGGCCACCTTTCCGCCCATGGAATGGCCGAGGATATTTGCAGACGTCATGTTGTGGTCATCCATAAATTCGAGAATATCAGACGCCATGGCGTCATACGAACTGTCGTCACCATGCGGACTTTCCCCGTGATTGCGCAGGTCCAGGCAATAGACCGAATATTTTTCACCATATAGTTTGGCCAGACTGCGAAAATTGGAGGCTGAGCCGAACAGGCCGTGCAATATGATCAGCGGGAAACCATTGTCGCCATAATGATCGAAACGTAATTTCATTTATCACTCCCTGAGTTGGGCCAAGACTAACCCGGGAGATGTTCTTTTTAAATGAAAAGATCAATAAAAATGGAGCAAGCCCGGGGGTACAGGCTTGCTCCACAGAGACAGATAAGAGGGGTAGTAGGGGTAATTACCGTTTAGTAGTAATTTCACCTGTCTCTGTATCTACATAAAGTGTTCCGATCTGGGCACGGTTCAGCGTGCGAACGTCGACTTTCCATTTATCGCGGAAGATTTTTTCATTGCTTTCTTCATCGATTCCGGTGAGGACGCTGATTTTCTGGGCATCGCCCGGACGCAGGGAGGCATGTCCCTTTTCCTTCAGATAGTCTTTCACCATTTTCTTGGCATCATTCTTGTCGACATAAGCATATTCGACAGACTTAACGCTGCTGCGCTCTTCGATACTATCCGCATAAACAGGAGCGGCAACTGCGCCGGCCAGGGCGATGATTGTAGCATAGGTGGCAACTCTAACCTTGTGTGTCATTTTTTATCTCCTCAGGTGTGCTGTGTGGTAAGTGCATTTAAGCAGAGGAGGTGGGGTCTGAGAACTGTTATGCGATAAACAGAACCCCTTTTGCGGTGAACAAAAATTTCCGCGATAAAGTGAATTCTGGCTGCGACAAAAGGTCGCTGACGAGGCCTGTTTTGTCAGAGAAGCGGCAGGATGTGAGGCATGATTTTTTCAACAATCACGGCTACGCCCTGTTCATTGGGGTGCATGCCGTCAGTCTGGTTCAGTTCCAGTGTCCCGGCAACCCCGTCGAGGAAAAAGGGATAGAAGGATACATTATGGAGGCCGGCCAGCTCCGGATAGATTTTATTAAACAGATCTGCGTAATCAGGCCCCATGTTGGGCGGGGCAATCATGCCGACAAACAGCACCGGGATATCCCGGGTGCTCAGGATGGAAAGCATTTTGTCGATGTTTTCCCTGGTGATGACCGGGTCGATGCCTCTGAGCGCGTCATTGGCGCCAAATTCCAGGATCACCAGTTCAGGGCCGTTGCCGTCAATGCTGTCCAGCACCCATTCCAGGCGGGACAGTCCACCCGACGTCGTATCTCCGGAAACGCCGGCATTGATCATCCGGACGGATTGTCCTTCGGCTTTGAGGGCCTGTGCCAGCTGTTCGGGGAAACCCTGACCGGGCGGCAGGCCATATCCGGCCGTCAGGCTGTCGCCAATGGCCAGGATGGTTTTATCCGCCGACAGGGAAGGGGGCGCCATCATCATGGCGCTGGTCGCAATTATCAGGCCGGTTATCGCCATCCTGTTGGCAAATAACTTTATTTTGGATAATCGGGTTTTAAGTGCGCCTGCGTACATTATATTATATCCTCTGGATCAATAAAACCAGACCGCCCAACGGAAGTAGTTTAAATGACCGCCCAAAATATCGTAGAACTTCAAAATATACATCTTGAATTTAAGGGTGAAGGCCATGATGTCAACATCCTGCGTGGAATTGACCTGACCATCGAGCCCGGGAAAGCCATCGCCATTCTGGGGCCGTCCGGGTCCGGCAAGTCCAGCCTGATGTCCATCATGACCGGCCTGGAAAAGGCCACCAGCGGCAAAATTACCATCGCCGGCCGTCGCATTGATACCCTCAACGAAGATAACATGGCGCTGTTCCGGCGCGACCATATCGGTATTGTGCTGCAGGCCTTCCACCTGATCCCGACCATGACGGCACTGGAAAATGTCGCCGTGCCGCTGGAACTGGCCGGCAACCGGGACGCCTTCGCTATCGCCGAGCAAAGCCTCACGGATGTCGGGCTCGGTCACAGGCTTGATCATTACCCGGCCCAGATGTCCGGTGGTGAGCAACAAAGGGTGGCCATTGCCCGCGCCGTCGCACCGCGGCCTGAAATCCTGTTTGCCGACGAACCGACCGGCAACCTGGACGGCAAAACCGGTCAGGCGGTTATCGATCTGATCTTTTCCCTGCGCGAAAAACTGGGTACCACCATGATCCTGATCACCCATGATCCGGAGCTTGCCCGTAAATGCGACCGTATTCTCTATATCCAGGACGGCTTGATCGACCGGATTGAAGAATTGTCTCAAGCAGACGGGAAAGCGGCGGAATAATGAACTCACTCCCGACAGCTTTCCGTTTTGCCCTCCGGGAACTGCGTTCCGGCGTCAAAAGATTCCGTATTTTCCTGGCCTGCCTGTTCCTCGGTACCGCCATCATTGCCTCGGTGGGGTCCGTCACCACCAATATTTCCGAAGGCCTGAGCCAGGAGGCTCGCCTGTTCCTCGGCGGTGACATCGAAGTCAGCATGATGCAGCGGGAACTTAGTACGGAAGAGCAATCTTTCCTGGAAGCGCGCGGCATCATTTCCCGGGTGTCCACGCTTAGGGTCATGGCCCATCAGGCGGCGGGCAAGGTCGAAGACAGTTCGCTGGTGGAGCTCAAGGCCGTTGATGACCTTTATCCGTTGTTTGGAGCATTGAAGTTCCTGAATGGCGATGCCCCGGCAGACCTCTATGCGGAACAGGACGGAAAACCGGCGGTTGTGATTTCCGAGGCGCTGGCCAACCGGTTGTCCCTCAGCCGGGGTAATCCGCTGAAGTTGGGCAGTACGGTCTATTATGTCTCCGCCATTGTCACGTTCGAGCCGGACCGTTCAAACCAGGGCCTGCAACTGGCGCCGGGGGCGCTCATGTCCTATTCGGGCCTCAAAGCCAGCGGCCTCGTGCAGCCCGGCAGCCTGATTCGCAATTATTACCGGCTCAAACTGAACGACGGGCAGCAGCTGCAAGCTGTCAAAGAAGAGATCAAGCAGGCATTCCCCGATGCCGACTGGCGGCTTCGGGACCGCGGTGACGGTGGTTCGGGCGTCAGACGATTTGTCACCCGGCTCGGCCAGTTTCTCGCCCTTGTGGGCTTGACGGCGCTGCTGGTCGGCGGGGTAGGGGTCAGCAATGCGGTGACAGCTTACCTCTCGGGCAAAACATCAACCATCGCCACCTTCAAGATCCTTGGCGCCCGCTCCGGCATGATCATGCAGATTTACCTGATCCAGGTCCTGCTGATGGCAGCGCTGGCCACGGCAGCCGGTCTTGTGCTTGGCGCCCTGATGCCGGTGCTGGTCGGCGATCTTCTGGTTCGCTTTCTGCCGGTACCGGTGGCGGCTGGCTTTTACCTCAAGCCCTTGCTGCTGGCGGCGCTTTACAGCCTGCTGATTACCCTGATCTTTACCCTGTGGCCGTTAAGCCGGGCGCAGAATATCCCGGCCGCCCGGTTGTTCCGCCAGCTTGTCCATAAGAACGAGCGGGTAAAATATCCCAAGATCTTCATTGCCCTTATCCTCGGCCTTCTGGCGGCTTTGGTCGGGCTTGTGGTCTGGCAGTCGGAACATCGCAACATCACTTTGTTTTTCCTCGGCGGCACGCTGTTTGCCTTTCTGGTGCTGTATGGGGCAGGGTGGCTTATCCGGTTTCTCGCCCGCCGTCTGCCGCGCCCGAAAAGCCCGACCCTGCGCATTGCGCTCAGCAATATTCACCGGCCCGGCAACGCTACTGTTTCGGTGGTTCTGTCGCTCGGGCTCGGCCTGATCCTGTTTACCGCCATTGCCCTGGTGGAAAATAACATTACCCGGGAAATCAATGACCGGGCGAGCCTCGAGGCGCCGTCGTTCTTCTTTATCGATGTCCAGAAAGACCAGCATGACGCCTTTACGTCATTTCTGGAAAATCTAAACGGTGTCAATGATATACAGAGCGTTCCTAACCTGCGCGGCCGCATCACGCACCTGATGGGAATTCCGTCCGAAGAGGTCGAGATCGACCCGGAAGGCAGCTGGATGCTGCGCGGCGACCGGGGCCTGACCTTTGCCGCCAAACGGCCGGAAAACAACCCGCTTGTGGCTGGCGAATGGTGGTCCGAGGGCTATGACGGCCCGCCGGAAGTCAGTATTTCCACCGATATGTCGGACACCATGTATCTGGATCTTGGCGATGAAATTACCGTCAATGTGCTTGGCCGGTCGATCACCGCGACTATTTCCTCGCTGCGGGAAGTGGACTGGGAATCTTATGGTATCAACTATGTGGTCATGTTTGACCCGAATACCCTGAAACCCGCACCTTTTACCTATGTGGCGACGGCAAAGGTGGCGCCGGAGCTGGAAAGCGAGACCTTCAGGGCCATTGCCCGGGAATATCCCCAGGTTTCCATTGTCCGCATGAAAGAGGTGCTCACCACATTGCAGGATATGCTGGTCAAGATCGGGGCCGCCGTCGATGTGATGGCTGCTATTACCATACTGGCCGGGATCCTGGTGCTGGCCGGTGCTATTGCCGCCGGGCACAAACGCCGGGTTTATGATGCGGCGGTTTTGAAAATTCTCGGGGCAACCCGGATGGACGTGCTCAGGGCCTATGTGCTTGAATTTATCATTCTCGGGCTTATGGCCGGCCTTGTCGCCATTGCACTCGGCACCCTGGCGGCCTGGGGAATTGTCGTCGGCATCATGACCATGCCGTGGCATTTCGCTGTTAACATTCCGGCACTGACCATTGGCGTCAGCATTGCCTTTACCTTGCTGGTTGGCATGATGAGCATCTGGCTTGCCATGGCCGCACGACCGGCCCAGGTGCTGCGGGAAGTATGATCGTGAGTGACCAAGACGACCTCATGGAACTCAGTGCGCCGGAGCTTCGTGTGATCCTGGAGGCCGGCGCAGATTTGCATGGTGAAGAAAAAATATCAAAAGCCCGTGTGGCGATGCAGGTCCACAATAAACGCGTTACTGACCGCTGGATCAAGGCGCTGGGGATCAAGATTGTTATAACCCTGGCCATCGTTACGGTGCTATTGGGAATATATTATTTACCATAATATAAATTATGCGAATAATTGACTGCTATATTCAGTGGGGCCTGTTTTTGTATATTCAGGCACAATATCAATTGTTTAAGCAGACTTTGATGCTTCTAATCTACATAAACGTTTCTGGATGAAATGCGCTGTAAATACCCAATAGGCAAATATAATCAGAAATGAGAACGCCCTAGCATTCGCCCCGTAAGGTTGAAAAACCTCTTTATTCTGTTTTATTTCTTCTTGAACGAGAATTTTTGACGCCCGCCAAAATAACATCAGAAATGCCAACCCTGTAGCCAGGCTTAAGGCCGCGCCTAACTCGTGTTCGATATAGTGCCATCTCTCAGGCATATATGCGGATAACAGTCTAAATAGTGCAAAAACCAAGAAAATGGCAAACCCTAGCTTATGCAAGACTTGGCTGTGAAGAACGTGTTGCGGAACAAATTCAAGCTGAATAAATCTTATCACTGAAAGAGGCCATCCGAACATTAGCAGAAAAGATAATACCCCGATAATTCCATGTGTTCGTTCAGACGGTGTTATGATCTCTGCCGAGACCACTGAAAAAACAAGTATCAGGAACATGAAACCAGAAAAAATTATCAAAGGATGTAAAAAAACAATTTTCCGAAGCATGATTCATCCCCAAATTGAATAAAATCCAGCATTCATGTTAACATTTTCCCGGAACATGTCTATGCAACTATTTTCACTTATCATCCCCATTTCATTGATCTTTTTTCGCATGTAAAAAATTTAGTTAAAATTTTAACTTATTGATTTTAAATAAAAATTTGACTCTTTGTAGGTGCAGATATATATTTTGCGCGATTTTCGGGGATTACCAAGTCCGGTACTTATCCGGCAAACGAGGGACAGGCCGAAGATAATGAGGCCGGGGAACCCATGACAAAGAAAAAAAATAAAAATACCGAGACCAGGGATGCTACACCACAGGAAAACAGGTCAGTTTGTCTGGCCCAGAGTATTATGGCCCTGCGCCACCGGCTCTACAAGATGGCCAGCGAATGTGCGCCGGGCAGCAATCTGAAGAGTTCGGAACTGGCCCTTTTGATAACGCTGGGGCGTACCGGCACCCAGTCTATGAGCGATCTGGCCAAGGCCTGCTTCTTTTCACCGCCGAATGCCACCTATATTGTCTCCTCGCTGGAGAAAAAGGGACTGGTCAAGCGGGAGAGGTCCGACAAGTCAAGCCGGGTGGTCTTTGTCAATATGACCCCTGCCGGGCGGACTGTGTTTGAACAGACCTATCCGCTGATCGTGCGCCGGATGAATAAATTCTTCGGTGACCGGCTGTCGGATGTACAGATTGATGTTCTCGAACAGGTGCTGACTAAACTGACCGCCGACTGATCCGGCCGGGCTTAAATTTTATATTTTTTGTGACAGTAAAACCGCGGGCTGGCGTATCATGATATATGTTCTGTAATATATCATGTAATCCTGTGAGAGACCTGCCGTGTTGAACCGGAAAGTTATTTCAGCCGCCTTCCTTGCCCTGCTTGCGGGTGCCGGCGTTTATTATTTCCTCATCGCCCCGTCGCCCTCCTCCGGCGATGTGACCTATGTGACCGGGGCCCTCGATCGCGGCTCCATCAACCGCAGCGTCTATACCTCCGGCACCGTCCAGCCGGTGGTGTCCGTAGAGGTAGGGTCGCAATTGTCCGGCCAGATCATTGCGCTTTACAAGGATTATAATTCCGGGGTCAAAAAGGACGAGATCATTGCTAGGATTGACCCCCGTTCCTTTGCCGCCCGGGTCAGGCAGTCGGAAGCTGATGTTGCCGTCGCCATCGCCAACCTGGAGAAGGAAAAGGCAAGTCTGGTCCAGGAGGAAGCCCTGCTCTATCAGGCCAGTCTGGCCTTTCAGCGCCAGAAGGAGCTTCTGAAAAAGGGTAATGTCTCACAAAGCGCTTATGAAGATGCCGAGGCCAACTATAAAACGGCGGAGGCCGGGATTCTTGTCGCCAAGTCCCGGGTGAAGAACGCCGAAGCGGCCCTGCTGCAAAGCCGGGAAAATCTGGAGCAGGATCAACTTGATCTTGAGCGCACCGACATCCGTTCGCCGATCGACGGCGTCGTGGTGGACCGTGCCGTTAATGTCGGACAGACCGTTGCCGCCAGCATGTCGACACCGGTATTGTTCACCATCGCCCAGGACCTGCGGGAAATGCAGATCGAGGCGGAGGTCGACGAAGCCGATATTGGTAACATCCGGGACGGCAATATCGTCTTCTTTACCGTTGATGCCTTCCCTGACCTTAAGTTCGAGGGTACGGTCAAGCAGGTACGCCTGTCGCCGGAAGAATCCCAGAGTGTGGTCACCTACATGGTCATCATATCGGCGCGCAATGACGAGCTTAAACTGTTGCCGGGCATGACCGCCAATGTGAATATCATCACCGGCCAGCGCAAGAATGTGCTCAGGGTCCGGAACATGGCCCTGCGTTTCAAGCCAAAGGACGAAAGCCGGGTGATGGAGGCTGAAAAACCTCAGGCGACTGCCCCTGCCGGTGCCCCCTTCCCGCCTGTCAATGGCGGGAGTAATGGCCCGCGCGTGCCGGAAGGTGTTGACCTGACGGCCGAACAGCAAACCGAGATAGCCGCCCGCCTGAAAGAACTGTTCGGCAGCAGCCAGGCACCGGTCCTCGGCCCGCCGCCCGGTGCAACGGAAAGGGACGCCATGCGCCAGCGCATCAGCAATATTTTCAGGGAAGTCATGACGCCGGATCAGTATGAAGTCTGGCAAAAGGCGCAAAACAGCCGCGAACGCCCCCGGGACGGTGTGCTCTGGACCCTGAACGGTGACGGTTACCTCATTCGGCATGATATTCTGACCGGCATCAGTGACGAGGACTATACGGAGATTATAGGGACGCCCCCCGGGCTTGATGTCGGAACAGAAATTGTCATTCGGGAAAAATATGTCAGGAAAAACTGATGATGCAGTCCCCCGGCACAGATGATAATCCGCCCCTGATTGTCTGCGATGACCTGCATCGCCATTACCGGCTTGGCGAAACTGTGGTACACGCCCTGGACGGAGTCAGTACGACCATCCGCCAGGGGGAATATGTTGCCATCATGGGGTCGTCAGGCTCCGGCAAATCCACTTTCATGAATATGATCGGCGTGCTTGATGTGCCGACCTCCGGCGAGCTTTATATCGACGGCCGCAAGGTCAGCGACATGACATCCGATGAACTGGCCAGCCTGCGCAATGAACGGATCGGTTTTGTTTTCCAGCAGTTCAACCTGCTGTCCCGGGCGTCGGCCCTTGAGAATGTCAAACTCCCCCTGCTCTATTCCCATATGCCGTCGTCAAAAATGAAGGAAAGGGCGTTGGAATGCCTGCGGCTTGTCGGGCTTGAAGAACGGGCCGACCACCTGCCGTCACAACTGTCGGGCGGGCAGCAGCAGCGGGTGGCCATTGCCCGGGCGCTGGCCAACCGGCCGAAGATCATTCTGGCCGACGAACCGACCGGTGCCCTTGACAGCAAAACGTCCCAAGACATCATGGCCCTGTTCGGTGAACTGAACAGCCAGGGCATCACCGTCATTGTTGTCACCCACGAAGCCGAGGTTGCCGCCTGCGCCCGCCGCCAGCTTGTTTTCCGGGACGGCAGGATCATTCGGGACACGGCGGAAGGAGGCGCCTCATGAACCTGATGACCAGTCTCGGCATTGCGCTTACCGCTCTGCGGCTCAACGCCCTGCGCAGCTTCCTGACCATGCTGGGCATTATTATCGGGGTTGCGGCGGTCATTGTCATGGTGTCCATCAGCAACGGCGCCCAGAAACAGGTAGAGGCCGTGATCAGCAGCCTGGGCACCAATATCCTGATGGTTCGTCCGGGCCCCGGTTTCATGGGCCGACGGAGCGCCGGCGCCGGTACGGAAACGCCCTTTTCAGAAAAGGATTTCGAAGTCCTGCAAAAGGAAGTGGAGGACGTCTATGCCATGACCGGGTCGCTTACGGCTTCCGCGCCTGTGATCGTTGGTAACACTAACTGGCTGACGACTATTCAGGGCGGACATGAGGGATTTCTCAAAACCATGGCCTGGGAGCTGGACAATGGTCGCAATTTTGCCGATCAGGAAGTCCGTTCCGCCGCCAAGGTGGCAATCCTCGGGCAAACCGTGGCAGAGGAACTGTTTGGCGAGACGGATCCCCTCGGACAACGTATCAGGATCAAGAAAATACCCTTCACCGTCATCGGTATCCTGCATGAGAAAGGCCAGAATGCCTTTGGCCGGGATCAGGACGATATCGTCATTATTCCCATTTCCACGGCACGTAAACGCCTCGCCGGCCGGGATGATACAGTGCCCGACCAGATACCCTCGATCACGGTGAAAATGGAAGACTGGGCCGATCTGGATGTGGCCAAGTCCCGGATCGAGGAAATCCTGCGGGAACGGCGGAAAATCAAATCAGGGAATGCCGATGACTTCTCCGTCCACAACCTGTCGGAAATGGTCAAGGCCCGCACCGCGACAGAAACCACCCTGTCGGTGTTGCTGGCGGCCACGGCGGCCATCTCGCTGATTGTCGGCGGGATCGGTATTATGAACATCATGCTGGTCTCGGTGACCGAGCGGACCCGGGAAATCGGCCTTCGCTTAAGTGTCGGCGCCCGCAAGAAAGATATCCTGCAGCAGTTTCTGGTAGAAGGCATCACCCTGTGCCTGATCGGTGGGCTGATCGGTATAATGTTTGGTGTAATCGCGACCATCATGATCAGCCGGATCGGGGAATGGCCGATCGTTATCGGGCCCTCTGTCATTCTGCTGGCAATCGGGGCGGCCGCGGCAGTCGGCATATTCTTTGGATATTATCCGGCCCACAAGGCCGCAAATCTTAATCCGATTGATGCTCTGAGGTATGAATAAGATCCCGTAACTGGTTCACCGTGAACGGCTTCCAATGAGGCGGCAGCCTGCCCTGCAGCCGGTCATCCACACTGACCTCAAAAGCCAGCAGGACACTGAGGCTGTGGGATATAATGCTGTAGCTATTGTCCCGTCCGCCTGTCAGAAAAAGCAGGTAGCTTTTGTCCGGGGACGGATAGAAAGGCATGGTCTGGCCCGGAGAGCGAAGCTTTATTGTTCCGGCCGGGACGCCCTTCAGTGCATCCAGAACGATAAAAGAATGAATAGACGGCCTGTCGGTGGGGGAAGAGGAAAACTGCCGCCCGGCAGGGCGGGCAACGACAATAGCCGTGGCAGCGTTGATCGCTTCGGGAAGACTGCCTTTAAACAGTTGGATTTGTCCGTTCCTGGAATTCTGGGAAAAAGCACTCCCCGGTACAGGTCCGGGAAGTGCAGTGATAATAAAGATAAGGAAAAACAGAACTGTTTTAGGTGAAGGTCGCACCATTTTTCCTCTTTTATAGTTAGTTGGCGAACTTTTTCCTTCTGGAGCGTACCAGAACACCGAAGCCCATGGCAAGAAGCAGGGCTGCTGCCGGAGCGGAAACTACAGAAGTCCGGGAGACAAAGAGCTGGTAGTTACCGAGGCTCCACTCATCGAACCCTGTGCCGGTATAGTCAAAGCCACTGACGACGGCATAGAAGATGCCTGTATAGTCCAGAATGAAATCAAAGATAAATGAGTCCGGGCTCTCGAATTCATCGTCACTATACATGATCATATTCATGGCTTCGTCGAAGATATAGAGAATGGGGTCAAAGAAATCTTCATTATTCCAGTCTACCAGGGAGATCACTTCAAGATTGAAGATATCTCCTTCTTTTCCTTCAAAGGCATAGAAGTCCAGTTGCTCTATTTCCGAAATACTGCCTTCAATGGAGATTGCGCTAGTAACCAGGTGTTCGTTGGAATGGATGGAATAGTCCCCCTGTAATATGGTATTGGGAACATCCAGTATTTCCAGACGCACTTCCTGTGCCGTATCAAACCAGCTGTGATCCTGATCAGTTTCTGCAACAACCTGTCCCTGTTCATTGAAGGCCAGTTTGATGGCGGAACGCTCACTGAAAAAACGGTCGGTGACAACGGAATCAGCCAGGGTGAGACCTGCACTGAAGCCGGATCCCATCAGGTGAAGGGTGGTTTCGTCGCCGTTTCGTGGACCTGTATAGGTCGGCAGGAAAGCACCATCCGGCGGAGTTCCTGTAGTCGGCAACCCCTGACCGATCGGTCCCCAGGCATCATAATGCCGCAAACCGACAATATGTCCGAGTTCATGGGCACCGGTCTGGGCGCTCTGGATCGTAGTGGCAAGTGCAATATTCTCCGGTGTGGCCTCCATTCCGAGGCGGGCCTCAAATATTCCAAACTCGGCCAGGATAGCCCAGGCATTACCGTCTACGTTAGCGTTCTCCCCGCGGTCCAGGTTACGAAAGTCAATGGCGTCGGCGATACCAAAAAGAATACTGGTAGGAACACCCCCGTCTGCAAACTCGATCCCGGCAGGACCGGCAGCAGCGCCCTCACCCGGCATATTGGCATTAAAGAAAACCGTGCTATAGGTGCCTTCAGCCGGGGCTTCAGTAACAAATTGGTAGTCAAAGCCCGCATAGTCAGCCTGATAACGCTGCTGGATATAGTCACGTTCTTCCTGGGTGTAGATATGTTCGTCAAATACCTCTGTTATATCTGCACCGGTTCCGTCTGCATTTTCCTTATAGGTTCTGCTGTAAGTGCCGGTAGTTGCACTGTCAAAGTCAAGAAAAACAACCTGTGTACCAGTGGCGTTTGCGCCTGTTGAAGCAGGGGTTGAAACCTGGCCGTCGGCAAAGCCGTCAGCCACGACGGACCTGCCGACAGCTGACGAAGAAGCCGCAGAAGTCCGGAGACTGTCCGTTCTCCCGCCTGACAGCATCTGCTCTTTCAGGGCAAGCGGTGCATTCTGCCAGTGATTGCAGGTTGTTGAATGAGTGTGAGCAAGAAGAGACATCGCTTCGTCCACACTCAGAAGCGGTTCAACGGTAGTTGCGTATGCGGGCGCCGACAGGGCGGCAATGGAGATGGCCCCTATGAAGGTCATCTTTTTTATTTTTAAAGTTGTAGCATGAAAATCCACATTCATGGAAAATCCCCTTTCTAAAGGTTATAAGACTATACCGTTCCCGCCTTGCAGACGGGTTTTCAGGTGATCTTTTTATCGGGAAAGACTGTGGATGACTCTCCCCTCCCCGGCCCTGTCAAATTTTTTTACAATCTGTGGTAAAACAGAGCAGTATTCATGGTTAATGCAAAAAACGCGCCAATGTTTAATAATTGGCGCAAAATAAGGGGTTGCTAATCAGGGCAAAAATAGGCTCGATACAAAACTGTAAAGAATACTTAACAGTTTGTGTTAATTGGTATATTTGAATTTTGCATATTTTATACAAATATTTTATTTCCTGGCTTTTATATTTAAGAATATTATTTTGTTTATTTTCTTTTAACCATAATTTATTCCGAATTATCAGTGGAAAAGATCATTGCAATGGCCTCGTCAGGAATTTACAGCTAAAAAGACAACCAAAAGAAAGGCAGAAGATGACAGATAAAAACACAGGCATTTCCTGCTGGGAAATTTTCCGACGCTTTCTTGTGCTGGGGTGCACTTCTTTTGGCGGGCCGGTCGCCCATCTGGGGTATTTTCGTGAAGAATTTGTCACAAGGCGCCAGTGGTTCAACGACGACACCTATGCGGACCTGATCGCATTCTGTCAATTCCTGCCGGGACCCGCCTCGAGCCAGGTGGGTATGGCGATCGGTTTGACAAAGGGCGGTTATGCCGGTTTGTTTGCAGCATGGCTCGGTTTCACACTGCCATCTGCAATCCTTATGTTTCTTTTCGCTTTCGGCATGTTGAATCTTGCGTATGGGGGCGACAACGGCTGGATTTTGGGCCTCAAGACAACAACAGTCGCAATCGTCGCGCATGCCCTTGCCGGCATGGCCTCGTCTCTTGCCAGTGACAGAAAAACAGCTTCGATAGCAGTTTTAGCCATGTGTATCGTCTTTCTGATGGCCGGAGCAGCCGGCCAGGTGATGGCAATTGCTGCAGGCGGATTTATCGGCTTGTTCTGGCTGAAAAAAGACCAGTCGGAAGGTGAAGCTGAAAAGCTGGGCAACACTCACGCTATTGGGACATCCCTTATCTTCCTGTCTGTTTTCGCTGGACTTCTTGTCGCGCTGCCCTTGATCGCTTTCCATTCAGGAATACTGGAATGGCGTCTGCTGGACAGCTTCTATCGATCGGGTTCACTTGTCTTCGGCGGCGGGCATGTTGTTCTGCCCCTGTTGCAGGCAGAAATGGTTGAAAGCGGTCTTGTCGGCACCGATGAGTTTCTCGCCGGGTACGGTCTTGCCCAGGCGGTGCCAGGTCCGCTTTTTACTTTTGCAAGCTATCTTGGTGCGATGGCGGCTCCCTCCAGCACAGCCGCTCTTGGCGCGCTAGTTGCAACAGCCGGGATATTCCTGCCATCGTTTTTTCTGGTGCTCGGCGGGCTCCCCCTGTGGGAAAGGTTTCGGAAAATCACCCGGGCCAGGAATGCCATGAAAGGAATCAATGCTGCTGTTGTCGGTTTATTGGCGGCGGTTTTTTATGATCCCGTTATTACGGCGACAATTACAGGTTACCAGCCCCTTCTGGCCGCCGTCGTGAGTTACCTGTTGCTGCGTCACTGGAAGCTTCCACCGTGGGCGCTGATTATACTGGCGGGCGTGACCGGGCAATTTTTGTTTTGATCAGCCTTCAAAATGCTCTTCGCAGGCTTCGCCGGTCATAATCGCCACGACTTCATCCACATCGTCGGTGACCCGGATCAGGTCCAGATCCTTGGTGTCAATAGTACCGAAACGGATCATGGTCTTTTCAAGAAAGGGGATAAGTTCTCCCCAGTAGTCGCTGCCGAAAGCAACAACAGGAAAATCAGTAATTTTATCGGTCTGCATCAGGGTGAGCGTTTCAAACATTTCATCCAGCGTTCCAAATCCTCCGGGCATCAGCACAAAGCCCTGTGAGTAACGGACAAGCATCAGCTTGCGCACATAGAAATGTTTAAAGGTCGTACTGATGGTCAGATAGGGATTGGGTACTTGCTCCGTGGGCAGCAGGATATTGCAGCCTGCGGATATGGCGCCATTTTCATAGGCCCCGCGATTGGCCGCTTCCATAATTCCCGGTCCGCCTCCGGTCATGATTGCAAAACCGGATTTGGCAAGCTTGGAGGCAATTTCCCGTGTCTGTTGATAATAGAGGTGATCTTCGCCGAAGCGGGCCGAGCCGAAGATAGTGACGCAGGGACCGATTTTCCGCATCAGGTTAAATCCGCGCAACATTTCCGCAGATACCTTAAACAGACGTCGAATGTCCCTGTACCAGCCTAATCTTTTAGTGAACATCTTGTCGTGCTTCCAGGCGGTTATTTTCTTCTGACAGAAAGAATTTTTACGGGTTGTTCCATAATCTGGCCGTGAACCGGAGAATCCGGATCCTCCATCGGAAAGTTGGTCGGCTGGTTCTGGATATTCATGACCACTTCCATCCCCTGGGTTACAACACCGAAGGTGGCATATCCCTGCCGGTCCGGATTTCGGTCGCTACCGTAATCAAGGGCGCTGTTGTCACCGATACAGATGAAAAACTCGGTATTTGCTGTACCTGGCTCCAGCCTGGCCATGGAGATCACACCATTCTGGTGGGAAATACCGGTCATTTCTGTGGTTTCATGGGCGATCGGCGGTAATGGTGTCATTGCCTGGTTTCGTCCTCCCTGAATGAGGGTGATGGTGGTCTTCGCAGGTCTCTGGTTGTCCATGCGTACCGCCCGGTAGAACTGCCCGCCATTGTAAAGTCCGGCATCAATGTTGTTCAGGAAATTCGCCACCGTCAGCGGCGCCCGCTCCGGATAAAGCCTGAGATTGATATCGCCAAGATCGGTGGAGATCACCACATCAGTGGTTTTTTCTTCAGCCAAGGCCGGCAATGACAACGCAAGCACCAGGGCCATACAGGAGAGAAATGATTTTCCAAGAGATAAGACCCCGCGTCTGTTCACAATATTACTCCCCTTCTGTTATTGCCGCCGGGATGGTCTCCTCCCCGGCGGACGGTTGTCTTGTCTGTCTAACATACCACAGGGTAACCACAAACAGAACGGCAAGTATCGAATAGCTCATCATGTTCATTTTTGACCAGCCCAGGGTGGCGAAGACATACCCTGAGGTGAGAGAGGCGGTCGCCGTCATGCTGTAGACAAGAAAATCGTTGATCCCCTGGGTAAAGGCCTTTTCCTTTTCCGAATAGGCCTCTGCCAACAGACTGGTGGACGAGGTAAACATGAAATTCCAGGCAATACCGAGAAGTCCGAGCGACAAATAGAAGTTGGTCAGTTCAACATCATAGATGGCGATAGCGGCCGCTATGGCATAGAGCAGCATACCGATCAGGATAATGGGAATATTGCCGAAACGGGCAATCAGGGTTCCGGTAAAGAAAGCCGGAATGAACATGAAAAGAACATGCACCTGGATGACTGTGGCAGCGTCGGCATTTTCAAAGCCGCAGAACACCACCGCAATGGGACTTGCAGCCATGATGAAGGACATCAGAAAGTATGACCCGCTGGCATTGAGCATGGCGCAGATAAAGGCCGGACGGCGGATGATATCCATGATATTCACTTTGCCTCCGGCCTTTTGCCCGGCCCCTTTTTCGGCCTGTTCCATTACAGGCTTGCTGTGTGGAATTTTCAGCAACCCCATGGGCAGATGAGCCAGAATGCTCAGGGTGACCACAAGGGCATAAGGACCGGCAAAGGTAAAGGGCCCGAAAGCATCATTGTAAAATCCGGTAATGGTGGGAGTTACAAGCGCAGCTATGATACCGCCCGCAAGTACAAGGGAAATGCCCTGTTTCTGGAAATCCGGCGGACTTACCTCCATAGCGGCAAAACGGTAATAGGCGGCAAAGGCCTGATAGATTCCGTGCAGCAGGGTGGCGAGGCAAAAAAGGCCAAAACTCTGGATATAAAGGGCATATATGGCAATGACGCCGGCGACGGTGGCACACAGGGCACCGAACTGAAAACCCCGCTGGCGGCCAAAATATTTCATAAAATAGGAGGCAGGGAGAGCCATCAGAGCCGCGCCGAGAACACTGGTAGCCATCGGTACCGTCGCCCACTTGGGATCGGGCGCCAGCATCTGGCCGACGAGGACTGCGTAAGTGATTAGCGTCATACTTGAGGACAGAATAAAAGCCTGGCATATACACAGCAGGGTTACGTTCTTCTTGTAATCTCTGGCAAGACCTTCTGTCATAACTCGATCACCATTCCATCATAAGCCGGCTCGACATGTGGCGGCAATTCCCGTTTCAGAGTCTCATAATCCATATCCCAGGTCATATGCGTGAGGATTGCCCTTTTGGGTTTGACCCTTTCAATATAATCAAGAGTCTGCTGCAAATGGCTGTGAGTTGGGTGCGGTTCAGGTCTCAACGCATCGACCACCCACAGGTCCAGGTCCTGAAGCTGGGCAAAACTTTCTTCAGGTATTACATTAAAGTCTGTACTATAAGCTATTTTATTTAAACGAAAACCATATGATTCTGAATCTCCGTGGATTTGCCGGAAGGGCTGGATGTCTATGGCATCTATACGGAACGGGGCGAGGTCAATTTCATTCATGTTGGCGACGGTTGGATAGCTGCCCTGTTGTTTGAAAATATACTCAAACCTCTGGAGCAACACATCGCGGGTTTCCCGATTGGCATAGACCTCAACCTTCTTTTTCATGCACTGTTTGATGCCCCGAAGATCATCAATGCCGTGGGTGTGATCCGCATGATCATGGGTGTAAAGCACACCGTCCAGCCGGGTGATGCAGTTGTCCAGACATTGTTCCCTGAGATCCGGGGTAGTGTCGACCATAATCATCGTCTCCCCCTCCTCAACAAGGATCGAGGAGCGACGACGCCTGTTCTTTGGATTATTCCGGTCGCAGACACCCCAGATTTCTCCGATCCGGGGCACACCGCCTGAAGTTCCGCATCCGAGTATGGTGACTTTCATGACGGGTTTTCCTCAGGGCCGCTGGGCTTTGGAGAACAGGGTGAAAAAATTATCGGTGGTCGCCCTGGCAAGTTCCTCATAATCAAGATCCAGATGACTGGCCAGGAACTCCGCCGTATATTTTACATAGGATGGCTCGTTTGGTTTTCCCCTTTTGGGGACCGGCGCCAGATAAGGGGCATCCGTTTCAATCAATAACCGGTTGAGGGGAATGATTTTGACGGTTTCCTGCAGGTCTTTGGCGCTGTTGAAAGTGACAATGCCGGAAATGGAAATATAACAACCCATTTCAAGGCAGGCCTCGGCAAGCGCCCGGCTGGCCGTGAAACAATGGATAACCGCCGGGTAGGCACCCTTGTCCATTTCCTCTTTCATCAGGCTGGCGGTATCTTCGTCTGCATCCCTGGCATGGACAATCAGCGGCAGGCCGGTCTCACGACTGGCCGCAATGTGAGCACGAAAATTGGCTTTCTGAAGTTCGCGCGGCGCATGCTCATAAAAATAGTCAAGACCGGTTTCCCCGATACCTACCACCTTGGCAGGGCGGGTCTTTTCAATGAGCTGATCGGCAGTGATTCCGGGCTCTTTTTCGGCCTCATGCGGATGACTGCCAACGGTGCACCAGACATTGTCAAAGCTTTCGGCGATCGCCAGAACCTCCTCATACTCGCTGAGACGGGCATTGATGGCCAGCATGGTGCCGACACCGGCTTCCGATGCCCGCTGCATGACACCATCCATATCCTCGGTCATGCTGCCGTAATTAAGGTGGCAATGGCTATCGACGATCATCCCGCGTCAGCCTCCACATAGCGCGGAAAGACCCCTTCGGGTTTATCCATGATCATCCCGCTGGCAAGACGGCCCTTTTCGCCAAGGTCGCTGAAGCCGCGTTTATCTGAAGGCACCATAAGCTGGTCCAGAAGTTTTGCAGCCGACACCGGCATGATCGGCTGGGCCAGAATGGCAACCTGCCGGATGATTTCGGCAGTCACATAGAGAACAGTTCCCATGCGTTCCGGATCGGTCTTCTTCAACGCCCAAGGTTCCTGCGCGGTGAAATAGCTGTTGGCGTCCCCGACAACTTTCCAGATCACTTCCAGGGCATGATTGAAGGACTGCTGATCCATTTTTTCCCTCACCTGGTTCAGAAGGCCGTCGACAGCGGAAAGGATCTCCCGGTCTGCATCTGCAAGCTCTCCCGGTACAGGCATTTTGGCTTCGCAGTTCTTGAAGATCATGCTCAGTGAACGTTGCGCCAGATTGCCGAGATCATTGGCCAGATCACTGTTGATCCGGTTGATCATTGCCTGGCGGGAAAAATCGCCGTCATTGCCGAATGGCACTTCCCGCATCAGGAAATAGCGCACCTGGTCAAGGCCGAACTCCTCAACAATATCGAAGGGATCGATGACATTGCCGACGGATTTGGAAATCTTCTGACCTTCATTGGTCCACCAGCCGTGGGCGAAAACCCGCTTCGGCGGCTCTATTCCGGCCGCCATCAGGAAAGCGGGCCAGTATACCGCATGAAAGCGCAGAATATCCTTGCCAACCATATGAATGTCCGCGGGCCAGAATTTTGTGAACCCTTCATTGTCCATATCCGGATAGCCGACAGCGGTCAGATAATTGGTCAGGGCGTCGATCCAGACATACATTATATGCTTGTCATTGCCCGGCACCGGGATGCCCCAGGAAAAGCTGGTTCGGGATATGGACAGATCCCTGAGACCGCCTTCGACAAAACTTTTGACCTCATTTTTGCGACTTTTCGGCAGCACGGTTTCCGGGATCTGGTTATACCAGTTGAGGAGCCTGTCACCCCAGGCGCTGAGTCTGAAGAAATAGCTTTCTTCTTCCACCCATTCCACCGGGGCGCCTGTCGGAGCCAGCTTTTCGCCATCCTCGCCCTCAATCAGTTCCCCTTCCCCGAAATAGGCCTCGTCCCGCACACTGTACCAACCGGCATATTTATCAAGATAGATATTGCCGCTGTCTTCAAGAACCTTCCACAGATGCTGGCAGGCCTTTTTGTGCCGCTCTTCGGTGGTGCGGATAAAATCATCATTGGAATAATTCATGAATTCGGCAAGGATGCGAAAGCGCTGTGATACTTCGTCGCAGAATTCCAGCGGGGATTTACCGGCCGCCTGCGCCGATTTTTCAACCTTCTGGCCATGTTCGTCCGTTCCAGTCAGGAACATAACATCATAACCGTCAAGACGCTTGAACCGGGCAAGGAAATCACAGGCCAGCGTGGTATAGGCATGACCGATATGCGGCTTGTCATTCACATAATAGATTGGTGTCGTGATGTAAAAGGCGGGCGCCATATCCTCGTGTCTCCGGTATGTCTCTTATTGTTTCAGGCCCGAAGCGACTGACTGATCATCGAAAATATGTTCAGAACGACCTGTTTGCGATCAAGATTTACCGCATCGGTCCGGGCCAGTATCCGGGCACCCTTTTCCCATAGCTCGACCCATTGATCAAGCGGTAATCGCTGTCCCAGAGACCGCATGAGCTCAAGTTCACCGGTCAGGATTTCAGTTACTCCCGCATCCGGACTGGCATTGACCCTGACAAGCCTGTTGAAAAATCGCGTCAAAAGGTCTGTGAACAGGCCAAAGCGGTCCTTGTTTTTTGCCCCGGCCAGGTCATCCGCCAGGGCATGCAGAGCCGGCACGTTCATCGCGGGCAGAAGGGACATAAGAGTCAGTATCTGACCGTAAAGTTCCAGTCCCTTTTGTTCTGCCAGGGTTATGGCGTAACCTGGACTGCCGTCGCCAAGAAGAGCGCAGCCCTGCTGTTCCTCCGCCGGCAGGGAGGGAAACTGTCTTGAGACGACCTGCAGGACTTCGGGATAGTCCAGCGGCTTCAGCCTGAGCTGGCGGCAGCGGGATTTGATGGTCGGCAGAAGCCGGCCTGGCGCATGGGCCAGCACAAAAAGGATGGAGTTTGACGGTGGTTCCTCAAGTATCTTCAGCAGAGCGTTCGCCGCATTGCGGTTAAGCTCGTCAGCACTGTCGATGATGGCGACGCGCCATCCGCCCTCGCCCGATGTGGTATTGTAAAACCCCTGCAGGCGGCGCACATCATTGACCAGAATTTCGTTCCGTTTCTTGCCGGTTTTCTCGTCAACGGAACGCTCAATACAGATCAGGTCCGGATGACTGCCGGCAGTAATGCGGTGATTTACCGGGCTTTCCGGGTCGGTGGTCAGGCTTTCAGGACAAACAGGATCGAGAACGTCACCAAATAGCCCCGGCCCGTCATCGGAAACGGGTGGGTTATGAAGAAGAAATCTCGCCATGGAAAAGGCAAGAGACGCCTTGCCCACGCCCCGCGGGCCGGTAATCAGCCAGGCATGATGCAGTTTTTCGGCTGTAAAGGCTTCCAGGAACAGGTCCTGGGCCTGCCGGTGACCGATAACCTTCTTGCATTGCCGGGATGGGGGTACATCTTCAATGTCCACGCCTTGTCTTACTCCATCGAAAACTGTTCGCTGATCACTTCTGTAACGCGACCGGCAATCACATCGACACCTCCCTCGGCGTCGATTACTTTAATTCTGTCGGGATTTTTCCTGGCAATATCAAGAAAGGAGTTTCTAAGGGTCTGATGAAAATCTTCCCCCATCCGTTCATACCTGTCTTCCCGGATTTTCTGCTCCACCATGTCATCCCGCTTGCGCGCACGGTTCAGGCCAAGCTTGACACCGCCGTCCAGAAGAAGGGTCAGATCAGGCCAGAAGTCATCGGTGACAAGTTTATGCAACTGGATGATTTTGTCTACATCCTGCCCCTGCCCGTATCCCTGATAGGCCAGGGTACTATCGGCATAACGGTCGCAAATAACCCAGGCACCGCGACGAAGGGCTGGTAGGATAGTTGTCTCGAGATGTTCTGCCCGGGCCGCATAATGCAGCAGCGTTTCCGTCATGCCATGCCATTTGTCGGTACCGCCGGTGACAAGCAACTGCCTGATTTCCTCGGCTCCAGGGGAGCCGCCGGGTTCCCGGGTCAGCACAACATCCAGGCCATTCCCCTCGAGATATTCGCGAAGTTTTATGGCCTGTGTCGATTTGCCGACTCCCTCGCCGCCTTCAAAGGTAATAAATTTTCCGCGATAGCTGTCAGTCATCGCCCTGTCCGGAAGATCCAATCAGCATATAGTTGAACGCGGCCTTGAGCCGGCTAAACCCGCCAAGCTCGGAGATATTTTCCCCGGCCACAAGCGGCAGAGTTATTGTTTTCATGTCACTTGATGTAATTTCCAGGGTCGCTATCGGTTGCCCCTTGACGATGGGGGCCTGAATCGGACCGTCATAAACAACCTTGGCTTTCATTTTTCGCCGGGCCTGTTTGCTCAGGGACAGGGTAACATCATTTTCGATGACCAGGGAAACCTGGTCGGTTTCCCCAAGCCAGACATTCGCTTTGTCCAGCACCTGCCCCGCTTTGAGAAGCGGGTAAATGTCAAAATTCCGGAATCCAAAGGTCAATAGTCTTTCTGATTCCCGGGCCCGCACCTTTTCACTGGACATGCCATTCAGTACCAGGATCAGACGGCGACCACCCTTGACGGCAGAGGCTGTCAGGCCATAGCCGCCGGCCTCAGTGTGTCCAGTCTTGAGGCCGTCTGCTTCTTCCATGCTGTACAGTATGGGATTGCGGTTTGACTGGGGGATACCTGCATAGGTGAAGTTCCTTTCCGCAAACATCGGGTAATATTCGGGGAAATTGGCGATCATAGCCTGGGTCAGTGTCGCCAGATCCCGGGCCGTCATATAATGGTCCTCGTCCGGCCAGCCGTTCACGTTGGTAAAATGGCTGTTGTTCATGCCAAGTTCTTTCGCCTTGGCATTCATCCATTCCACGAATATCTCTTCCGATCCGGCCAGGCTCTCCGCCAATACGACGCAGGCATCATTGCCGCTCTGAACGATAATTCCCAAAAGCAGGTCATGGACAGTGACCCGGTCACCCGCATTCAGGAACATGGTTGACCCCTGGAGGCGCCATTTACGGTAGGTCGGCTCACTGACCTCGAACTCATCCTGCGGGGTAATTACACCGTCCTTGAGTTTCTCGAAGGCCAGGTACACAGTCATCAGCTTGCTCATGGAAGAGGGCGGCATCTGCGTGTCGGCTTCTTTCTCAAACAGCACGGCGCCGGTGGACCCTTCGATAAGAATAGCCTCTTCGGCTACTGTTTTAATGGCCTGGGCGGAGGCTCCTGCTGTCGCAGAAGCGGCAACTATTCCCGCCAGAGCCAGAACAAAACCAAAGGACGCCAATTGTCTTCCAAAATTCCTCAACATTATTTCTTTCCGTTACCGGTTATCATTCAATCCAAAACTATTCTTGCGGTATTATGCCCCCAGGCCAGTGCCCGGCCAAGGGTCTCATCGGCTCTTTTCTGTGACTGAAGGGGGCCGATCCTGACACGGTACAGTCTCTGGCCATTAATGTCGACCAGCTCCAGAAGTGTCCTGCCCACATGCCGGATATCATCCGCCACCATCTGGGCTCGAAGCTTGTCGGCAAAAGCCCCGATCTGCACGTAAATACTGCCGGCATCGGAAGTCTGTTCTTCGTCTTCCAGTGACTGCACGATGACTTCGTCTTTTGCAACTGTCGGCAGTGTCGGGGTCTGAGCCGGACTATTCCGGGCCAGCACCACAGGTGCTTTCTGGGCAACAGCAGGTTTGGGCGCAACATTGTTTCGTGCGAAGGCTGTCGTCGGCCGGGCATCCGGCCCCGAGACGGCCTCGACCCTGACCCGGGTCACGCCCTGTTGTTCAAAACCGAGCAACTGGGCGGAGCGGCGCGAGACATCAATCAGCCGGTCTCCGACAAACGGGCCCCGGTCATTGACCTTCAGGATCAGGGACCGGCCATTCTCCAGATTGGTCACCCGCACATAACTGGGCATGGGCAGAGTGGTATGGGCCGCAGTCAGGGCATTCATATTGAAGGTTTCGCCGTTGGCTGTCCTGCGGCCATGAAACTTGGGGCCGTACCAGGACGCCATCCCCTCAGCTAGATAATGTGGGTCTTCTTCGGGAACATAAACCTTTCCGGCTACTTTGTATGGATTTCCAACCTTGTACTCGCCTTTGGTCTGGCTTACCGGTCCACCACCCGGCATCGAGGAACAGGCCCCGAGAGCGGCCAGAAGGAACAAAACAAGTAAATGGCGAACCATCATCATTTCAATTCATCCGACAACAGGCTGACGCCCAGAGCATAATAATTGGAACAGTTATATTTCAGGATCGAGCGGAAATTTTCATAGGTCAGGTAGGCCGGACCGTCCTTGCCCGCCGGCATCACCAGAGAGGCCTTGAAAGGACGATCCCCGACATCAGGCAGATCACCGCCGAATTTGGTTTTCACACCAAGAGCTTTCCATTCCTCAAGGGTGAGCTGTTTGCTGTGGTCCTTGAGAGCCCGCCGGCAGCTTTTGATTTTTTCCTTCTGTTTGACTTTTTCCCACAGGCCGTCGACATCTTCGGGAAGGCTGACTTCCCTGCCCCAGGTCTGGTCGGCCTGCCAGCCGTGCTTCTTCAGGTAATTGGCGATAGAGGCAAATACGTCGGCTTCATCGATCCAGATATCCTTGCGGCCGTCCCCGTCAAAATCATAGGCATAGGCAAAAAAACTGGACGGCATGAACTGGCCTTGCCCCATGGCCCCGGCCCAGCTTCCCTTCATATCCTCGGGGGCGATATGTCCCTGGTCGAGAATTTCCAACGCCCGGAGCAGCTCCTTGCGGAAGAAATCCGGGCGCCGCATGTCATAGGCCAGTGTGGCGAGGGCGGCAATCACGTTGTAACCGCCGGTATAGCCGCCATAGTTTGTTTCCATGCCCCAGATGGCTGCAATGAATCGATCCTGGACCCCCATATTGTCTGACACCGGTGTGAGGACACTGGAAAATTCACCGATCTTTTCACGTCCTTTGGCAATCCGTGTCGGACTGACCCGGCGAGAGATATACTCTTCATAGGTCTGGGTGAATTCCGGCTGCTTGCGGTCAAGCTCGATGATTCTCGGTATTGGTTCAATATTGGCCAGGGCCTGTCGCAATGTTTCCGCGCTTATCCCATTACCAAGGGCTTCAGCCTTGAGTTCTTCAAGCCAGACCCCAAAGGGTTGCGGATTGTCAGGAATAATTTTTTCTTCCGCCTGCAGCGAAGAGAGAGAAACAAGAATGGAAAGGAAGAAGCTGAGCAATATCCCTGTTTTTTTCACGCTAAACGGACCTCTATAGCTGAATTATTCGGTTTTACCGGTGTTTACGCCCCGATCATCTGTAAAAATCGTGACCACATCAAGGCATAAAAGACCATTTACAGTATATTTTCAACCCATTAATAGGACATTACCGGATTGTGACGTTTTCAGTCTTGACCTGATCGAGCCTATGGGATAAATCCTTGCCCACTGCAATTCAATTCAGGCACGCATTTCACGGAGAGGTGGCAGAGCGGTTGAATGCACCGGTCTTGAAAACCGGCATGGGTGCAAGCCCATCGTGGGTTCGAATCCCACCCTCTCCGCCACTTACTGTAAATGGTGCCGTACTTCCCCTCAATGAATGAAATGCCTCAGCCGACCTTCCAGCCTTTACTCCAGTACCGGCGCTTCTATGCCCAGTTCCATCACCTTTCCGGCGGCGCGGGCGAGCGCGAAATCTTTGGAGGCCACCACGTCTTCCGGCGCGAGCTGGCCGAACACGACAAGAGCCAGGGCGATATAGAGAGCCATAACGATCAGGATTGATGTCATGATTGCACACGGCAGTGTTCTTTGCGGGTCCGGCATGTCTTCCGTCGCATTGGTGATGATCCGGAAGCCCTCATAGGCAAAAAAAGTTATGGCCAGACTGTAGAATAAATGGCTGGCTGGTGGATAGCTAGCAGTGTCAAGTCGGGTTGGATCAATAAAGGACAGTCCGGCGACGGCAAAAGCCGCAAGCACAAGCACTTTTAGCAAAACAATAATATTCTCCAGTTTTGCCATATTGGCGGGACCTTGCAGGTTAACGGCAACAAAAGTCAGGAAAATCCCGACGGAAAACACGGTTTTCCAGATCATTGCACTCCCCGTGGTCATCATACTGAAGGCATAAGATCCAAAGGCCTTGGCCACCAAAGCGATCGAAACAACGGCCGCGATATACAACATCACACTCATGGCGCCGGAGAAGATACCAATGCCATAGGCTTGACCCAGACATTCAACGACACCGCCCGCGGAAGGAAATGTCGCACCCAGTTTGCCAAAGGAATAGCCGCTCAACAAGGCAATCAAGCCACCGAGAAAGAAATGTAAGTGGCACTGGAGGCAATGACCGCCGCCTCACCCATTAATGCGAATATCCCGGCCCCACCATCGAACCGATTCCGATCAAAACGGCTGACCAGAAATTGATGGGCGTTCCGGATTTATGCATGCTATCCCTCCCTCGCCTGTTTTTCTTCCGACCGCGAGAAATAGGGTTTCCACAGAACGATCCCCACCGGCACGGCAATATTGAGGATCAGGGCCGTCCCCATAAGGGTATAGAAGGCCTCGTCATTGAGAATGCCAAACTGCACATAAGCGATATCCATGACCACAAAGGCAAGTTCCGCCCGGCCTAACATTCCTATACCGACCATAACACTTTGGGCATAGTCAAAACCGGCTGTATAGCGGGCGGCAAGACCAGCAGAGGCAATCTGCGCCACCAGAAGGGCAAAGGCAAGAACCAGAGTCTGGGGAATGACGGCCACAAGAATATCCCATTCAAGTACAATATGTGTGCCGAGTACGACGAAGAATACCGGTCCGATCCAGGAAAAGGCCACATTGTCGAGAATTTTCTTGGTATTCTCATAATGATTGATATTGGGAGTCGCGACAATCTGGAAATATTCCTCCTTCAGGATCAGGCCGGCCATATAGGCACCGACAGCGGCATGGAACCCGAAGAGATGGGACAGCAGCCCGGCGAGAACCGCCACGGTAAGCACCGTCAGGGTGGTATTTTCCCCCTTGCCGATAGAAAGAATGTGACGTACGCCATGCCTGCCGAAGCCGGGAATGAGTGATAACATGCCGTTCGGACGTTCCGGCAATATCCACATGCCAACGGCGGCGATGACCATGAAAAACAGAAGGGCCTTGAGGACAATAAGACCTATGCCCGGCAGGCTGACCATAGTCGCCCCGGTGGCGATAGGAACCAGAATGGCGACAAAGACAAGAGACGCCACATCATCAAGGATCGCCGAGGTCATGATTCCTTTGGCCGCCTGTGAACGGTGCAATCCTTCACTTTTCAGGGAAACCATAGTCAGGGAAACCGCGGTTGCCGTCATCGCCAGACCACACATGATGGCGATATTCTGGTTTTCCCAGAAATATCCGGCAATCAGGTAAGCCGTAAAAAAAGGTGCAAGCGCACCGAACAGGGCTATTCCCCAGCTTCGTTTGATGCTCTTCAGAAAGTCACTGGTGTTTTCTTCGAAACCAAGGGCAAACATGATGACAATGATGCCGAGTTCAGCAAACACCCGGATAAACTCATCTGTTTTCTGGGGTAAAATTCCGGTATTAACCAGAAGTGCCCCCATAAACAGGAAAAACAGGACTGGTGTCAGTCTGGTTTTCTCCGCAAAGATATTGGCAATGAAAACGGACGCCCAGATGATGGCGAGTTGAAGCAGTGACTCCACTTTTTACCCCTTGTCTGCAAATATTTCCCTCCAGCTTATTAAGCACCATAGAATCTAAGGACGCCAGAAAAAATTACGATCATCCATCAGATGGTTGATCGTCTTTTGCCTTGGCGCTCATTCGCCGGTTCTGTATAACGGCAGGAACAGGACATGCAGGGGAACCAGAGATGCAGATACTCGAAACCGATCGACTTATTCTTCGCCCATTTTACAGTACGGATATTGATTTCCTTGATCATCTTCATGGCGATATGGATGTCATGCGCTATACCCTTGGCCGCACCCGAACTCATGAAGAGAATGTCGCCTATCTGGATCTGGTCATGGAACTGCAGGAGAAGGACGGCACCGGACCTTATCTGGTGGAAAGGAAATCCGACAGACATCCCCTTGGTCGTTGCGGTTTCAGCCATTTCTATGGTTATGAAAAAAACGGAAATGAGTATTTCTACTGGGAAAGTATCTATAACGGCCCGGAAGACGAACGGAAAAAATCAAAACTTGAAATCGGCTACAGTTTTACAAAAGAATCCTGGGGACACGGCTATGCGACCGAAGCCGCCCTCAGGGTTCGCGATCACGGTTTTGGTGACCGCCACTATTCCTCATTATGTTCGCTGATCATGAAGGAAAATACTGCGTCGATACGGGTCGCAGAAAGACTTGATTTTTCCCGTCGCGGCGAGCTCTTTATTCATGACCAGCCGGCACTGGAATATGGATCCACGCGGGAAGAATGGAGCAGTTTCCGCTAGACAGATACAACCTTTGAAATCTTATCCGGATAAGAGAGCTGGTCCACCACCGAGGCCAGTTCAAGCGACAGGCGCTGCACGGCAATTGGATCATAAATGCTTTTCTCAAGTGTTGCCGCAAAGTTTTTCAGTAGGTCATACTCAAATTGACGATCCATATTGCGCAGGTCCTGGGCGATGGAAACAAGCACGGAAGGTTTGTTCCGCTCGATATCCAGCTTCCGGACAATGGAATGCAGTTTATCCTGTCTCATGCGCAAATTGATCCGGAAACGTTCAGTCTCTTCGGAATCGGTTTTTGTCTCAAAAACTTTCAACATGGCGCCGGTCAGCCAGACCGGAGTCTTGAGGCAATTCGTATCTGACATTTGTATCCTCAATTCTTTGAGGTGCTTCAGAATATAGGCCATTTCGCCCCAGTCGACCGGCTTTGTGATGCAATGCTGCATGCCGGCATCATAATAAAGGGCGACTTCATCTTTCATGGCATTGGCTGTGACCGCAATGATTGGTGTGTTGCGGTGATGCAGCATCGAGGAGCGGATGATACGTGAGGCTTCAATGCCGTCCAGAACCGGCATCTGAATGTCCATGAGTATGACATCAAAATTATTCTCCATGCAGATATCGATGGCTTCCTGACCGTCGCGGGCAAATGTCACGTCCAGTTTCCAGCGTTCAACAAGAACTTTTTGCATCAGCCGGACATTGAGCTCAACATCTTCTACAACCAGGGCTTTGAGGCCTGCAATATGGCCCGGATCAAGCAGCAGACGGCACTCCTTGATTTCCTCGCTGGCAAGTTCGAGAGCAAACCGGAAAGTGAAAGTCGTTCCCTCTCCCTCTTCCGAGTCAACCGAGATTGACCCGCCCATAAGATCCGCAAGACTTTGACAAATGGACAAACCAAGTCCGGTCCCGCCAAATTGCCGGCGATAAGCATCTTCAATTTGTTCAAACGGCTGGAACAGGTCGCCGAGCCGGTCCGCCGGAATGCCTATTCCGGTATCCTGGACTCTTATCTCGGTTTCAACAGTGTTTTCCAGACCTGAATCATGAAAATGCACAGAAATATAGACCCCGCCCTCCAGAGTAAATTTCACGGCATTACTGACCAGGTTCCCGACAACCTGCTTGATTCTGACTTCGTCACCAACCAATATCGGCGGTGAATGTTCCGGAATATCAACTTCAAGCTCCAGCCCTTTGCTGTGTGCTATTGCCGCATGGAGGTGTGCCGCGCTTTTAACCGCATGCCCCATATTGAAAGGTTCTTCCAGCAGCTGAACCTTGCCGGACTGAAGCCTGGACATTTCAAGAAGGTCATTGATGACCGTCAGAAGCTGTTCACTGCTCTGCATGCCCATATCGACCAGTTCCTGTGCCTTCCCAGGAAGGTCCATGGTCTCCAGAAGCTGCAGAACGCCCATCACACCGTTGATTGGTGTCCGGATTTCGTGGCTCATCACGGCCAGGATGTCACTTCTTGATTTTGCGATTTCATTTGCGGTTTTTGCGGCATCTCTCAGGGTTTTTTCCAGCAGATGCTCGTTTGTGATATCCCTGAAAACACCTATCAGGTATGGAACGCCGTTATATTCCATATATTGGCCAACACTGGCGATACGCCTTTTTTCACCGTCATCCCGTACCAGGTCATGTTTAATAGAATATCCGGACTTGGTCCGGGCCGCCTCGCCCATCTGGGACAGGGCTGTTCTTCGGGCCGGTTCAGTATAATACCTGGCCGATTCCTCCGCCGACGGCACCCCTCTGGCAGGATCACGGCCATGAATTTCAAATATACCGTCTGACCAGTAAAATCTGTTGTTTTGAAGGTTAAGCAGCCAGGTACCGAAGCCACCAAGTTTTTCCGCCTGTTCATGCTGCAGATTCAGAACGCGGCTGTTATATTCAAGACTGTTGATTTCCCTGCCCAGGGCTTCAATAGTCTGTTGTACCTGTTTGTCTTTCTCCCTTGCTTTTGCAGTTTCCCGCCTGATCAGAAAATGCATGATAATCAGAATTGTCAGAGAGACAGCAAGTGAAGAAATCAGTATCGTTGACCTGTGCCTGACGTCTTCCAGATCAAGGCGTTGGCGGATTGTTTTCTCGAGTATCTGTAAAATATAATTATTCAAAGTGACAATTGCCTGATGAGCCGGGGTGTCGTCTACTGCAACCCTTCTGTCGAGATCTTCAGCACTGATAAAAGAAGTCCCCTGGGCAATCGACAAAGAACGTCCATAGTTGTCCAGCATCTCCTGAATATATTTCTTTTCCTGTTCAAGCCCGTCCAGCCTTCCGTGCAACTCTTTCCATAGCGGGAGAACAGCCTTAAAGTCATCCTCGGCCAGATCCAGGTATTTTCGATCACCACGAAGCACATAATTCTTGAAATCATGTATAAAACCGCCGTAACCGAACATCATACTCAATCGGTTGAACTGCTTTTCCAGGCCATCGATCCTGGTTAATTGAAGGGAGACTTCTTTTTCTTTCTGGTTCCAGAGGACGTTCAGTGAAAAATAGCTGAAAGCAACAAGGAAGAGCAGACCCGTTGCGATCCACAATAAATTTTTATGCCCCAAACACCTGAACAAAAATTGCATTACGCCGGCATCCCTGGAAAACAATCTGCCCATAATCAACTGGAGATTGCTTATTCAACTTTGCAAACTGACAAAAATCTGAACTCAAAACACCGGCAGAAAGTCAGAATTGAAGTGATATTCAACGAATACCATCATTCGTGATAGCTAATATAATATAAGCTTTGTTAACAATATAATAACAAGCTATCGACCCCTGATAACTCTCTTTAGCGTCAGGATGCACAGTAAAACTACCATCGGTAGTTATGAGATTTCTATTTTCGTTGGACATCTCTCCTCCTCCCTGATAAGCATTTTTCACATATCAATATTTCCCACTTTTCAAAAAAGATAGATATGTCTGATAACGGATTACAGAGTCTTCTCGAGATCATGGCCCGCCTCAGGGATCCTGAAAACGGATGCGATTGGGACAAGGTTCAGACCTACAAAACCATTGCCCCCTACACTATTGAAGAAGCCTATGAGGTGGCCGAGGCGATTGAGCACGGCGATATGGATTCCCTGAAAGATGAATTGGGCGACCTGCTGTTCCAGGTTGTTTTCCATTCCCGCATAGCGGAAGAAGAAGGCCATTTTGCCTTTGAGGATGTGGTGGTTGCCATCACCGACAAGATGACCCGGCGCCATCCTCACGTTTTTTCAGACAAGCAATATAGTTCAGTCGAGGAACAGGGAAAAGCCTGGGAACTGATGAAAGCTGAGGAGCGGTCCCGGAAGTATGAGGGTAAGCCGGAAAGTGCCCTTGATGGCGTGACCTGGGGCCTTCCCGCCCTCACCCGGGCCGTCAAGCTTCAGAAGCGGGCGGCCAGGGTTGGTTTCGACTGGCCTGAAACTGCCCAGGTTCTGGATAAGCTGAATGAGGAAATGGCGGAATTGTCGGCAGAACTGGTCAAGAACAAAGACAGCCAGGATCCGGAGCTTATTGCCGAGGAGTTCGGCGATATGATGTTTGTCTACGCCAATCTCGCGCGACACCTCAAAATTGATCCGGAGAGCGCCCTGAGGTCAGCCAATGCTAAATTTGAACGCCGGTTTCGCAAGATCGAGGAAATGCTGGCAGCCGAGGGGCGAACTGCAGACGACTGTGACCTGGAAGAACTTGACCGCTATTGGGACCAGGTCAAAATCCTGGAAAAGTCGGAAAAGGAAAATTCAGAACCTACCGGGAAATAAGGCGTCCCTGACCTGATGCCATTGCGGCTCTGTCAGTGTGCTCAACAGCCCCTTGCCCCGTACATGAATGGTGTATTCATCTTCGTTCAGGCGCCGACTGCAGCCGCCGGCCTGTTTCAGAAGAAAACTTCCCGGCAGATGATCCCACGGCAGTGTGCGGAAATAGACGGAAAAATGCTTTTTCCCCTGCAGCAAGCTGACATAGTCATATCCTGCACAGAATGCGGGACTGTTTTTCAGAAATTTTTTCAGGTTTTCCCGGGCCATTTCCTTCAGGTCGTCCGGCATCCGTTTAATATGAGCGGCTCCGATCTGTTTTGAAATATCTGCCGGCGGTTTAGGCAAGGTGGGCTTTACACCGTTTAGCAAAGCGCCGCTGCCCAGTTCCGCATCAGCCATAACATCGGAGACCGGCAGATATATCCAGCCGGCGATCACCTCCCCCTTCTGCAGGGCCACAACCATCATGGCAAAACGATCATTTCCGCGAATGAAATTATTGGTACCGTCCACCGGATCAATCAGGAAGGCAAGATCGGCCTCAACGATATCCTTTATTCTTTCAGGATGATCTGCAAGGCTTTCCTCGCCGGCGATTACGGCACCCGGATAGAGATCGCCCAGCAATCGGGTGAGCTGTCGCTCTGCTTCGATATCGGCGATGGTAACCATTTCACCGGCCGACTTGTCCCGGATCTCGTGTTGTTCCAGTTTCTCAAAACGACGCAGTATTTCTTCATGGGATATTTCCCGGATATAGTCTGCTATGCGGTCAGGATCGATCACGGTTTATCCGGTTCCCGTAAAATGTATGCCCTGCTTTTCCAGAATCCCGACGATCTTGGCGCTCAGCTTGGCTGTAATCAGTGTATGGTCTTCATGGTCTTCGCGGAACAGGACCTCGCCGTTCTCATAAAGCTGAGCAATATCCGCTCCCTGATCCGGCCGGAAACTGAAGTGATAAATGGATTCATCCCGCGAAAGATAATCGGAAAGCATTTGCAGGAAGCCGGAACAACCTTCACCGGTGACCGCCGACACAAGAACCACATTTTCTCCTCTGGCGGCCTTATTCTCCAAAACCTCCCGCTCTTCGGCAGGAACAAGGTCAATCTTGTTCCAAAGTTCAATGATGGTCCTGTCTTCGCCGTCTTCCACCCCGAGGGATTTGAGTACCGACATAACATCATTTCTCTGTTCATCTGTTTCCGGATGCGAAATATCCCTGACGTGGATGATTATATCCGCTTCCACCACCTCTTCCAGAGTCGCCCGGAAGGCGGCTACAAGATGGGTGGGAAGGTCTGAAATAAATCCAACCGTATCCGAAAAAATAGCCTTCTTGTTGTTGGGCAGCTCAAGTTGCCGCATGGTCGGATCAAGGGTTGCAAACAGCAGATCCTCTGCCATAACGTCGGCACTGGTCAGACGATTGAACAGGGTTGATTTCCCGGCGTTGGTATAACCCACCAGAGCAATCACCGGGAAAGGTACCTTTTTGCGGCTTTTCCGATGCAGTGTACGGGTTTTTGTGACAGTCTCGAGTTGCCGCCGGATTTTGCCAATCCGTTCATCGATCATGCGCCGGTCGGCCTCGATCTGGGTTTCACCGGGACCACCCATGAAACCGAAACCGCCTCGTTGCCGTTCAAGGTGGGTCCATGACCTGACAAGGCGGCTCTTCTGATAGGAAAGGTGAGCCAGTTCAACCTGAAGAGAACCTTCCCGGGTCTGGGCTCTTTCGCCAAAAATCTCCAGTATCAGCCCAGTCCGGTCAATCACCTTGCAGCCAAGGTCTTTTTCCAGGTTTCGTTGCTGACCGGGTGACAGCTCACAGTCGGCAACGACCAGTTCTATTTCGTTCTCTGAAATAAAATCAGCAAGCTCCTCCACCTTACCCCGTCCGAGGTAAGTGGCCGGGCGTATGTTTGGAATGCCGATTGTCACCGCCTGGATGACATCCAGGTCGAGGGCGGCAGACAGGGAAATCGCCTCTTCCAGACGCGCCCGTGGCGTTCTGGAAACGGATATATTTTCCTGTTTTTTGCGTTGGTAGGGATGAAAAATAAAAGTTCGCGCTCCCGCAGTATGGTCCGGAAGCGCGACATCTTTACTGTAGGGATCATCCCAGACGGAACTGAAGCTTTTTTTTCTGAAGGTCAGTTCGTCTGTCTGAATCCTGGCTGTCATTTAAAGAAGAATTACTCCTGATTGTCAGATTCCGGATCGAAAAGCTGAATCGGTGCGCCCGGCATGACAGTTGAAATAGCATGCTTGTACACAAGCTGGACATTTGAGTCCCTGCGCAAAAGAATGCAGAAGTTGTCAAACCAGGTAATAATACCCTGCAACTTTACACCGTTTACGAGGAAAACCGTAATCGGAGTTTTGTTTTTGCGGATATGGTTGAGAAAAGCATCTTGAAGGTTATGGTTTTTATCTGACATATTTTATTTCCATTTATTGTTTTTGGTTCAAGGTCTACTGAATAACTTTGAACAATCTACTGGACCTGACTTTATAAAACTCCGAGGTCAGCCCAATCATAACACAGGCTACATTGCATGTAACCGGCTAAACGCGAACATTTCAATTTTTTAGTTTCGCCAAAATGACGGCATAAAGCAGATCATAAAGGCGATTACTTCCAGCCGTCCGACTATCATTATCATCGAGGTCAGCCACTTCCCTGCCAAAGGAAGACTGTGATATCCGACAAAATCCGGGGCGAAGAGTTCCGTTAATCCACCTGCACTGAACAGATTGACTAGGGTTAACCCCAGGCTTGTCTGCAGATCCAGCTGCATCGCCCCATAAAATATGGCACTGAACGCAGCGGCTGACGTAAAGATAAATAACAATATCCAGACTGCATATAAGGTAGATGCTGAAACATTCAAGTCATTTATTCTCAGGGGGACAATACTGTGGGGGTGTGCCAGACGGCTTACCTCCCGGTCGGCATGTCGGAGTAATATCTTGAAGCGCAGAATTTTAAATCCGCCGGCAGTCGATCCGGTCGTTCCCCCGATAAACAAAAGTATTGATGCAATGACAATTACGGAAACCGGCATTTCCGCCGCCCGGTCGGGGAGGAAGCCGGTTGTCGACAAAATCGATACTGCCGAGAACAGGGCCAGCCAGATTTTCCTCAGAAACCCTGCCTCAAAATGTGAGTTGGCAAAAACCAGACCAATCAAAATAAGTGCGGCTCCCACAGCAAGGATATAGAAAAACCCGGAAATCTCTATATCGCTCTTGTATATTTTTAGATTGCTGCCTGAAAAAAAAGACCAGTGATAGGTAAAGTTGGTCGCGGCCAGAATCATAAAAGGCAGCAAAATAAGTTCGATAGTGCCGTTGAACATATTCTGCAGCCCCGTCTCGTGGGGAAGAAACCCGCCACTGGATAATGTTGCCATTGCCACAGTCAGGGAATTGAAGGCGCCGAAACCGCTGAGCAAAAGCAGAATCATGCAAAGTGCCGTTAGAAAGGTGTAAATCTTGATCAGGGGTATAAAGGCATAGCGTATACGCGCCATAAGCCCCTCTCCCTCTCCGTGCGGCAGGGCGCTGCGGAACATTTCAATCCCCCCTATTCTTGTCAATGGCAGTATGGCGACAGCAATGCAGAGAATTAGCAACCCGCCTTCCCACTGCAAAAGGGAACGCCAGAAGATGACTGTTCGGGGCACAAGGTCAATATTCGTCAGGATTGTTGATCCGTTTGTCGTCAGTGCCGAAGCCGCCTCGAAATAACTGTCGGAAAGTTTCGTCAGAACGCCGGAAGTCATGAAAGGAATAGATGCAAACAGGGGTAACCCAAGCCAGGTACAGAATAGAAACAGGATTATTTCATGTTTGCTGGCTTGTTCGTTCAGGTCCTGAAAAGCCAGATAAAGCGCCGCACCGATAAACATTGTTGCCAGGGCGCTGACCAGAAACGGCAGAATTAAAGTCTGTTCCTGAAAATATACCGCCATCAACGCCGGCAGGAGCTCACTCGCCCCAAGAATAATCAGCAAATATCCGACAATATTTCCTATCCTGGCAAACATTGCCTAGAAATATTCCAGTTTGACGGTAAAGAGTTCTTCCACTTTGCGCACCATATCGGCCCGGGTAAAGACAATCACAATATCATTTGTTTTGATGATGGTTCTCCCCCGCGGCACAATCACCTCTCCTTCGTGAATGATTGCCCCCACAATGATGCCTGCCGGTAATTTTACATCCCGTAACGGTTTGCCAACCAGTGGCGAGGTTTCCAGAGCCACAGCTTCAAGCACCTCGGCGGCGCCGCCGGCAAGGGTTTGCAAAGACCGGATCCGGCCCCGGCGCATATGCTGCAGAATACTGGACACAGTCGTCTGGCGGGGGTCCACAAAGGCATCAATGCCGACCGAATTGGTCAGCGGGCCAAAGTCGTGATTATTAATCAGCGCGATGGCGCGCTTGCAACCGCCGTGCTTGGCCAGTGAGGAGGCCAGGATATTGACTTTGTCATCATTGGTTACGGCAATGATAGTCTCGGTCCCTGCTACATTGGCTTCCTTGTGCAGTTCAAGATCAAGAGCATCACCATTCAGGACAATTGCTTTGGGCAGTTTTTCCGCCACATAGGTTGCACGTTCCTGCTTGAGCTCAATAATCTTGACCTGGATTTTGGGATTGTCCTCAAAAAGCTGTTCCGCAATGAACAGGCCGACATTGCCGCCACCGACAATAATAATCCGCCGGGCTTCCTCTTCCTCGTGACCAAAGACATTCAGCGCCCGCTGAACATGACTTTTTTCAGATACAAAATAAATATTGTCCCCGACCAGAAGCTGGTCGGTACTTGACGGGACAATTAATTTACCATTCCGCATGATGCCGCAGACAACAATATTCAGATCAGGAAACAGCTCGGTCAGCTGCCGGAGCGGCGTATCGACGACCGGACAGTCATCATCCAGTTTCACACCAACCACCTGTACCTTGTCATCGGCAAAGGGAATCATGTCGAACGCTCCCGGAACTTCAAGGCGCCGGATTGCCGCCCGGGCAACCTCGATTTCCGGAGAAATGATCACATCGATGGGCATATGGTCACGACTGAACAGATCCTGCCACATGGACTTCAGGTAACTCTGATCCCTGACCCTGGCGATCTTCGTTGGCACATCAAACAGAGAGTGTGCCACCTGACAGGCCATCATATTGACCTCGTCAAAAAGAGTCACTGCGATGATCATGTCGGCATCGCGCGCACCGGCCTTCTCAAGCAGGTCCGGGTGGGAGGCATAGCCGACGATTGCCTGTACATCCAGCGAATTCTGGATCTTGGCGATGAGTTTTGGAGAACGGTCGATAACGGTAACGTCGTTATGTTCGTTGGCCAGGTGACGGGCAATATTAAATCCGACCTGTCCGGCTCCACATACAATAACCTTCATGTCCGCTTACCTCTGTGCTGGTTTATTTTCTTTCCTGTCCTGAAAGGCCGAGGCTTTTCAGTTTCCGGTGCAATGCCGATCTTTCCATACCAACAAATTCTGCGGTTTTCGAGATATTTCCGTCAAACCGGTTGATTTGCACCTTCAGGTATTCGGTTTCAAATTTTTCACGGGCATCCCGCAATGTCAGGGACATGATCTCGTTGCTGCGTCCAGGACTGACGACATCCATATCTGCAATGATCTCGGCTGGCAACATCTCCAGACCGATTTCCTCGCCGTCCGAAGACAGAATAAGAAGTCGTTCAATAATATTCCGCAACTGGCGAACGTTACCGGGCCAGTCAAAGGCCTGCATGGCGGTCATGGCTTCGGCGCTGATCCGGCGCGGTATCCGCCCTGTCACAGTCGAAAGCTGGGACATGATCTGATAGGCCAGTTGTGGAATGTCATCCCGTCTCTGGGTCAGGGGCGGCACAATGACCGGCACCACGTTGAGCCGGTGGTAAAGGTCCTCCCGGAAACGCTGTTCCTCGATCTCTTCACGGAGGTTGCGGCTGGTTGCACTGATCACCCGGACATTGACATGCACCCGCGTATTGCCGCCGACCCGTTCGAAGCTCTGGTCTGTCAGCACCCGCAGAATTTTAGCCTGGGTCGTCTGTGGCATGTCGGCGACCTCGTCTATGAACAGGGTGCCGCCGTGGGCCTGTTCAAAAACACCGGTTTTCTGAACAACACTGCTTTCCTCGATGCCGAACAATTCGTTTTCCATATTCTCCGGTGACATGCTGGCTGCATTGACCACAACAAATGTACCGTTTGAACGTTTGGAATGCTGGTGAATAAGCCTTGCCACCACCTCTTTGCCGGACCCCGGAGGTCCTGAAATCAACACACGACTGCCACTCGGGGCCACTTTTTCTATGGTATTACGAACCAGATTGATGGCCGACGAATTTCCGGTCAGCCCCAGGTCATAGCCTACTTTTTCCTTCAGTTCGATATTCTCGCGCCGCAGTCTGCCAACTTCCGTCGCCCGCTCGACAAGAATCAGAAGCTTGTCGGTTTCAAAGGGTTTGCTGATAAAATCATAGGCCCCACGCTTGATCGCAGTGACAGCCGTTTCAATATTACCGTGGCCACTGATGATGATTACCGGCAGGTCCGGGTGCTGTTTCTTGACCTGTTCCAGCACTTCCAATCCGTCCAGCCTGCTGCCCTGCAACCAGATATCAAGTATAAGCAGGGATGGCCGCCGGGCCTCTATTTCAGCAAGAGCAGAATCACTGTCGCCGGCAACCCGGGTTTCAAACCCTTCATCTTCCAGAATTCCGGCAATCAGTTCCCGGATATCCTGTTCATCATCTACAATCAATATATCAAGAGCCATGCACAATCCTCAGATCTTCTTCATACTCAAGCGACTCTTTAACGCTTTCATCAGTTGGAAAAACCAGGCAGACCCTGGCACCGCCCTCCTCGAGATTTTCGAGAAGCAGGTCACCACCATGGTCTTTCATGATTTTCTTTACAATTGCCAGTCCCAGGCCGGTCCCCTTCGCCCGGGTAGTCACATAGGGTTCCGTAAGCCGATGTAGCAGCTTGTCCGGCAAGCCCACGCCATTGTCACTGACATAGACCATAAGTTTGTCGTCTTCTCCCTGTTCCACATCTATGCTGATATTACCTTTGACGTCCTGTGATTTTTCCTGGAGTGCGGCTATCGCTTCAGTGGCATTTTTAATCACGTTCGTCAGCGCCTGGCCAATAAGCCTTCCGTCACACATGACCGGCAGGTTTTTATCCGGAAGGTTTATGGCAAAGGTAATGTCGGAGTTTGCAACTTCCATCAGGAATACAGACTGGTTGATAATTTCAGCCAGGTTTTCAGGCTTGATGACCGGTGCCGGCATTCGGGCAAAGGAAGAAAACTCATCAACCATCTGCCGAAGGTCACCGACCTGTCGAATAATGGTTTCCGTACACTGGTTGAATACCGCCGGATCAGTTTGTATTTCCTTGCCGTATTTTCGTTTCAGCCGTTCCGCCGACAACTGGATCGGGGTCAGCGGGTTTTTAATTTCATGCGCGATGCGACGGGCGACATCGGCCCATGCCGCCGTTCGCTGGGCGGCAACCTGGTCAGTTATGTCGTCAAAACTAATGACAAATCCCTCGATATCGCCGTCTTTCATTTCCGCTGTTATGCGCACGAGAAGATTAAGCTTGGTTTCCCCGCGCGTAATCGCTATCTGCTGTTGAAGCGACTTGCTGCTGTCATTCTTGATCTTCTCGAACAGCTCTTCAGCTTCCGGCAGCACTTCGGTAAGTGATTTTCCTTTCAGTTTGTCAAGTTTAACATGCAGAAGTTTTGCCGCCGACCGGTTGGGCAGCGTTATGGTTCCGTCCGGTGCAAGACCCATGATGCCTGCACTCACCCCCGAGAGCACCGTTTCCGTAAAGCGGCGCCGCTCGTCAAGCTCCAGGTTAACGTTTAAAAGATCTTTCTGCTGGTTTTCCAGCTGCCAGGTCATATTGTTGAAGGCTTTTGTCAGCCCGCCAAGATCATCATAGGTATTTTCAATGGGCGCCCGGGCGGAAAAGTCGCCACGCCCCACCAGGGCAGAGGCGTTAATCAGGTTTCCAATCGGCTCCATCAGTTTATTGACCAGCCCGAGTCCCATCCAGACTGCGGCAAAAAGGATAAGAAGGGCGATAACGATAAACGTCAGGTTGAACCATAATCGATATTCCGAGAGATGGGAGAGAACATCTCTATACTCCTGCTGGGCGGAAGAGGCTTCCTTTACCAGCGCCAGCGCCCGGGCATCGACAAAGCGGCTGATATAGAGATACCGGTCGAGGAAACCGTCAAGCTGAATCAACACCCTTATTCGATCGTCGTCCTCGCTGCTGAGAAACACCACCTTGCCCTCAGATGCCGCGTTGATCGCCTGCAACGGGAACGGTTCCGTGATCAGGGACAGGCTGCCCCTCGCCCTGGCAATTACTTCGGTGGAACTCAATATAATAGCCTCGGACAGGGAAAGAATCTGTGACATGCCGGTCAACGCCTGTTCAAGAAATTCCCTGTCGTTGGACATGGCAATCCCCTGGGAATTCAGGTCCTTGGCCATACCCAGGATATCAGCCTTTATCACTTTCTTGTGCTCATCAATGTAGGCCTCTGCCACACTTTGGGAACTGATGAGAACGGTCTGAACCTTGTCGTTGAACCAGGCCTGGAGACCGAACTCGAAAAAGAGGGCCGAGAAAACGGCTACAATGATGGTCGGTGTAATCGCCACAATACTGAAAAGTGTTATAATCCTGCTATGCAGGCGGGAGCCGGCCATACCGGCATTCCTGGCAGACAGCAGTCTGATAAACTGCCGCGAAACCAGCGCGCCAAGGACAAGCAATAGAATAAGATTGAACAGCAATAAGCCATAGAGAGTCTTCGGCGTCGGCTCAAACGGTCCCACATTGGAAAAAGTGGCATAGGTAAAGACGCCGGACAACAGAGCACCCATTGTTAGCAAATAGGCTACCTTGTTTGTGAGCTTTATTCTCTTGGCCCACAAAACGAAGCGGAAATAAGGTCGTGGCGTTTTCTTGGTGATGACCTGACTCATGATACCTCTGTCAATTCAGACAGCAGAATATCATATTGTTGCATTATTGCAACATATCAAATATTACCCTCCCCTGACGACGTTGATCTCTAGTTCGCGGATTTTTTTTCTCAGGGTATTGCGGTTCAATCCCAGCAGATCAGCAGCCTTGATCTGGTTGCCGCGAGTCGCATTAAGGCTCAATTCTATCAGCGGAATTTCGAGTTCTTTCAGCACCCGGGTGTAAAGACCGGTTGGCGGCAGTTCATGCGGGGCGTGCGCATCAAAATATTTCTTGAGATGACGATGAATGGCATCTCTCAATGTTTCGTCGTCTGGCGCTGCAGAGGCCTCCATGCTATTCGGATTTGAGGCGGTCGTCAGCTCGGAACGCACGATCTCGAGATTAATAACATCTTCTACATACAGTGCCGCCAGACGGTTGGCCAGGTTTTCAAGTTCCCTGACGTTACCAGGCCAGTTATGCTGCTTTATATAATTCAGCGCATCACTGTCGATCAGCTTTGGCGGCTGGTTGCTTTCATTTGCATAGGTGGACAGAAAATGCCTGACCAGATCCGGGATGTCATCCTTGCGCTCCCGGAGGGGTGGAATGCGCAGCGGTACCACATTAAGGCGATAGTACAGGTCTTCCCGGAACAGTCCCTGGTTGATCAGTTGCTTGAGATCCCTGTGTGTTGCTGCGATGATCCTGACATCGGCCTTGATGGTTTTATGTCCACCTACCGTCGTATATTCACCTTCCTGCAACACGCGGAGAAGCCTTGTCTGGGCATCCATTGGCATATCGCCGATTTCGTCCAGAAACAACGTACCGCCCTGGGCCTGTTCAAAGCGGCCGATATTTTTACTGTCGGCACCGGTAAAGGCCCCCTTCTCATGACCGAACAACTCACTTTCAATCAGTTCCCGGGGAATGGCAGCCATATTCAGGGCAACAAACGGCGCATTTTTCCGTTTGCCAAAATCATGCAGGGCATGAGCAACCAGTTCCTTGCCGGTGCCGGATTCACCCGTGATGGTAACGGTAAGGTCCGTGCTCATCAGACGCGCCATGATGCGGTACACTTCCTGCATGGCAGGCGAACGCCCGATCAGCGGGAGGTCCTCGGAATCGTCCTCGACATGAATGGGTTTGTCCACCTTTGACTTGGCAGCGAGTCCCTTCTGTACCACGGATTTTACTTCGTTCAGGTCAAACGGTTTTGGCAGATATTCATAGGCGCCGCGCTCGGTCGCTTTAACCGCGGTCAGCAGGGTGTTCTGGGCGCTCATCACGACCACAGGAAGTTCGGGACGTATTTTCTTGATCCGGGGCAGCAGGTCGAGACCGTTTTCATCGGGCATAACCACGTCGGTGATCACCATGTCCCCTTCCCCGTTTGACACCCAGCGCCAAAGGGTCGAGGCATTGCTCGTTACCTGAACATCATATCCTTCACGCCCGAGAGCCTGGGACAATACTGTCCTGATGGCACGGTCGTCATCGGCAATTAATATGGTTTTACCAGTCATTGTATTTGTCCATATGTCAGAAACTTAACTACTTGCCACCGGCAGCATGACCCTGAAAATCGTTTTTCCCGGTTCCGAATTGCATTCAATAATACCGCCGTGTTCACCGACAATCTTTGCAACAAGCGCCAGACCAAGTCCGGTTCCGTTCGTCTTTGTGGTAACAAAGGGGTCAAACAGGTGCGGCTTCAGATCCTCGGACACACCGGGACCGTTATCAATCACACAGACCTCGAGCGGCAGGTGAATTCTTTCATGTCCACCGGGGATAATAACCCTGACGCCGTGACGATAGGCTGTGGTCAGGGTCACCTCTCCGCTGACCTTCGGCGCCGCCTCCACGGCATTTTTCACCAGATTCAGGAACACCTGGATTAACTGCCCCTTGTCGCCAATGGTCGGGGGAATGGACGGGTCATATTTTTCATAGAATTTAACATGCTTGCCAAAGCCGTTTTCCGCGAGTTTTCTCACATGTTCGAGAACACTGTGAATATTGACTTCTTCCGGATCGATAGGCTTGCGGGCGGAAAACACCTCCATCCGGTCGACAAGCGCGCAGATCCGGTCGGTTTCCTCACAAATCAGGCGGGTCAGCGCCTTTTCGTCTTCAGTGGCATCCAGTTCCAGCAACTGGGCTGATCCCCTGATACCCGACAATGGGTTTTTGATTTCATGGGCCAGCACCGCCGCCATACCGGACACTGACCGCGCCGCGCCGCGATGGCTCAGTTGCTGATTGATCTTGTGGGCAATGCCCCGCTCCTGCAACTGCACCAGCAGGCTGCCGTCTTCGTCCAGTATTGGCGATACATGAATATCCACCCGCTGGTGAAGATTGCCCATATTGGACAGGGGAACATCATATTCAGAAATGATCAGACGGTTCTGGCGGACCTGCGCAATCAGGGACAACAAGGGGCTGTCGAACGGTACCAGTTTACCGATATCCTTGCCGATCAAAGCCTTGGCGCCCCGGTAAAACAGGCTTTCACAGGCCATATTCACGAATGAAATCCGGTTGTTTTTATCCACCACCAGAATACTGTCCGGCAGTGAGTTCAGGATCACATCCTGACTGACAGGCTGGACCGGAACCTTTTTCTTTTGCGGGGTTGCGTCCGTCATGCCGCCAGCTCTTCGATCAGCGGATCATAGAACCGGTTAATTTCGTCCAGCACCTCGGCGACATCAGCCATATTGTTGACTTTCTGCCGGAAAGCGGCTGAATCCCTGAGGCCCTTTGTATACCAGGAGATATGTTTGCGGGCGATTTTCTTGCCGGCAAATTCCCCGTAATGTTCCAGTATGGCTTCGTAATGTTCCATGAGGATTTTTTTCTGAATTTCCAGATCGGGATCAGGCAGTTTTTCGCCGGTTTTCAGATAATGAATAACCTGTGCCAGAAACCACGGTTTGCCGTAACTGCCGCGTCCGATCATGACCCCGTCAGCACCGGACTGCCGCATGGCTTCCACAGCATCCTCCGGCGTGATGATATCACCATTGGCAATGACCGGGATTTTCACTGAATCCTTGACCTGGCGAATGAAGGACCAATCGGAAGATCCACGATACATCTGGCAGCGGGTGCGGCCATGCACGGTCAGCATCTGAATTCCCACATCTTCGGCAATACGGGCAAGTTCCGGGGCATTGCGGCTGCCGTCGTCCCAGCCGGTACGCATTTTCAGGGTCACAGGAATATTGACCGCCTTGACCGTCTGTTCCAGAATTTTCCGCGCCAGATCCGGCTCTTTCATCAGGGCGGATCCTGCATATCCATTGACGACTTTTTTAGCCGGGCAGCCCATATTGATATCAATAATCGGCGCGCCAATGTCTTCATTGATTTTGGCCGCCTCCGCCACAACCCGCGGCTCACATCCGGCAAGTTGCACGGACATCATATATTCATTACTTTCCGGCGCTGCCATTTTGAGAGTCCGGTCATGTGCCCGGATCATGGCTTCACTGGCAATCATTTCAGAGGTCACCAGGCCGGCGCCAAAGCGCTTCACCAAACGCCTGAAGGGACGATCTGTCACGCCGGCCATCGGGGACAGCAGCACCGGATCATTAATTTCAATATCACCAATTTTCATGACTAAATTCTATGCAATAAAATCCGAATAATCCACAATTGACTATTTATTAGTCAAAATCAGCGCGGACTATATAGGAAAAGAATTTCAAGGTCAAAGCATGAAATCACAAAAAACTGCAGACTTTCCGCGGGCCCGGTGATAGTTTCCCGATAAAGGATACCAAGAGCCTGTAAAGGAATGAAATGATGAAAGTTGCAGCGGTTATTGTCGCCGCCGGACGCGGCCACAGGATGGGTGGAGAAACCCCCAAACAATATCTGGCACTTGGCGATACAACTGTTCTTCATCATACAGTTACACGGTTTCTCAATCATCCGGAAATCAACCGTGTTATTGTTGTTATTCATCCCGAAGACCTGATGCTCTACACTAATGCAGTTGGCGTTTTGGAGCTGATGCCGCCGGTTTACGGGGGAGTAACCAGACAGCAATCTGTTTTGTGCGGCCTGGAGGCCCTGGTATCGGAAGCACCGGATATCGTTCTGATCCATGATGCAGCCCGACCATTTGTATCTGCCGATGTGATTAGTGACGTCATCGCGGCGACCCGGAAATTTGACGTCGCCATTCCTGCATTACCGGTTGTCGATACGATCAAAAAGGCCGAAAAAGCTATTGTACAGGAGACAGTAGACCGAACGAATTTGTGGCGTGCACAAACTCCTCAAGGTTTCAAGTTCAGTATTATACTGGAATCTCATTATGAAGCCCGGGGGCAAGAACTGACTGATGATGCAGCAGTTTGTGACTTTTCCGGACATCCTGCAAAAATCATTGCAGGTGAAGAACGGAATTTCAAAATCACCAGCAGGGAAGATCTGGAGAAGGCGGAAATCATGATGGGAGCAGGTACAAATATTGTGCGAACCGGCCAGGGCTTTGATGTTCATGCCTTTGAAGAGGGCGATGCTGTAACCCTCGGCGGTATCAAAATCCCCCATACCCACAAGCTGAAGGGTCATTCCGACGCAGATGTAGCCCTGCATGCCCTCACCGACGCCCTGCTCGGTGCCATCGCCGCAGGCGATATCGGCGACCATTTTCCGCCGTCTGATAACAAATGGAAAGGGGCAAGCTCGGATATTTTTCTCAAGGAAGCCGTGCGGCTGGTCCGTGAGCGAGATGGAAAAATTACCTCCCTTGACCTGACGATCATTTGCGAAGCGCCAAAAATCGGCCCGCACCGGCAGGCCATGCGTCAGGCTGTTGCCGAAATCTGCGGGCTTGAAATTGATACAGTGAGCATCAAGGCGACTACAACAGAGAAACTTGGCTTTACCGGACGCAATGAAGGCATCGCCGCCCAGGCCATTGCCACTGTTATGATGCCGGAGAAATAATATGGCAAGCTGGATAAAAAACTGGCCGGCCTCCCCACTTCATCCGGCCTTTATCATCGCCACCTGGTTTTACAGCGGCCTTCTGCCCAGAGCGCCCGGCACATGGGGATCACTTGCCGCCCTACCCTTTGCCTGGCTACTGATTGAGTATGGCGCTCTGCCCGGCCTTGCCGCAGGTATTGTCTTTTCCTTTTTGATCGGCATATGGTCCAGCAGGGTTTATATGCAGGTTTCCGGACGGATCGATCCGGGTGAAGTCGTGATCGACGAGGTTTGCGGCATCTGGATTACATGTCTGCCTCTGATCCTGATCCCGGCCCCCGTCTCGCTGGAAGACTACGGCATGGCTTTTGCCTTATTCCGCCTTTTTGATATCCTGAAACCCTGGCCGATCCGTATTTTTGATCGCAAGCACAGTGCCTTTGGCGTCATGATGGATGATGTGGTTGCCGGTATTATGGCGGCACTCTTGTTATGGGGATATAAAATCTATGTTTGACGATGAACTCATCACACTGGCCACCGAGGTTCTGGACAAGGCCCGCGCCAAAGGGATCCACCTCGCCAGTGCAGAATCCTGTACCGGCGGATTGATCATGGGATGCCTGACCGAAATTGCCGGGTCTTCCGATGTTGTGGACCGGGGATTTATCACCTATACCAACCGCGCCAAGATGGAAGTTCTGGGTGTATCGGCGAATATAATCCGGGATCACGGCGCAGTCAGTGAAGCCTGCGCCCGGGCCATGGCAGAAGGCGCCCTCGCCGCCTCCTCCGCCACCATCGCCGTCGCCGTCACCGGTGTTGCAGGCCCAGGGGGTGGGTCAGTCGAAAAACCGGTCGGACTGGTTCATATGGCTGTCTGTGGCCGAAATGGAGATAACATGCATCAACGATGTCTATTTGGCGATGTTGGCCGCACAAACGTGCGACTGAGAACTGTTGATAAAGCGCTCGAATTAACCCTGAAAATGATTACTCGGTTCTAGTTCCCTTTTGCAGAAGAAATGTCACTTTTGACATGGGTTTAAAGTTGGAATGGGATACCTGTGTCGAAATGATTTCCAGGTTATTTTCCTGAAAATACCGGTACCATCCTTTCACACTCCTGAAAGTAAACGGTAATGGCATTCCCAATATGCCCTTGCCCTCAAGGCCTTTGACGATTTTCACAAGGCCGACAATCATGTTTGAATGAAAATCATTCCACATAATAAACAGATGTTGCCAGGGGGAAAAATAGGTATCCTCATAGATAATAATTTTGCTTTTCGAGCATCTGAGAGCCTCTTTGAAAATGACATCCTGATGTTTTACATGATGCAGCATGAATGCCATGATAATCACATCAAAGCTGTTGTCATCAAAGGGAATGGTATAACCGTCATAAAATTTAATCGGGATTCCGGCATCAGCGTAATCAACAACATCTATGCCTGTAACACAGGCATTAAATTTCCGGGCGATATTTTCCCCGAAGCGCCCATTACCGCATCCCACATCAAGTACTGTTTCTCCTTCTTTAATGAAATCCCCGATATCTTCCAATCTCCTCAGAGTCTCTTTTTCCTGGCTCCGGTTTTGAATTTCTGCATATTTCTCACGAGGGATGCACAACAGGTTGATAAAGAACAGGAGTATGGAAAGAAGGAAATAAATAAAGGAAGCTGGCAGGTTAAAGAGGTTTTTCTGCCATGTAATATAAACTGTCCCCGGATTACTGGTTGCTTTAGAAAGTGGCAATTTATTGATATCGTGCACGAGAAATCCCCGATATTTTTAATTGAGCTTGTTTAGGTCTGTCGGAATGGGAACCACTTTTTCCTGCTTTTGGGCCAGAATATAACGGGCGTTAAACAGGATCGCCACATTCCAGACGATCAGCCCGAAAATCAGGCTGGCGGGAATGAGTCTTTCCAGCCCCAAAAGACCAACAATCGCAAAGATAAAGGCGAAACAGTCCCGCTTGAAGAAATAGTTCAGATTGTTGAAGGTGGCGAGCCAAAAGGGATGATTGCCCAGTCGCTTGCGGATGGTCTGGGCGAGAACATCAAAACTGCCGCCGCCGGGGCCGAAATAAAGCAAGGACGTCATCATCAGGATGCCGCTCAACACCAGGGAAATGATATAGCCGCCAAAGACCAGAAACTCCGCACCATAGAAATTCCACAGGGCATATTGCAGGCCGCCCATAAACATCACATTCGCCATCATATCGAGTCCGGTATCCAGACGGGCCCCAAGTGCGGTCTTCGTATAGGTGGACCTGGCAATTTCCCCGTCGACGCCGTCGAGGACGGAAACCAGATGAAACAGCAAACAGCCCCCGACAATCGCGTAAGTGCCGTCAGACAGAAGAGCCCACAGCATGAGCAATGAAAGCAAACCCGTTACCCAGGTAAACGTCATCGGCGAGAAACCGGCTCGTGCCAGCATCCGGCTGATCAGCCCGGAAACCGGCCTGTTCAGGGTTTTTGAAACGATGCCGTCGGTTTCCTTGGCCAGGTTACTGAATATTATCCGCTCGAGCTCCGAGCGACCATGCGCGGCAACCGGGTAGCCACCCTCGACCGGAAGTTCACAGTCAGCAGACACAAGCTCAAACTGTTGCTTCAGGTAAACATCAGGGTAAACAACATCATCCCGGATCCTGACGCAGGGCCGGTCATCTGATACCAACGTTGAGAACTCGGCTTCATCCTTAATAAATACAAGCGTGGCTTTCTTTTCATTGGCAAAGATCTCTGCCGCTTCTTCTGCCTCGCCCAAAACATAAATAATGGATATGTCAAGGTCGCAGAGTTGCTTCAGAATGCGCTGGCGTATCGTCATATTTATCAGCGGCTTGTCACCGCTGCCGGAAGCAATAAGACAGGCATGAAAGTTGGCTGTGGCCGGCAGTGACGCGGTATCGATACTATTCATTCACCGTCCTCCCGACAGGCAAAAGAGATCTTATTTTTTGTTTTTCAACTGTGGAGGAAAACAGGAATATCAATGCAAAATAACAGGGGATAACAACAAGCAGACCTGCCAGGACACCCGGCAAAGAGTCTAATTGAATAACCCGTCCTCCCATACTCAACATTAAAATCGCTACTCCGCCAGCACAAAGTGGTCGCAACAGTCTAGCATCCAACGGGAAGATTTCAAACAATCTCCTGACTATGACAAGACGCAGGATATTCATCACCACGTAGGTTATCAGGATACTGAGTGCTGCACCTTCCCCGCCTAACAGGCCTATCAGCAGATAACAAAGCCCCAGATGAAAGGGTGTCATCACCGCAATGATCATGGGATTTATCGACGGTCGTTTATACAGCAGCAACAACTCGGATATGCCGAGGGAACCGTTAACCGCATCCCCCAAGATAATAAGGGAGAGTATAAGACCGGCGACTGCAAAGTCGGATCCAAAAAGCGACATTAATGCCGAACCATAGAAAAACAGAAGAACGACAATAATCACCTGGATCGATGCCATCCAGTAACTGACCTGGGCCATTTCACTGACGGTCTTCTTCAAGTCGTCACTCTCTACCGACTGGGACAGAACCGGCTCCAGGATCGGATCAAAGCTCTGGCGGATTTTCTTGACTGTAGTCGCCACATTCAGGGCCATGCCGTAAATGCCGACTGTTGAGCTGGAAGTCAGTCCGGACAAAAGAAATACATCGATACGCTGCAGGAAAAAGTTGCCAAGATCATAAACAGCCGTTGGCCCGGAAAAGGTCAACATCGACCGGATCAATCCAAAGTCCGGAATGAAACCCCTGAGATGGGAGATGGAAAATATACGAAAAAATCCGTAGAGAGCCGAGCTGAAAGACAAGCTAATCATGAATAGATAGGCAAACAGAAGCCCCTGTCCCTTCATCCCGAGAAAATAGAAGATAGTCCCAAAAATCAGCAGGCTGTAAGGCTCCATAATGCTCTTGGTGAAAATCTCATAGCGCATCATCCGGAACGCCCTGGTTGAAGCCAGCAGGATTTCCGTCAGCGAATACAGCAGGATAGCAGGCGCAAGAATCAAGGCAGCAGCGGCCATATCCTTCCCGAACAAACTATCGAGCAACGGGTTGCCAAGATAGGTTGCCAGCACAATCAGAGCAGCGAAACTCAGGACAATCATCAGGCAGTTGAGCACGGCCGTGCCGGCTTCCGGCATATTCCTGTCACGGATATGTCCGTTCAGGAATTTAAAGATGGAGCGCTTGAAACCAAAAACCGCCAGAACCGACAGGGTTTCCACATAGGTCACAGCGAAAACAAATTGTCCGAAAATACCCGCACCGTAAAGATGGCCGACCAGCAGAAGGAAGGGAATCCGTGCACCCAGCCGGATCAGAAAACCGCCGAAATTGGCCCCTGCCCCTTTGGCAATATCTTTCTTGTTGTCCTGCGTGACGTCTGCCGCGTTACTCAATTTCATACTTTCAAGTGGAAATATTTATATTTCACAGTTGTCGCATGAAAAACCGGGAAAATAAAGACTGGTTTCATCTTCACCAGCATGAGCCTGTCCTTTTGTGAAAGTAATCCCGGCTTTTCATTCCCGATGTTACTTTACTGTAAAATCAGCCCTCTCAACTGTCGGAAAAATTTACACTTATTGCACACTAACAAATGCATACATTATCTTTTCCCCTTTATTTTCATATAGTTAAATAAATGGCATGTAAATTGCTTAAATATTTATATGTATTTAGAAAGAGAGGAAAAATAATGAGTAAAGTTCTTAAAAAAATAGTTATGGCGGCTGCCGTTGCCAGCAGCATGTTTTTCGGCATCCAGGGGGCTTCAGCCACAGCCCTTGATGTGGGCGTTACTTCAGGATCCGGCTGCTGCGGGAGCTCCACACGGGGGTTCTGGTTTGTTGCCCCGACAGAATTTACAATCACTGGAATTTCCTTCCCGCTGGATAGTGTACAGGACAGCACACTCGAGATCGTATTGCTGAACTCCACACCGCCGGAATTTTTTTCCACAACAAATGACTTCACGTCACTCGGCTACTGGGAAGACGTTCTGTCCGTGGAAACCAACCTTTATTTTGAAACCGGTGACATTGTCGGCATCCTTGGCTGGGCCGATGGCCGAACTCCTTACAATAATACTGGCGGAGACTACGCTACAACTCTTGGTGGTTTTAATATTACCCTTAGCCGGCTTGGTTTCCAGTTTCTGGGAATGGCCCATGACCTCTGGACCGAAAACGGCACAACAGGCGTTATCAATGTAGAATATGAACTCGGTCGCGTTGGTGATGTAGACGTTTCTGAACCGGCACAGCTTGCTCTGCTGGGCTTTGGCCTTGTCGGCTTCGGCCTGATGCGTCGACGCAAAAACGCTTGATCATTCACAGATAATTTTTGAAACCCCCCCTCCTTCGAGGGGGTGTTTCTTTATGCGTTTCCGTAGAGTTCGTGGGCCCGATTCTCGAATGCCTGAATCATATGGCTGACCGCTTCGGAGAAGAGCGCCCCGACCATTTTCTCGAATAGCCGGTTTTTGAATTCAAAATCCACCAGAAAGTCAATATGGCAACCGCCATATTCCCGCTCGGTAAACTGCCAGCTGTTAACCAGATATTTGAGCGGCCCCTTGATATATTTGACCTCGATTACATTGTCCCCGAGATGGACATGGGAGGTAAAACGCTCCCGGAACATCTTGAAACCGATGATCAGGTCCGCATGAAAATCCTTGTCTTTCCGATTGTAAACCCGGGTTCCCTGACACCAGGGCAGGAATTCCTGATAGGAACCGACATCGGCCACCAGATCATACATCTGCTCGGCCCGGTACGGCAGATCGCGTTTGTCTTCAAATCTGGGCATCAGTCTTCAGAGGATTCTGACTGGTTGGGATTAAGTCGGGCCATTTCCTCAATGTCCACTGGTGCATCACCAGAAACCTTCAAGGCTTTTGCCCCCTCTTTGGCGATTTTTTCCTCCCGCGCGGCCTTCAGCTTTTCAAAATCAGATCCCGCATGGTGGGAAGAGCGGGTCAGCGGCGATGCAGACACCATCAGGAACCCCTTGGCGCGGGCGACCCGGGCGTAATTGGCAAAATCATCAGGTTTAACAAATTCCTCCACCGTCGCATGGCGTGGTGTCGGCTGCAGATACTGGCCGATAGTGATGAAATCCACATTGGCGGACCGCATGTCATCCATCACCTGGTGCACTTCCTGCTTTGTCTCGCCCAGACCGACCATAATACCGGATTTGGTGAAGATGGTCGGGTCTACTTCCTTGACCCGGTCCAGCAGGCGCAGGGAATGGAAATAGCGGGCCCCCGGGCGAATGCGGGTATAGTTGCGCGGCACCGTCTCCAAGTTGTGGTTGAACACATCGGGGCGGGCTTCGATCACCTTTTCCAAAGCTCCAGGTTTGTTGCGGAAGTCCGGTGTCAGGATCTCAATGGTGGTGCCCGGGGCTTCTTCCCGCAGCCGTTTTATCACCTTCACAAACTGATCGGCGCCACCGTCTTCCAGATCATCCCGGTCAACGGACGTAACCACGATATGATTGAGCCCCATCTTGCCGGCGGCAATAGCCACATTGTCCGGTTCAAGAGGATCCACCGGATTACCCTTGCCGGTTTTGATATTACAAAAGGCGCAGGCCCGGGTGCAGGTATCCCCCAGGATCATCACCGTGGCGTGTTTTTTATCCCAGCATTCGCCAATATTTGGACAGGCAGCTTCCTGACAGACCGTATGCAGGTTCAGGTCCTGCATCATCTTGCGGGTTTCGTGATAGCCTTTGGAGACCGGCGCCTTTACCCGGATCCAGTCCGGCTTGCGGAGACGGTTTTGATTGTCCCTGATCGGGGTCACTTTATCGCTTTCACTGCTCACAACGATGCTTCCTGTTCAAATTTGGCGTCTGGCCTAAAAATGGATGGCTTTGCCGTAGGCGTCAAGCACTGATTCATGCATCATTTCGGAAAGTGTCGGATGCGGGAAGACCGTATGCATCAGTTCGGTTTCCGTGGTTTCCAGCGTCCGGGCAACAACATAGCCCTGGATCAGTTCGGTCACCTCGGCACCAACCATATGGGCGCCCAGAAGTTCGCCGGTCTTTTCATCAAAGATGGTTTTGATCATGCCCTCCGCCTCGCCAAGGGCAATGGCCTTGCCGTTGCCGATGAAGGGGAACCGACCGACCTTGATTTTCAAACCTTTATCCCTGGCGGCTTTTTCAGTGAGACCGACGCTGGCCACCTGCGGCCGGCAATAGGTACAGCCCGGGATGTTGGACTTGTCCATGGGATGCAGGTCCCTGATCTCCTTGTTACCAAGGTCTTTGGCAATTTTTTCGACGGCAATAACACCTTCATGACTGGCTTTATGGGCAAGCCAGGGCGCACCGGTCAGGTCGCCGATGGCATAGACACCCTTGACGCCGGTAAAGCCCCACTCATCGGTGACCACATGGCCGCGGTCGACCTTGATACCGTTTTCCTCGAGCCCGATGCCTTCCACATTGCCGGTAATGCCGATGGCCAGGATGACCTTTTCCACTTCGATGGTCTGGGCCTTGCCGGATTTATCCTCAACAGTGCAGACAACACTGTTCTTTTTCCTGTCCAGCTTGGTCACGGAAGCTTCCGTCATCAGTTTCAGGCCCTGGGCCTTGAAGGACTTGGCGGCAAAGGCGGAGATTTCCTCGTCCTCCACCGGCAGCACCCGGTCCATCATTTCGACCACAGTCACATCGGCACCAAATTCGTTATAGAAGCTGGCAAATTCGATGCCAATGGCGCCGGAACCGATCACCAGCATGGATTTTGGCATTTCTTTCGGCGTCATGGCGTGTTTGTAGGTCCAGACCTGGTCACCGTCCGCCTTCAGGTGCGGCAGTTCCCGGGCGCGGGCGCCGGTGGCCAGGATGATATGACCGGCTTCCACGTCGGCAACTTTCTTGCCGTCCTTTTCCACGGCAATATGTCCCGGTTTGACCAGTTTTCCGTAACCGTCAAAGACTGTGACCTTGTTTTTCTTCATCAGGCCTTTGACGCCTGAATTGAGCTGCTTGGCCACACCGCGGCTGCGTTTGATCACTGCTTCAATGTCAAAGCTGACATTATCCGCGCTTAACCCGTAATCGGCCGCATGCTTCATATTATGATAGACTTCTGCGGATCTCAGCAGTGCCTTGGTCGGGATACAGCCCCAGTTCAGGCAGATACCGCCGAGATGTTCCGCTTCCACAAGGGCGGTTTTCAGACCAAGCTGGGCCGAACGGATCGCCGCCACATACCCACCGGGCCCGCCACCCACGACAACAAGATCAAATTTCTGTGCAGACATATTCCGGGTCTCCTAAAGCAGCATGGTGGACGGTGTTTCAAGGAAGATCTTGACTGCATCAAGGAACCTGGCCCCGACAGCGCCGTCAATGGCTCGATGGTCACAGGCCAGGTTGACAGACATCACCGTTGCCGAAACCACCTGACCGTTCTTGATCACAGCCCGCTGTTCGCCGCTGCCGACGGCAAGGATGGCGGCCTGCGGCGGATTGATCACGGCCTGGAACGTTTTGATACCGAACATCCCCAGGTTGGAAATGGAGAAGGTGCCACCATGATAGTCCTCAGGCATCAGTTTGCCGTCACGGGCTTTCTTGGCCAGCGCCTTGGTTTCCTCTGAAATCTGACGCAGGCCCTTGTGTTCCGCCCCGCGGATCACGGGTGTTACCAGACCGCCGTCAATGGCAACCGCCACAGACACATCGGCGCGTTCATACTGGCGCATGACATCACCGGCAAACTGAACATTGGCTTCCGGCACTTTTTTCAGCGCCAGGGCACAGGCCCGGATGATGAAGTCGTTGACGGACAGTTTATATTCGTCGCTCATGGCATTAAGCTGCTTGCGGGCTTCCAGAAGATTATCCAGTTCGATATCCACACCAAGATAGAAGTGCGGCACATTCTGTTTGGATTCTGTCAGGCGCTTGGCAATGGTTTTGCGCATGCTGGACAGTTTGATTTCCTGATAAGGTGCGTCCACGCCCATATCTACTCCGCCCATAGCGACCGCCGCCGCCGACGATTTTGCACCCGGCTTGAAGGCCTCCACATCCCGCTTCACGATCCGTCCATGCGGACCGCTGCCGGAAATAGCGGAAATATCATATCCCTGCTGCTCAGCGATACGCCGGGCCAGGGGTGAGGCAAAAACCCGTCCGCCTGTTGCCGGCGCAGGAGCCGTAGCAGCAGGTTTTGCTGCCGGTGTAGAAGTCGTTACTGCCGGTGCAGTTTTCGCTGCAGCCGGGGCTTCTGTTACAGCAGGTGCTTCGGCAGGTTTTGGAGCTGCTTTGGCGCTATATCCTTCGAGAACCGAGGCATCCTCCCCCTCCTCCAGAAGAAGAGCAATCAGCTCACCGACTTTAACTTCCTCGGTTCCTTCCGGCACCAGGATTTTGCCAACGACACCCTCGTCGATGCTTTCATATTCCATGGTCGCCTTGTCGGTTTCAATTTCTGCCAGGATGGTGCCGCTTTCCACAGCATCCCCTTCCTTGACGGACCAGGTGGCAAGTGTACCGCTTTCCATGGTCGGGGACAGGGCCGGCATACGTAATTCGATTGGCATATCTTCTCTCCCCTTAATCCTGGTAGCAGACGGCTTTGGCGGCCTTGACCACCTTGTCTGCGTTTACCAGGGCAAGTTTCTCCAGATTGGCTGCGTAAGGCATGGGCACATCTTCATTGGCGCACCGCATCACCGGGGCATCCAGATAGTCAAAAGCCTCTTCCATAATACGGGCCGAAAGTTCCGCTGACACACCGCAGGTGGCCCAGCCTTCCTCGACACAGACTACCCGGTTGGTTTTCTGTACGGATTTGATTACCGTTTCCATATCCAGCGGACGAATGGTGCGCAGGTCGATCACTTCGGCGCTGATGCCCTGTTCCGCCAGCTTGTCGGCGGCTTCCAGTGACGTCCTGACGCCAATGGAATAACTGACCAGCGTGACATCCGTTCCGGCCCGGGCAACCTTGGCCTTGCCGATTGGCACCACATAATCTTCCACGTCAGGGACTTCGAAACTCTGTCCGTAGGTGATTTCATTCTCCAGGAAAATCACCGGATTCGGATTGCGGATTGCCGCTTTCAGAAGCCCTTTGCAGTCGGCCGCATCATAAGGTGCGATGACAATCAGACCCGGCACATGGGCATACCATGAGGCATAGTTCTGGCTGTGCTGGGCTGCCACGCGGGAGGCAGCGCCGTTGGGGCCGCGAAATACCATAGGGCAGCGGATCTGGCCGCCTGACATATAGTTTGTCTTGCCGGCCGAGTTGATAATCTGGTCAATGGCCTGCATGGCGAAGTTAAAGGTCATGAACTCCACAACCGGCCTCAGACCGGCCATGGCCGCCCCTACACCAAGCCCGGCAAACCCGTGCTCTGTGATTGGCGTATCGATAACCCGCCGCGGACCGAATTCATCGAGAAGTCCCTGCGTGACCTTGTAGGCACCCTGATATTCAGCCACCTCTTCACCCATGACAAAGACATCACCGTCCTTGCGCATCTCTTCCGCCATGGCATCGCGAAGGGCTTCGCGGACGGTTATTTTTTTGAAAGTCGTGCCTTCCGGCAGGGCAGCTTCCTCGGGTGCCAGAGCCGCAGGAGCCTCGGCTGCCGGAACCTCTGCTGCCGGTTCAGCCGAAGGTGTGGCCTTGGCTGCGGGCGCCGGCGCATCGGACAGGCCGTCAAGCGCGGAAGCGTCTTCGCCTTCTTCCAGCAACACTGCAATCCGGGTGCCGACGGCTACTTCTTCTGTTCCTTCCGGTACAAAAATCTTTCCGACAGTGCCTTCTTCATCAGTTTCCAGTTCCATGGTCGCCTTGTCGGTCTCGATTTCTGCAAGAACATCACCGGCGGAGACCTTGTCCCCCTCTTTCACATTCCATTTGGCGACAGTCCCGTCGGTCATGGTCGGGGACATGGCGGGAAGTAATATTTCAATCGGCATTTCAGTCTTCCTTCTTATTCTGCTGCCAAAACATCGGTATAGAGTTCGGACGGATCCGGTTCCGGGCTTTCCTGGGCAAAACTTGCGGCATCGGCTACGACTGCCTTGATTTCCTTGTCAATCACCTTGAGATCGTCTTCCGTAACTTTTTTACTGTCCAGCAGACGCTGCTTCACCTGATCGATGGGATCATGTTCCGCCCGCATTTTCTGAACTTCTTCCTTGGACCGGTATTTTGCCGGATCGGACATGGAATGCCCGCGATATCGATAGGTTTTCATTTCCAGAAGGATCGGACCCTTGCCGCTGCGGCACCATTCCACGGCCCGGTCAGCTGCTTCTTTAACCGCCAGTACATTCATACCGTCAACCGCCTCTCCAGGTATCTTGAAGCTTTCGCCGCGACGATGCAGCTCAACCTCGGAAGAAGCTCTTCTTACCGCCGTACCCATGGCATACTGGTTGTTCTCGATGATGAAAATAACCGGCAGCCCCCAAAGCTCGGCCATGTTGAAGGTCTCATAAACCTGGCCCTGGTTGACAGCGCCGTCGCCGAAATAAACAACAGACACATTGTCAACACCGCGATATTGATGGGCAAAAGCCAGCCCGGCCCCGATCGGCACCTGGGCGCCGACGATTCCGTGACCGCCGTAAAAGCCGTGTTCCACACTGAACATATGCATGGAACCGCCCTTGCCTTTGGAGATACCACCGGACCGTCCGGTCAGTTCGGCCAGAATTTCCTTGGCATCAATGCCACAGGCAATCATATGGGCGTGATCGCGGTAGCTGGTGATGATGCTGTCGCCCTCTTTCAACGCCGCCTGAATGCCGGTTACAACCGCTTCCTGACCGATATAAAGGTGACAGAACCCACCTATCAGGCCCATGCCGTACATTTGGCCAGCTTTTTCCTCGAACCTGCGCATCAACAGCATGGTCCGATAAAATTCGAGCAATTCCTCGGGACTTGCCGCATATTCCTTGCGGGGAGCAGCCTTGCTGCGGCGAGGGGATTTTGCGGGGGATTTTGCAGGTGTTTTCAAAGAGGATTTTGCCCCACTTTTACGGGGCGAGACATCGTTTGCCATGTTTTTCAGCCTATATTTTGATGTTTTGCAACTTCATATTTACTATATTAATTGTTAAAAGTTATTGAAAAACAAGAAAAAAATAGAATTAACCGCGAAATGATTAATTTCACGTTTTGAAACGTAAAGCCAAATATTATTTTGTTATGATATAAAAATCAGAATATTGACCTGTAATTTATAATAAAATTACATAAATGAAGATGTTGTTGAATTTTCCTGAATGATAATTTCATCTTCATGACTGTAGCCGAGATAGCGCCGGCTCATTTCATCAAGGTAGTCAGGGTCAACATTATCGCTGTCGAGAAGGTCAAGATGAGTCTCCAGTTCCGTGCGAACGGAATGGATTTCCTCATACTCTGCCTGAAGAGTATCGATGTCTTTCTGCAATTCAACATGGGCCGGCAGACCGTTCTTGCCATGCAGGGCATGAAAGCCGAAATAGGACAGCACAAACAGGCTGGCGAGAGGCACAGCCATTTTCTGAAAGCGGTTTATGATGTCCTGTATCTTTTTCATACCCCTAGAGAATCACAGGTGATTCGACGGGTCAAGTGATTTTGTTATTTTTTTTCTTTTAGAGTCAAGGCGCTAGGCCTGAACACTATATCTGGTAGCAGGAATGTTTGAAGGCCATAGAAAAGCATCGGCTGCCATCCTTACCTCATCCGGGCCCCTGATGCGGATCGATAATTTTATACCTCCCCAAACAAAAGGCCCCGAAGTTTCCTTCAGAGCCTCATTCTTTATGACTGCCTTGTAATGAAGGCAATTTATTACCTTAGGATAGATTTCCCGGCATATTTCGCAGCTTCACCCAGGGCTTCCTCGATACGGATCAGCTGGTTGTATTTGGCCAGCCGGTCGGAACGGGCAAGAGAACCGGTCTTGATCTGTCCGCAGTTGGTGGCAACCGCCAGGTCGGCAATGGTCGCATCCTCGGTCTCTCCGGACCGGTGAGACATCACGGACGTATAGGATGCCCGGTGCGCCATATCAACAGCCTCGAAAGTCTCGGTCAGGGAACCGATCTGGTTCACCTTGACCAGAATGCTGTTGGCGACGCCTTTTTTGATGCCGTCGGCAAGACGTACGGGATTGGTCACGAACAGATCATCCCCAACCAGCTGCACCTTGTCGCCAATCAGGTCGGTGAGGATTTTCCAGCCTTCCCAGTCATCCTCGGCCATACCGTCCTCAATAGACAGGATCGGGAACCGCCTGGTCAGGTCTGCCAGGTATTCGGCCATG